>JAZSOA010000006.1:0-63392 GCA_045536655.1 Candidatus Nanosyncoccaceae bacterium | reverse complement strand
CTTCATAAATCTGGGCTTTGCGGTAAACTATGCGTTCAAATATATCCGCAGCAAAGGTGGAGATATTAGCATCATGCGAGATTGGGACGGTTTCTGGACTTTCGAAGATAGAGCGCACGGCATTATTTATGATGTGGGTATTGGTTTAGCGGTTTTAGGCGGTTCTAAAAATAACGACTATGAAACTCTAGGCGTCAAAACCGATGCGACTGCTAGTGAAATCAAGAAGGCCTATCATGAAAAGGTTAAAGAAAACCACCCAGACAAGGGTGGCGATTCGGCGACCTTTGAAAAGATTCAAAAAGCCTACGAGCGCATTACGAGCGGCCAGTCGTCAAAGACGCGTTTTGTAAAGGAATACTACGATAGTCGCGACATGCGTAGGTTCTTGGCGGAATATGGCATGGAAACGAATTCGATGGCTCAGTCTTCGCGCCGCAGCTTTGTAACGGATTTGCAGAGCGAACTCGAAAGCGCCCGACTCCAGGCTAATGCTACGGCCGGTAGTGGTGCGCTTTTGCTCGCCGCCGGCGGAGCTATCGTGCTTTTTGTTTTGATGAACGAGGGTTCATATCCGTTTATTCTCTTGCTCGCCGTCGGTGTTATGGGCTTCGGCCTCTTTAGGCTTCTATTTGGCCTATACTACCAAAACAAAATCGAAAATATTATCAAGAAATTCAGGCGCTAGTTGTCGTTCTCGCGCGTAAAGCTCTTTTTGATCGCGCTCGGTACGACGAGTCCGTTGATTTTTTCGGCTTCCAAAACTTTGCGCACGTTCGCATTGGTTGGCGAAACGCCCTGCGCGAGCATTTTGCGTCCAATCTCGCGACCAATGCCAGATTCTTCTTCGGAGAAAACGCAGCCGCAATATTTCTGCATGTATAAGCCGGCGGCACGCGCCTCGTCTTGGCCTTCCTGCCAGCCTTCACGAAAATCTCGGTATAGGAAAGCAATGCCAAACTCGTCGGCTAACTTATCCATCAGCTCGGCGATGTAATCGTGCTGCTGGTAAATGCTATACAGTAGCGTGGTCGAAACCGTATCAAAGCCATGTTCTTTGGCGTACTGAAAAACCTGGCGCAGGCGCTTTGGATAGCAGTAATCTTGACAGCGGGTTGTAATCTTATCTGTGACATTCTTGCAAAACTCGTCCAGGCCATAGGCATCCTCAAGGACGAGCTCAACCTTTTTCTGCTTAGCGTATTCAACCAAACAATTACGCCTAGCCTTATATTCGGCATAAGGGTGGATATTTGGGTTATACCAATACAAAGTTGGCTCAATGTTTTCGGCGCGCAAAGTCTTAATACAGTAAACGCTGCACGGAGCACAACAGGTATGAAGAAGTAGTTTCATTATGGCTATTATATCAAAAGAAAACCCCTCGGCCTTGTGGCTGAGGGGTGCATGGGTTAGGATTCGCTGCTGCCTTCGGCGTAGGGTCTTCTGACGGGCTCTGCGATGTCTGATTCTTCGTCGTCTCCTAAGTCGTGGCGAAAATCGCGATTCAGGATCCAGCCGCCTTCGTGTTCGGTCTCCATGATTTTGCGAATCACGGGAATAGCGGCAGATGCGGCCAGCTCGTCTTCGTCCTGGCTGCCACCGCTGACAGCGACATAGATGACCATAGCTTCTTCGCCGTAGTTAGCGCAGGGGCCGCCGACCAGGAATCCAATCGGAATAGCGATGGCTCCTTTCCAATTAATGCGACCGTTGCCGACATATTCGTCAGGCAGTGCGCCAGAGCGCATCTCTTCGCGGTGAGCGGTATAATGCGCAGCTTCGCCAAGCATCTTTGCTCTTTTGGCGGCAGCAATCTTCATTGCCACGACGCCGGCACAATCGCCGACTTCTTTGTCGTCCTTGACGAAGATAGTGTTGCCTGCGCCATAGACGGGCTCAGTGATAGTAACATCACCAGGAAGCCCTAGCCAATTTCTGGCCACACCGCTGCGGGGCGAGAAGCAAATTGCGACTGCTCCCTGGACGATGCCGAGATGGGCGGCCTCTCTCTTTACGGCGGAGAGAACCTTCTTTGCGAATCCATTTACAGAAATGTACATAGGATATCCTCCCAAAAGATAAATTTTGCGCCTTTCGGCAAGCGCAATATTGAAATTATATCATAAAAAGACATAAACGTCAAGAGACGGCAAGTGGTGCAATAAAAAATCTCCCCGTAATGAGGAGATTTTTAGTAAACCTATTTGTCGGCTTTTGCAGCCTTCTTTTCGGCTTCTTTCTTCGCTTTGGTGACCTTGTTGCCGAGGGTGTTGCGGAGAGCCGCAGCCTTCTGTGCGCGAGCCTTGAAGCGGTCGACGCGACCTTCGGTATCGATGATCTTTTCCTCGCCAGTGAAGAATGGGTGAGATGCGCTCGAGATCTGAATCTTTACGAGCGGATACTCATTACCATCGGTCCACTTGATGGTCTCTTCCGACTTAGCGGTCGAGCGCGTTAGGAAAGAAAACTTTGCCTGTTCATCGGCAAAGACCACAAAACGATAGTCTTTTGGTTGGATTGCTTCTTTCATAATTACGACCCATTATAACAGATTTCACTCTTGAAGTAAAGCCTCAACCTGAGGGGATAATCTGGCGCCAAAAATCCCTATAATCTAGTCATCAAAATCGAACTCAATCGACCTTAAAGCCTTTGTGATATCCGTACTCTTGATAATCTCTGTTGCCTTTGCGCGCGATACGGCGCAACCAGAGTATTCAAAAATCTGCGCGATATCGAGGTTCTTGATCAGGTAATCGCGGTTTTTGTCGCAGGTTTTATCGAAGGCTTCCTTGTGTAGATATTTGATGGCTTTGTCGATGATTTTACCAAGGTCTAGAGCCTGCTCTGAGCGGACATTAAGGATGTCGTTGCTTTTGGAAACTAAGATATCGTCGTGGTTGATTTGAATCGCTCTTTCGATGGCTGCCAAATACGGATCAAGCAGCGCTGCGGCCATTACCGCGCTCTCTGCCGAAGACGAGATAATATTGGCATAAATCAGGCGATCGCGCGGCTTTGTGTCTTTGAGTTTCAATTTTAGGTATGGCGCTTCGAGCGTGTCGCTCTCGGCATAAAGAATTTCGTTCCCGATTTTGGCCGGCATCAAAGAATGGTCGGCGCCTAGAATCTCCTGGGCGAGCTTCTTGGCGTCCAATTCGGTTATTTCGGCATTCATGGCCAGGGCTAGCCTCTTAGCCTCAGTCGGTATCGCCTTGGTGGCCACGTAAAAATCTGGCCAGTAGATTAATTTATCTAAATCGTCGGTAATCTCGATAAATACCAGATTACCATCGCATTTAATCTGGTAGTTATAACTAAAATCTTTAATCTTTTCTTTAGTCAAATGAAGTAATGTGCTATGAAGATAGTACTGAAAAAGATGTGCCCAATTTGCATACTTGAACTTAATACTATATGTCCGTGTCATGACACTATTATAAGATTTATTGCCACTCTTTTGTAGGGAAGAACTTTTTGGAAATCTCTTCGAGTTTCTGGCAACCGTTCTCAAGTAGATAGTAGTGGCGCACGTAGAGAACCTCGGTTACCGTGAGGGCGAGCGTAATAAAGCCTAGACAGAAACTAAGTAGCCACGAATCTTGCACGAAAATACTGACGCAAACAAAGGCAAAGAAAAACAAAATCATATAAAGCGCAAAGGCGAGCGTAACGAAGAGATGCACCTCGCGTTCATGCTGAAAATGCTGGAGCATTGTCAGATGGTATTCGCGTTTGTCTTTGCTTGGCTTCTTGGCTAGTTCGGTAGCCTCCTGAATGTAGGCTTTTAGCTTTTTATCCATAAGCATATTGTACCACGTGGCAAGAAAAAGCCCGCCAGGTATGGACGGGCAAATGAGATTATATAGCTTAGTTCCAAAGTCCATCGAGGACTCCCTCGGCATGCGCGCGCTTGTAGAGATCGTACAGCTCGTCATCCGAGGCGGAAAGATCTGCCGCGATAGACTCGATGCCTTTTCTGATTTCGGCAGCACTGCATTTGGCCCGGGCGAACACAACGGCGATTCTGAAATTACCCAAGACGTAGTCCGGGTTTGTCAGGACTTTCTTCAGCTTCAGTTTGGCGCCTGCCTTGTCGAGGATGCCAGGATGCAGAAGTCCCATGTCGTCAATGACGTCGATGTAGGCGAAAGATCTGCCGCTGAGTAGTCTGCTGATGGGGTCGGTTTCGAAAAAGTGAACTCTCGTTTCGAAATCCGGCATATAATCATCTCCTTTGCAAATGGTCGTAGGCTTCAGGTCCTATGGTTGCATATTTTAACATAAAAACTAACAAAAGTCAATTGATGGGCCTAGACGAGATTATTGATTTTTGAGGCATGAAAAATCCTCGACTGGATCAGCCGAGGATGGGAGCAATTAGGCCTCCCCGAAGGTATTGGCATCATTCGCGTCTACGTAGAGATCGTACAAATCGGTGCTGAGATTTGCTACGTCTTCTGCGATGGCGTGTACGGCCTTTTCTATGGCATCTTCACTACATTTGGCGCGCGCGAATACGAATGCGACGCCGTATCCGTTTACGACGAAGTCGTCGTTGGTCATTACGGCGTCTATTCTAAAACTCGCGTCAGCGTCGTCGCCGAGAAGATCGGGATGAATGGGTCTTCCGTCATCGACGATATCGATATAGACGAATCGTTTTTCTTTTCTTAAACGATTGAGAAGACCTGCCTTGAGAAAATAGACGTTAGGAATTATAAGATTAGCCATTAGTTCCTCCTTTAAGGATACGTGGTGGATAATTACCAATATATGTATTATAACATATAACGCTAAAAATGTCAATAATTCTTACCCTTATTTTTTGTCGCACGGGCCTCGCGGAGGCTTTGGCGTATTACTTTTGAAACAGATATATAAAAGTAGTCAATCCTTGTGTCTAGTACAGATAAAACATGGTAAAATAAAAGTATTATGCTAGATATCAATTATATCCGGGCAAATCAAAGCAAGGTGGAGGATGCGATTCGTAACAAGGGTTACGGTGACGAAATCGACCTCGGCGAGATTTTGCGTCTCGACGATGAGCGCAAGCAACTCGCAGCAGAGGCAGACAAATTGCGTCACGAGCGCAACGAAATCTCTGCAAAGATGAAAAATGGCAAGCCCGATGCTGCTCTTATTGAGCAGGGCAAGGAACTCAAGAAGCAACTCGCCGAAATCGAACCAAAATTGACTGAGACTGAAACTCTATTCATTAGTAAACTCAAGACTGTTCCGAACGTCCCAGAAGACGATGTTCCGGTTGGCTTATCCGAAGACGAAAACGAGGTCGCCGAAGTTTGTGGCGAACCGACGAAGTTCGATTTTGAACCTCGCACGCACTATGATCTCGCTCAGCAACGTGGCTGGCTAGACAAGGAACGTGCCGCCAAGGTTACCGGCTCTCGCTTCGCTTATATCAAGGGCGACATGGTAAAGCTCCAGATGGCGATTGTAAACTTCGTCATGAACAGCTTGACCGATGAAAATGTCATTAAAGAAATCATTGAAAAGAATCATCTCGAAGGTGTTTCGACTAAGCCATTTACGCTAGTCTTGCCACCTCTCATGCTTCGTACTGAAATGTACGACGCTATGGATCGTCTCGAGCCACGTGAAGATCGCTACAAGATTGAGGGGCAGGAACTCTGGCTTCAGGGTAGCGCCGAGCACGTCTTGGGTTCAATGCATCAGGGCGAAATTTTCGACGAAAAAGAACTTCCTATCCGCTATCTCGGCTACGCTACGAGCTTCCGCGAAGAGGCTGGTACTTACGGCAAGGATATGGAAGGCATCATTCGCATGCATCAGTTCGATAAGCTCGAAATGGAAAGCTTCTCGACCAAAGAAACCAGCCGCAAAGAGCACGAACTCTTTATTGCGATTCAGCGCTGGCTCGTCGAGCAACTCAAGCTCCCATATCAGGTAATTCGCAAGTGCACCTATGATATTGGTAAGCCTGATGCTCGTGGTATTGATATCGAAGTCTGGATGCCAGGCCAGAACAAGTATCGTGAAACTCATACTGCAGATTACATGACAGATTATCAATCGCGCCGCTTGGGCACTCGTGTCCGCCGCGAAGATGGCGAAGTTGAGCTCGTTCATACGAACGATGCCACAGCATTTGCCCTCGGCCGTGCGATGATTGCGGTCATTGAGAACTATCAGAATGAGGACCTCACGGTCACTGTTCCGGAAGTTCTTCGCAAATATTTAGATGGAAAGGAGAAAATCTAAATGATTGAAAATATTGAAGTAAGCGGTTCTAACTACAAAGTTGAGCCTGCTCTCGTCAAATACGTCGAAAAGCGTCTTGGCAAGTTGGACAAGCATATTCCACGCGCCAACCGCAAAGATATCGTTGCCAAAATCGTTGTGACGGAAGTTAACCGCGAACATGGCAACAAGTATGAAATTTCCGCATCGTTGGATATTCCTGGTGGCAAGGTTATCGCTGCTAAGGATGAAGCATCAAACGTTTTTGCCGGTGTCGATTTGCTCGAAGCCAAGCTTGATGGTCAGATTCGCCGCTTCAAGACGGAAGTTAGCAACCGTAACGAGAAAGGGATCTTCGCTCGTTTCCGCAAGAAATAAGCGTGCTATACTAGAACAATGAAAGAGAAGAGGTCAGAGAAGCACGGGGTGGCAGAAAAAGCGACAAAAAAGTCCGAGAAAACCAAAACCAGCAACACGAAAGTTCAAGCTAAAAGCACGAAGGCTCGCAAAGAAAAGAAGCCTACGGATAAGCTCGCCGATAAGAGCGGTCTTACCATCTTTTTGCAGCACATTTTTGGTGATGCGCAGAAGAAAACTCTTCGCCGCATGGGCAAGCGCGTTATTAATATTAATAACCTAGCAGACAAATATGCTGCAATGAGTGACGAAGAGCTCCAGCAGCAGACGGCTGTTTTGCAAAAGCGTATTAAGAAGCTCCTCAAAGAAGAACAAGCTAAAATTGCGCTCGAAAAAGTCAAAGACGAAAAGAAGTCCGAAAAGGCTTCCAAGAAGGCTAAGAAAGCTAAAACGTCTACAGATAAGAATGAACGTTCTTATGATGCTAAAGCACTTGACGCTGTGCTTGAAGATGCCTTTGCAATCGTACGCGAGGCTAGCGATCGCGTCTTGAAGATGCGCCCATTCGATGTTCAGTTGATTGGTGGTATTGCCCTTCATGAAGGCAACGTCGCCGAAATGAAGACGGGTGAAGGTAAAACTCTCGTGGCTGTTGCTCCAGCCTACCTCAATGCTTTGACGGGTCGCGGTGTGCATGTAGTTACGGTTAACGATTATCTTGCTCAGCGTGACGCCGGTTGGAACGGTGAACTCTATCACTTCTTGGGTCTCTCTACGGGTTGTATTATTAACGAAGCTAGCTTCATGTATGACCCTGAATACGTCAATGAAGATCACGAAGATAAGCGCTTCCGCCATCTCAAACCTTGTACGCGTAAGGAAGCTTACAACTGTGATATTACTTACGGTACGAACAACGAATTTGGCTTCGACTATCTTCACAACAACATAATCAAGAATACCAACTATCTCCGCCAGCGCGAACTTAACTTCGCGATCGTGGATGAGGTTGACTCAATCTTGATCGATGAAGCGCGTACGCCATTGATTATTTCTGCGCCAGCTGCAGATAACCCAGCTAGCTACTACCAGTTTGCTAAGGTTTGTGCTCAGCTCTCTGACGAAGATTACATTATCGACGAAAAGCGCCGCTCAGTAGCTTTGACTGATGCTGGTGTTGAAAAGGTTCAGAAAATCCTCGGTATTGATACGCTTTATTCGACCGCTAATACTCGCATCGTTTACCATCTCGAACAGGCCCTTCGCGCCGAAACTATCTTCAAGCGCGATAAGGATTATGTCGTTACGAACAGTGGCGAAGTCGTGATTGTCGATGAAAACACTGGTCGTCTCATGCATGGTCGCCGCTACAACGAAGGTCTCCATCAGGCTATCGAAGCCAAGGAAGCCGTCCAGGTACGCCAGGAATCTATGACGCTTGCCACGATTTCCTTCCAGAATTTCTTCCGCCTCTATCGCAAGCTTTCCGGTATGACTGGTACAGCCTTTACCGAAGCTGAAGAGTTCCAGCAGATTTATGGCCTCGATGTGGTTCAGATTCCGCCGAACAAGCCAATTATTCGTGTCGATAAGGACGATTTGATTTACCGCACGAGCGCTGCCAAGCTCAAAGCAATTGCTGCTGCTGTAAAGAAATATCATAAGAAGGGTCAGCCGGTTCTCGTTGGTTCCGATTCGATTGAAAACAACGAAAGAATTGCGGCTTACCTTGCTAACGAAGGTATTCCATTTGAACTTTTGAACGCCAAGAACAACGAGCGTGAGGCTGCGATTGTTGAAAAGGCTGGTCAGAAGGGCGCTGTTACTTTGGCAACCAACATGGCTGGTCGTGGTACCGATATTAAGCTCGGCGAAGGCGTCAAGGAACTTGGTGGTCTCGTCGTAATTGGCACGGCTCGTCACGATTCCCGCCGCGTTGATAACCAGCTTCGTGGTCGTGGTGGTCGTCAGGGCGATCCAGGTGTTACGCAGTTCTTCGTATCTTGCGAAGATGACCTGATGCGCATCTTCCAGGGTGATCGCATTGGTATGATTATGCAGCGCCTTGGTATTGATGATGATATGCCAATCCGCAACAAGACAGTCAGCAAGACACTCGAACAGGCCCAAAAGCGTATCGAAGGTTTTAATTTCGACTCCCGCAAGAATGTCGTCCAGTACGATAACGTTATCTCGCGCCACCGCAAAGTGGTCTACACGATGCGCCGCCGCATTCTTGAAGGTGACAATATCCGCCCAGAAATTTCTCGCCTCTACAAGGAAGAAATCGCTGAGCTCTGCCAGTTCAGCTCCCGCGTGAATAAGAAGTTCAACGAAAACTTCAAGCGCGTCTTTGATCTAGACGAGGATTTGATTGATACGATCGGCCGCATCCGCAAGGAGAAGGAACGTGTCCGTCTCGCAACTGTCGCTGTGGAAGAAATGTATCACGACAAGGAGCTCGAATTTGGTGAAGATACCATGCGCAAGATTGAGCGCGAAGTCTATCTCCAGGTTCTCGATACGCTCTGGATGCAGCATCTCGAAAGCATGCAGCATCTCCGCGAAGGCATTCAGTGGCGCTCAGTTGGTCAGCGCGATCCATTGGTTGAGTACCGCTCTGAATCTCAGAAACTCTTTGATGGTCTTCAGCGTGCTTTGCGCGAGGAAGTGATGCATATCATCCTTAGCCTCCGCCGCCAGGAAGTCGCTGAAGTCTCTGATGATAAGTACGACACTGAGCTTACTAAAATGGCTGAAGGTGCTACCGAAAAGGGCGTCAACGAAATCTCTGCCGGTGTTAAGAATATGGACAACGAGTTCAGCAAGGACGAACACGGCGTGAGTACGAACGAAGGTGTTCATCATACTATGAATGGCTCGGTTAAGGGAAGTGGCTCGAATACAAACCGCAACGCCGCCCGTAACGCTGCGCGCAAGAGCAAGAAAAAGGCTCGCCAGAATAAGAAGCACGGTCGCCGCTAAGGCAAAATAAAAAAGACTCCGTAACGGAGTCTTTTTTGGCTCTGTTTCTCTTGATAAAACCCACCTCGGTCTCTAAAATTAAATAATAGGTATTTAAAGTTGAATTACAGTTATTGTCCGTAGATGAAACATATTATTGAAGAAGTAAAACTAAAATCTGGTGCGCGCGGTCTCCTAATTGATGTTCCTGGAGCTAGCGTGATGAATTTTCATGCAATTTTTCGTGCCGGCAACCGCTTTACGGCTAGCCCAGAAATCTATGAAGTCGCTCACTTAATGGAGCATATGGCCTTTGGTCAGAATGCAGAATTTGAAGACGAGCAGGCTTATGAGCAGGAATTTACAAAGAATGGTGCCTATCATAACGCTTGGACCTCAGATTACTTCATCGCCTACGAAGCTGAGTGTGCAGATTTTGAGTGGGAACGCATTCTGCGCCTGCAGGAGCTCGCCATCGCGCGCCCAATCTTCAATGAAAAAGAAATGGCCGCCGAAAAGGGCAACGTCCGCTCAGAATTGACCGGCTACCAGAACGATTATTCGCGCCTGATTTGGCCAAAGCTACAGCAAGATTTGGGCGAACGTGCTCTGACCTACAGTGAGCGCATTAAGACTTTGAAAAACATTCGTCTCGAAGACGTTATTGAGCATCACGACCGTACACACACGGCGAAAAATATGCAGTTTATTATCTGTGGCGACCTTAAAGACCGCCGCGATAAAATCGTCGAAATGCTCGAATCGTGGCAGCTGCAAACTGGCCAACATCTCGAACTGCCTTCGACGGACTACCATGCTGCTAAACCGATTCTGATTCGCCGTAAAGATGCCAGCAACTTGAGCTTCGGTTTTAGCTTTATTATTGATCGTCCGCTTTTGCCAAAAGAGCAGCATGCGATGGCGATTTTGAACCACATTCTGAACGGTACGATGAGTAGCAAAATCTTCGGCACCGCCCGCAAGCGTGGCATTGTCTATGGCATGGGCTCCGATACGGGTAGTGACTGCTGGTCGAGTAACTGGGATTTTGACGGCGAGGTTAACTCCGAAAACGCTAGTGAGCTCTTCGATTTGATTGCGATTGAGCTCTCGCGTGTGATTAATGGTGATATTAGTGAGGCGGATATTCAGCAGGCTAAGACTTATTCGCTTGGTCGTTTGCAGATGCTAGCCCAAACTGCAGATCAGATTAGTAATAGCTATCTGCGCGACTTCGCTGTGCTTGATAAGTATGAGCCGCTTGAAAAAATGCCAGAGATGATTAACTCAATCGACAAGCGCACGATTGTGGCGCTGGTGCGTGAGTTCATGGAATCTGGCGTCTCGGGTCTCTCGATGGTTGGCAATATTAATAAGGCCTTCGTAGACGAACTCTGGACCCGTGTTTTGAATGTGATTATCTAAGAAAAATGGCATGAAGAAAGCCCCGCAAAAATGCGGGGCTTTTTCGGAGCTGGGCTTTAAAAACGCTGAAAAACGAGCGTTCCATCGGGATAAACGACCACGTCAAGAAAGTATTCCTTTTTGAAGAATCCCAAGAAACCATTTTTGAAGAATCCTTTATGATACACATGCTGCATGATTGAGTTGCGCCTGTAGGTAATAGTAGCAGGCGCACTTATGGTATGCATGTTGATGTATCGGTAGGTTTCGTAGGTTTTGACAAGAATACGATATTTTTCGTGGATATCGTGGCTAGCGCGATGGAATGCAGCCGGCGAAGAATCGCCTTGGAAATTGAAGCGGATCGTAATCGGAAGAGCATCTGCTTTCATTTTGTTTTCACCTCCTAAGGTAAAGGGCTTTTTGTTTTGGAGACAAACTATCTATAGTGTAGATAGTCTTTTTAAAAACTGCAAGCATAAGGATTCTCAAATTGACTACAGGGGTAAAATAGTTTAAAATATGGAAAAATCACCAAGGCGTGATAGTTGTTGCTGTCGAGTAATATCAAGGAATCAATGTGGATAGGAGAAAAATGGCAAACTCTAATAATAGCGATGTAAAAATTCTTGCAATTGTCGGTATGTGCGGCAGCGGCAAATCAACCTTGATTGAGTATCTTACTGAGCGCGGGGTGCCAAAAGTCTATTTTGGCGGGGTTGTCCTAAATGCCGTAAAAGAGGCTGGCCTTGAAATTAATCCTGAAAACGAACGCATGATCCGTGAAAAGCTCCGTGCCGAAGAAGGCAAAGATTTTGTTGTTAATCGTGTACTCGAAGAAGCTAAGAAATTGATCGAAGCTGGCCAAAAGCGCATTGTGCTCGATGGTCTCTATAGCTGGACCGAATACAATATTCTTCGCAAAGAATTTCCTACCGAAATGACGGTCGTAGCAGTTGTGATGCCGAAAGCGATGCGCCGCAAACGTCTTGCCGAGCGCCCAGTTCGCCCGCTTACTCCAGAAGAATCTGCTATGCGCGATAAGACCGAGATTGAAAACCTTGAAAAGGGCGGCCCAATCGCTATTGCTGATTACTATCTTGATAACTCTGGCAGCGTAGCGGAACTACACGAAAACTTCGCTAAACTTTTGAAGGAAATTGAATTCTTTAATGACTAGAGATTTGCAAATCGCCGAGCGCGAGCTCAAAGTTGTGCTGGATGTACTTAAGTCGACCGAGGATATCCCGGGCGACGTGGTTGAGTTTGGCTGCTACATGGGCGACACTTCGGTTAAAATGGCCGAAGTAATGCAAGATTGGCCAGAAAAATGGCTGTGGCTTTACGACTCGTTTGAGGGTTTGCCAGAGAAAACTGCTGAAGATAAATCTGGCGACGGTTGGGCTTTTCGTCCGGGCGAACTCAAGGCCAATGCTGTCTCGGTCGCAAGTAAGTTTAAAAAAATGAGCCTGCCAGAGCCGGTCATTATGAAGGCTTGGTTTAACGAGCTCGATGCGAACGATGATTTGCCTAGCCAGATTTCCTTTGCTCTCCTGGATGGCGATTATTATGAGTCGATTAAGACTAGCTTAAAACTAGTCGCACCAAAGTTGAATCAGGGTGGCAAGATCGTAGTGCATGACTATCGCAACTCAGCTTTGCCGGGTAGTGCTCGCGCCGTGAATGAGTTTTTGGAAAACAATCCAAATTTCAAGCTCCGCTTAATGTCTGGCCTCGCCATAATTGAACTAGAGGATTAGAAAAATGATCACGCGCAAACGATTAAATATCGCCCTAAGAATCATCAGGGCTTTGCTTTGGATTTTTGCGTGCGCTATGTTATTACGCTGTGCGATCGACCCAGGTTACGACAAAATTGGGGCCTGCATTGCGGCTTTCTTGTTGCCACTAGTGCCAGATGTTGTGGAGGCGATCTTTAAGACAAAAATCCCGTTCCGTATCGAGATTCTGTACTATCTATTTATTGCGATTGCGCACTGCTTGGGTATTTGTCTTGATCTTTATAAGTATGTGCCATATTACGACAAGGTGATTCATTGTCTTTCTGGTGTTTCGACGGCTTTAATTGGGCATTATGCTGTCGAATATTTTAGCGTGCAGCGCAGCCCACGCCTTTTCCGCAGTCTCTTTATTATCTTCTTCTCGATGGCGATTGCGACCGCCTGGGAATTCTTCGAATTTGCGATGGATAAAATCCTTGGCTTCAGTATGCAACAGCTTATCTCTCAGGGTCTCGATGATACAATGTATGATCTGATTTGGGCGACGGTTGGTTCTATCTTTGGCGGTTGGCTCATGTCCTTCAAGGGTATTAGTCAGTTTTTGAAAGAAAAATAAACGCGCGGGCGAATGTGGCCCCGCTTTTTGCTAAAATAAAATTATGCTTAAGTCTATCGTTCGCTCACGTTTGGAAAAATATGTCAAAAAATATTTCCGGCACCATCATCCAAAGCTGATTGTCGTGGCAGGATCGGTAGGCAAGACGGTTACGAAACACACAATTACTGCGGCTCTGCGCTCGGCGGGGCATAAGGTGCGCATGGCGGAGGGGAATTATAATTCTGAAATGTCTGTGCCACTCGCACTCCTTGGCGTGGATTATCCAGAAGAAGGTGTCCATTCGATCAAGGCCTGGTTGTCGGTTTTTAAAAAGATGAAGGCCAAAATCAAGAATGATGATGATCCGGATTTTATTGTGCAGGAACTCGGCACGGATCATCCGGGTGAGATTGCGCACTTTGGCGAGTACCTGGCACCAGATATGGCGGTTGTAACAGCGATTACGCCAGAGCACATGGAAAATTTTAAAGATATGAATGCGGTGGCGAACGAAGAACTCGAAGTGACGGATTATTCTGAGATGGTTCTAATTAACAGCGATGATTGCTCTCCGTCATACATCCAGGACAGCTTCTTTACTTTTGGTCTCGATTCGAAGGTGGACTACGGTTTTGAAATTACCGTGAGTAATCCACTCGAGGGATATAAGGGTATTTTTAAATCGCGCGAGCTTGACCCAATCGAAGTCTCGACGTCAGTCGTCTGCGAACAGCAACTCAAATCGGTGCTCGCTGCAGCAGCAGTCTTGGCGAAGTTTGATGCGACGGCAGAGCAGATTGCTGAGGCCTTCTCGAAGGCGCACGCCGTTCCTGGACGCATGCAGGTCTTGAAGGGTAAAAACAATACGACTCTGCTTGATGATACTTACAATTCGTCGCCAGCGGCAGTCGAAGCAGCACTTAAGACTCTATATAGTTTTGAAGCCCCAGAACGCATCGCAGTGCTCGGCAGTATGAATGAACTAGGCGAAACCTCCGAGGAAGAGCACAAAAAGCTTGGTGAACTCTGCGACCCCAAAAAGCTGTCGCTAGTTATAACGGTGGGCGAAGAGGCTAAGAAGCATGTGGCGCCAGTGGCCAAGAAAAATGGTTGTAAAGTAGAGAGCTTCCTGAATCCGAAGCTAGCCGGCGAATACGTCAAGGAGCATGCGGGCCGATCAGCTGTAATTTTGTACAAGGGTAGCCAAAACGGTGTCTTTACGGAAGAAGCCCTCAAATGCATGCTCGAAGATAAAGATGACGAGAAAAAGCTCGTCCGTCAATCCCAGCTCTGGATGGCGCAAAAGAAAGAGCTACTCAAGAAATCGAAATAAAAAAATATTGCGAATAAAATCAAGTAAACAAAATCAATTAGCAGACTTGACGGCAGAGTGCTAACGCGTTATAATGGCTTCAGATTTTAGCACTCAATGCGAACGAGTGCTAAACATAAGCAAGATTCCAAAAGGAGGAATAATTCAATATGGGCAAAATCATTGGTATCGACCTTGGTACGACAAACTCCGCGTTTGCCTACATGGTCGCTGGTAAACCAGAAGTTATTACAAACAGCGAAGGCGATCGCACGACCCCTTCGGTTGTCGCTGTCACGAAAAAGGGTGACCGTCTCGTAGGTAAGGTTGCTCAGCGCCAGCGCGTCACTAACCCGGAAAACACAATCTATGGCATCAAGCGTTTGATCGGCCGCAAATATAGCGATAAAGAAGTTCAGCGCGATAAGGAAGTTGTGCCTTTCAAGATTGTCGAAAAGGGCAACAGTGTTGCTGTTGAGCTCGCTGACAAGGCTCAGACTCCAGAAGAAGTCTCTGCTATGATTCTTAGCAAGATTAAGGCCGATGCTGAGGCTTACCTTGGCGAACCTGTTACTGAGGCTATTATCACTGTCCCAGCTTACTTCGACGATTCTCAGCGCCAGGCCACTAAGGATGCTGGTAAAATTGCCGGCCTCGAAGTCCGCCGTATTATTAACGAGCCTACCGCCGCTGCTTTGGCTTACGGTCTCGACAAGAAAGACGATCAGAAGATTGTCGTCTTCGACCTTGGTGGTGGTACTTTCGATGTTTCCGTCCTCGAAATCGGTGACGGCGTCTTCGAAGTAAAGTCTACAAATGGTGATACTCACCTTGGTGGTGAAGATTTCGATAACAAGATTGTCGACTATATCCTTTCCGACTTCGAGAAAGAAAACGGCATCGATCTTCGCAAGGATCCAACTGCCATGCAGCGCATTAAGGATGAGGCTGAAAAGGCCAAGAAGGAACTTTCTTCGGCTAACGAAACCGAAATCAACTTGCCATACATCACGGCTGATGCTGATGGTCCTAAGCACCTTGAGCTCACTTTGACTCGTGCTAAGCTCGAAGAGTTAGTTGCTGACCTCCTTGATCGCCTTGATGGTCCAGTTAAGAAAGCTCTCGACGATGCTAAGCTCGAATCCAAGGATATTAGCGAAGTTGTTATGGTCGGTGGTATGACCCGTATGCCAGCCGTCGTCGAACGCGCTAAGAAGCTCTTTGGCAAGGATCCAATGCAGGGTGTTAACCCAGACGAGGTTGTTGCCGTTGGTGCTGCTATCCAGGGCGGTGTTCTTGCTGGTGATGTGAAGGATGTTCTTCTTCTCGATGTTACTCCGCTTACCCTCGGTATCGAGACCATGGGCGGCGTCCGCACTCCACTTATTGATCGCAACACTACGATTCCTACCAGTAAGTCCGAAACCTTCTCGACTGCAAGTGATAACCAGAATCAGGTAGAAATCCATGTTCTCCAGGGTGAACGCGAATTCGCTAAGGATAACAAATCTCTTGGCCGCTTCATTCTCGATGGTATCGCCCCAGCTCCACGTGGTATCCCACAGATTGAGGTTACTTTCAGCCTCGATGCCAACGGTATCTTGAATGTTACAGCTAAGGATAAGGGTACTGGTAAAGAGCAGAGCATTACGATTCAGAACTCTGGCAACATGAGCAAAGCTGATATCGAAAAGGCTCAGCGCGAAGCTGAAGAACATGCTGCTGACGACAAGAAGCGCAAGGAAGCGGTCGAGGCTAAGAACCAGCTCGAAAACCAAATCTACGCTGCCGAAAAGATGCCAACTGAGTACAAGGACAAGATCTCTGACGACGACAAGAAAGTCATTGAAGAAGCCGTCAAGGAAGCCAAGAAGGCTCTCGAAGAATCCGGCGACGACAAAGACAAACTTGAAGCTGCCACAAAGGAACTCAGCGACAAGATTATGCCTATCGGTGCTAAGATGTACCAGCAGGCCGGTGGTGACGCTAAGGATGGCGAAGCCCATACTCATCACGTCAATTCCGACGACAACAAAGATGAAGCCGTCGAAGGTGAAGTAGTCGAATAATCCTCCATTAAAAATACCGCTCTAGAAAGGGGCGGTATTTTTTGTGCAAAGGAAAAGCTCCGGCGCGAGGTCGGAGCTTAAGCGGGCTAATCAGTCGAAATTACTGAGCACGCAGACTCAGGGTCTGCATGGTGCTCATGAGGTCAGTGCCGGCGACTTTTGTATCGTCTGCCAGACAACGTCCCTGCCACTCTTCGGCCGTCAGGGAGCTGACATTGTGGTCGAGCTCGTTGGCGGTAGAGTACTGCCAGATGATCGTCCGCCAGGCGGACAGATCATAGTCCTTAATCTCGCCGTTCGGAATATCTGCGGTATCCTGCACGTAGCAAGCTACCCAGAGGTCGAATTCGGACGAGATACCAGTCCAATCATAGGACTCTGCAACGGATGCTGAGGTATACAGTACTGGACGAACGCCAGTCATCTGATAAACCTGCCACATCCAGGCAGATACCCAGACTGTGTTGTCGATGGCCTCCTCTTCTTCCCAGTCGAGGACTAGCATTACCTTACCGAGGTAAGGCTTGATGGTCTTGACGAAGTGCT
Source organism: Candidatus Nanosyncoccaceae bacterium (assembly GCA_045536655.1). GTDB lineage: Bacteria > Patescibacteriota > Saccharimonadia > Saccharimonadales > Saccharimonadaceae > UBA2834. The sequence goes on along the minus strand of JAZSOA010000006.1, from coordinate 46,172 downwards.
CGGCCTCAACGGTCGGCATGTTGCCGGTGTCGGGGCGAGCGTAGTGGTAGACGCCAGCGAGCTGACCATTGTTGATCGCGTTCTGGATGTTCTCCTCGAAACGCGGATCAACGTAGCCAACACCTTCGGTGGCCTTCACAATTACGAAATCGCCATCAGTGACGATCTCGCCGTTGTGTTTGCTGATATCTGCTCCGGAGAGCAGGGCGTAGCTAGCGGTATTTTCATCGGGCTGCGCAGTTTCTGTATCTGGCGCGATAGCCTCCTGGAAATACTCACTTGCATGAGTGTCGGGCTTGTGGTCTGCTTTGGCTGCAATCTCGGTGCGCTTGCCAGCGAAGTACTTGATCGTAACGATCAGGCCAACGATGATGGCGAGCACGAGGATAATGCGGTCCCAGCGGACGTGGCGGTTGACTCTTCTGGTTGTTCTTGTTTCTTTCATGATAGTTGCCTCCTTAAGAATTATCTTTTGTTCTTGTGGTGGGCAGACATGAATCCTGCCCCGATCTCGAAAAACTTGTGCGAGTTTCTCGGGATTGGGGCAGGAAGAACTGATTAGCTTGTAAGTTGCGCGCTAGGTGAATAATCAAATAGCGTACCTATTATTATAACATAAGCGTTATAAAAAGTCAATAGGCAAGAAGCTGCTCTGTTATCTGGGCTAATAAATCGTAAGCGTAATTGACAAAAAGGCTCATTTGTAGTATAATAACGGAACAGGTTTTAGTAATAGAACCGAGTTCATTTGAGAGGGTGATCTTTAATGATCGCAAAGATTATAGTAGAAGGAGGAAAATTTACTGGTGGATATGTCCGCGGTGGCGACATCGTACATATTCAAGATGACTGTGTTCGTTGGACGAACAAGTGGTATGCGCGCATCGACCGGGATGCCGGAACACTCGCATGCATATCAACCCGTTCAACATCGAAAGGACAAAATACTGTCGACTTCAAGGTGACGCCTGATGGCTTCGCGCGACTGTCTCTCGAGACGGCGCAAGAAGAGCGCGTATTGCAAGAAGAGCAGGTCTTCAAAAACCAGTGCAGCCTCGACGGCGAGCTTTTCCTCGTGTATAACGGGAATGGATACCGTTCCGCGTTCTATCATTCGAACGAACTGATCGAATGGAAAAAGAATCGCGGGCTGGTAAGTGTGACTAAAGGAGACCCAAACAAGCTGGATATCCGCGAGAAAATCGGCGCCGACCGGACGTTCGTGACGCAAGCTGATGGACTGTTTTTCTTCCATTCTGGAAAGCGCACGCTCGTTACTGACGGCGTTATTACGTTGGAAGGCCGCAAGGTTGCCGGCTTTGAACAACCGGTCCAGTTTGCGCGTCTCGAAGATGCGACCTGGGCTATTATCGAAAAAGAACGGAAAAATAAGATCGAGCGCGTTCTCGTCTCTGAAAAACCGGTCTTCGATCTGAAAGTACCCGATCTGGCTCAAGAAAGACGGAGCCGGGTGTCCACTTATGACTCGAGCTTCTTGCTCAAAATGTCATGAGAGTTTGGACGAATTGCCGCCCTCAATGAGGGCGGCTTTTTAAGGCTTTTGGTATATAATGTGCTTATGGATATTTCGACAATCATCGCAATTGCTGTTGTGATAGTTGTGATAGTTGTAATGATGTTTTATTTTTCGAAACAATTTTCGCAGCTTAGCAAGGATTTGAATCGTAAAATTGACGATGATAACTATCGCACGCAAAGCAAAATCGAGCAAATGAACCAGGCGCTCGACCGCAAAATAGATAATAATAACGCCAGAGTGCAAGAGTCTATTACGCAACAGTTGTCCGAGTCTAGCAAGCAGCTGCGCGAGTCAAACAAGGTTGTAGCGGATATTTCCGAACGCATTGCGGCAATTACGGAGACTAATAAACATGTGGTCTCGGTGGCGGATGAGCTCAAGACTTTGCAGGCGGTTTTGCAAAATCCAAAGCAGCGCGGTGTGTTTGGCGAGTATTATCTTGATTCGGTGCTGGGTAATGTTTTGCCACCAGGCTCGTATAGCTTGCAGTTCAAATTCAAAGATGGCGAGATTGTTGATGCGGTGGTGTTCTTGGATAAGGGAAAAATCCTGCCAGTCGACTCGAAATTCTCTCTCGAAAACTACAACCGCATGGTAGACGCTAAAGACAAGGCGACGCGCGAAATTTATGCTAAGAAAGTGCGTGACGATTTGAAGGGGCGCATTGATGAGACTTCGAAATATATCCGCCCGAGCGAAAAGACGATGGACTTTGCCTTCATGTTTATTCCGTCTGAGGCGCTTTATTATGATCTATTGATTGCGAAGGTTGGTACGACTGGTAGCGAGCGCGATTTAATCGAGTATGCCTTTCGCGACAAAAAGGTGATTATTACGAGTCCGACTAGTTTCATGGCTTATCTGCAGACGATTTTGCAGGGCTTGCGTAGCTTGCAAATCGAAAAGGATGCGCAGGAAATTCAGGCGCGTGTCGCGAAACTTGGCTCGCACATTACGGCCTTTGATGGTTATATGAAGAAGCTCGGGAATGCGCTCGGCACGACTGTGAATCATTACAATGCAGCATATAAGTCTTTGAACTTGGTAGATAAGGATGTGATTAAAATTACGGCCAGCGATAAAGAAAACATTGAGATTAAGCAGCTTGATCGACCGTCGCTTGATGCGGAAGCCTAACCTAAAAACCGCCAGCTAAACTGGCGGTTTTTCAAAACGTTCGGAACTTTTCGAATGGCCAGATGCGCAAGCTGGCTGGGCCAACTACGCGGCAGTATGGCACGGTGCCAAGGCCGCTACGCGAGTCGAACGAGTTGCTACCTTCGCGGTTGTCACCACTCACGAAGAGTTCACCTTCTGGCACGATGATGTCGACATCGCCTGAGCTATAAGCCTTTGGGCCATCGGTGTCGGACTTGCGGGTTTCGTCGTCTGGATGGAAGCCTTCTGGATGTTGCTCGTTGTAAACTGTCAAAACGCCATCTTTAACCGTGACGCGTTCGCCTGGAAAAGCGATGGTGCGCTTCACGATATATTGATCTGCAATGCCGGTTTGTGGCTCGCAGCTCTTGGTCTCGCCGTTGCCGCCGTTGGCGAAAATAATAATCTCGCCACGTTCTGGAACGTATTCTTTGCCAAGGAAATGATCAAAGGTAACCTTGAGACGATTTACAATTACGCGCTCGCCAGAATGCAAGGTGTTCTCCATGCTTCCGCCGACCACATTGTAGCTTCGAAAAACAAAGGTATTCAAAACGAAAGTGCCAAAGACGACGGCGGCCACGAAACTCAAGAAACTCAGGATGTCTTTCAGGGCTGGATATTTTTGTGCGAAGCTTAGCTTTTTGCCTTCCAAATTCATATACTCATTTTAGCATAAGTGGCGCAAAACCACGCCCTGTGCTAGAATTAAGAAAGTTATGGCAGATTATGTAATGCTCCGTAAGGGACGTAATGCTCTCAGTTCTTTGGTGCATGTGTCCTTGAATATTGGTCTTGCACTCGCTTCGACCGCCTTGACGGTCATCTCGGGCAACTGGGTTTTTGGTATCTTGTTAGTTCTTCTTTCGAAGTGGCGTGTGATTGCGGTGCGCCCGCGCTATTGGTGGGTAAACATCAAGGCAAACCTGGTAGATTTTATTGTTGGCGCCAGCTTGGTCTTCTTGGTCTATTTGGCTGGTACGGATAATATCAATGCGTGGCACTATATTCTCACGGTAATCTATGCGCTTTGGCTAGTCTTTATTAAGCCGCAAACTTCCGCGCTCTTTACGCGTATTCAGGCGGCTTGCGCAATCTTCTTTGGTAGCTTCGTGGTGGCGATCGGCCTTGCGCATTTTAATCCAGTCTTCTGTGGCATTGTCAGCTTTATTATTGGCTACGGTTCGAGCCGTCACGTTTTGATGCAGGGCGACGACCGCGACTTTACGCTCTCGACCTTTATTTCGGGTATGCTCCTAACTGAGCTTAGCTGGATTTTCTATCACTGGTCGATCGTGTATCGCGTTAATTTATTTGATACTTCGATTGCGATTCCTCAGCTTCCAATCGCTGCTTTCTTGGTCTTCTTTGTGGCTTCCAAGGGTTATTTGTCTGCCCTTAAGCATGATGGCAAGATTCGCGCTGAAGATATCGTGTTGCCGGTTGTGTTTTTAGTTTCGCTTATACTCGTGATGGTATTCTTGTTCTCGAAGGCCAATTTCGACGTTTAGAATTGTTTTTAAAGAAAGGAGATTTTAATGGAGAGTGGGAATACTCCTGAAAACCAGAACACTACTAATCCAGCACCAGTCGTGCCAAAGCTAGAACATCGTCCGGCACAGCCGCTTCCAGCTAAGGATCCATATGATTGGCGCAATTATCGCTCAAATCCAAAGGCTAATCAGGCGCCAAAAACTTCCAACGGAGCAGGGGTCGCTGCGGTTGTCCTATCAATCTTTGCGCTCTTGATTGCATTTGGTAGCATTGGCGTAGCAGTCTGGGCAGTTGCGCGTAGCAATAATCCAGCCAAGACGGCGACGGTTGCAGGTGGCTACTACAATGGCAATACGGTCGAATTCGAAGAAACTTCGATTGCGAATATCGTCAGCAAGGTTACGCCAGCGGTGGTTTCGATTGTCTCTGAAACCTACTCGACGAGTCGCTTTTATGACAACTCAACTCAGGCGGCTGGTACTGGTATGATCGTGACGGCTGATGGCTATATTATTACCAACAAGCACGTTATTGAAGGCGCAAACAAGATTTCTGTCATTATGGATAACGGTGACACTTACGATGATGTCTCGATTGCTGGTCAGGATCCACTTAATGATGTTGCTTACTTGAAGATTAATGGCGTGTCAGATTTGCCAACGGTTGCGCTGGGCGATTCAAAGACAATCGCAGTTGGTCAGCCGGTGCTTGCAATTGGCAATGCTCTCGGCGCCTACCAGAATACGGTGACCGAAGGCATCGTAAGCGGCCTTGGTCGCTCGATTACGGCCTATGATTCCGATGGTACGAATGGTGAAAACTTGGCAGATTTGATTCAGACCGATGCAGCAATTAACCCTGGTAACTCGGGTGGCCCACTTGTTAATGCGGCTGGTGAAGTGATTGGTATCAATACTGCTACTTCGACCGAATACAATGGCCTCGGCTTCTCGATTCCGATTTCGGCCACGAAGGGTATGTTGAACGGTCTAATCGAGAATGGTCGTGCGGAACGTGCCTATCTGGGTGTGGCTTATACGAGCATTACGCCAGAAATCGCCGAAGCTTACTCTTTGCCAGTGAAGTATGGTGCCTACCTACGTGTCGGTTCGGATACTCGTGGCGGTACCGTGATCGCGGGTGGTCCAGCAGCGAAGGCTGGCCTCAAAGAAGGCGATATCGTAACAAAGATTGGCGGCGTCCAAATCGGTACGGCCGGCTCTCTGAGTACGCTCGTAAGCGAATATAAGGTAGGCGATATGATTGAAGTTGAATATATTCGTGGCAACGATACTTATACGACAACTGTCACGCTCGAAGCTTATAAATAGCATCAAAAGGTCGCTCTTCGGAGTGGCTTTTTGTCAAGATTTTCCAGATATAAACCCCTTCCCATTTCCAAAGAAATGTTATATAATAGCGAAGTAATAATATTTAACGAAACAGTCTAGGATTGTTGCGAACATCCCCTAGACAAAGGAGAAGGTACTAATGCCTGTCAAAGTAGACATTAAGGAGCTTCTTGCTGCTGGTGCACATTTTGGTCACAAGACCAGCCGCTGGCACCCAAAGATGGCTCCATACATCCACAGCAAGCGCAATGGCGCTCACATTATCAACCTCGAAAAGACTGTCGAATCTCTCGATAACGCTCTTCCAGAGCTTACTAAGCTCGCTGCTAAGGGCGAAAAGATTCTTTTCGTTGGCACTAAGAAGCAGCTCAAGGATCTCGTTAAGGAATCCGCAGAGTCTGTCGACATGCCATATGTCACGGTTCGTTGGGTTGGCGGTATGCTAACTAACGTCGATACTATCAACAAGCAGATCCAGAAGCTCAAGAGCCTCGAAAAGCGCATGGCTACTGGCGAACTTGAAAAGCGCTACAATAAGCTTGAAGTTCAGCGCTTCCAGGAAGAAATCGACATGCTTAACGAACGCTATGGCGGCATCAAAGATATGAACAAGCAGCCAGTCGCAGTTATCGTTACCGATATGATTCAGGACAAGAACGCTATCAAGGAAGCTAAGACTCTTAACATTCCCGTCTTCGCTATCGCTGATACGAACACTGATCCAACCGTCGTCGACTACCCAATCCCAGCCAACGATGATGCTATCAAGTCAGTTCAGACTATCTTGAACTACTTCGTTGCTGCTATCAAAGACGGCAAAGCTAAAATCGCTAAGAACTAATCTTGCTAAAAAATAAAACTTCCTAAGGAGGAAAAATGGCAGAAAAAACTGCAAAAGAAGTAGCTGGTGAAGCAAAAGCTATCAGCATCGAACTCATCAAGAAGCTTAAGGAACTCTCTGGTGTTGGTTTGACCGACGCTAAGAAAGCCCTCGTTGAAGCTAAGGGTGATTTCGACAAAGCTCTCGCCGCAATGCGCAAGAAAGGTCTAACCAAGGCTGAAAAGCGTGGCGATCGCGAAACCCGCGAAGGTGTCGTTGATGCTTATATCCATGACGGCCGCCTCGGTGCTATCATTGAAGTCAACTGTGAGACTTCTTTCGTTGCTAACACTGACGATTTCAAAGATATGGCTCACAAGCTTGCTATGCAGGTCGCTTCGATGAATCCACTTTATGTCACTGAAGATCAGATCCCAGAAGAAAAACGTGCAGAAGCTATCAAAGAAGCTGAAGCAAGCCTCACTGGTAAAGAGCCAGAAGACAAGAAGGCTGACATCCTTGCAAAGAAGGTTTCGAAGCACTTCGCAGACGCTGTTCTTATGAACCAGCCATACATCTTCGACGATAAGAAGACTGTCGCTGAATTCATCAAGGAAAACATCGCAAAGTTTGGCGAAAACATCAACGTCAAGCAGTTCAAGCGCATTGAGCTCGGTGTTACTGAGTAATTAAACTTGAAGCAAAAGCCGCTCCAAACAGGGGTGGCTTTTTGCGTGCCTTGATAAAAATAGCAAAATATGATATAATAAAATAGTTCGTTCCTCGGACCATACTAGAGATAGGGAACGCGCAACTTATCAAACCAAGAAAGGGGATGATGGACTAATGAAGGTCTATCGCAACACCAAGGAGGGCGGCGTTGTCGGTATCAAGTACGACGATATGGGCAACACTCAGCTGCTGCTGACCGCTACAGGCTCACTCGACAAGGAGGTTGTCATCACCCGCGAATTCCGCGACCGTGACAGCCAGGGCGACTTTAATGCTGATCCCGACTTCCAGAAGGACTACAACGCTGATATGGCCTGGGTGGTCGGCTACCTGATCGGGGCATGCGAATACGAAAAGGACGAGTTCCGGTTCGAAATTCACCATATCTCCGACAGCAAGATCGCTATCAGTGTGTCTGAGAAGGGTATCGGCTACGATGAGCTCGTGAGTCGCGTGGCCCACTCCATTTGATTTTCCTTTCGTCTCCCGCTCGGTTTCCGGGCGGGATTTTTCTTGCCCTCAAAAAACTCCCCGGAATGGGGAGCTTTTTGTGCTAGAAGCTTTTATTCTTCGACGTTATCTTTGAGATCTTCGCCATTCAAGATGGTTGCGAAATCAGATAGATAGAAGCCGAGAATACCACCGATAATTGGTAGAATTACGTAGCTTACAAGCATTGGCATTAATGCGCTCATGAGAGCATCAAAACCGGTTGCGCTGGATGGGAAGATACCATAAATCATACCAACGGCTGGGTTCATGATAAAGGTGTTGCTCTGGAGCATAAAGAAGTTGCTGTTTGCGACAACTGCGATAACCATTGCGATAAAGACGCCAGATGCAACCGTGATTGCAAAAGCGGCAGTGTTCTTCTTGACGCGCTGTGCACGAGCGAAGAAGAAGGCAATGATAATAGCGCCAACAAATTCAATCATTCTGACTGCGCCGAGTAGGCTAGAGCCTTCGACTGCGCCGGATAGCTCATCGGCCTGCGCGAGTGTTGGAAGAGCGGAAGTTGCTTCTTCAATGTTACCTGCAGCGATGCCAGCTTTGTGGAAGGAGCTGATAATCCAGTAACCAACCCAAGCACCGAGAACCTGAGAGATGATATAGATTACGCCACGGATAGCAGAAACGCGGCGGCTAGCCATCATACCGGCAGTAACGATTGGGTTAAGATGTGCACCGGAAAGCTTGACGATAGCGGCAGTAATACCGACATAGGCTAATACCATGTAAAGTGGGTTAAATAGGCCGAGCGTCAAAGCGATCATTGTAATAATGGCTACACCAACGATTTCGCCGATAATAGCACCGATGATCTTGGTGTCGCGGAAAATCGTTAGGATGTTTTCGTTTGCATCGCCCTTGCGGGAGAAGAACTGCTTGACCTTGCTTGGTCCCTTGTCGGACATAACGACCTTCTTGGTGATGACCTTGGCAGTCTTTTCCTTCTTAGCTTTCTTTTTGGTGACCTTGGCAGCCTTTTTGGCTTCCTTCTTTGAGGCTTTCTTAGTGATGACTACTTCTTCCTCTTCGTCATCCTCATCGTCGTCCTCGTCCTCATCGTCGAGGTCATCGTCTTCTTCCTCTTCGTCGTCATCGTCTTCGTCGGAGTCGTCGTCTTCGTCCTCATCCTCGTCGTCGTCTTCATCCTCTTCGGAATCTTCGTCTTCGTCGGACTCTTCCTCGTCGTTCTCGTCGTCGTCGGAATTATCTTCGTCCTCGTCTATGTCATCCTCATCAGACTCGTCGTCATCCTCATCTTCGTCCTCGTCGTCCTCTTCGGAATCCTCATCTTCCTCATCGTCATCCTCTTCGTCTTCGATGTCTTCGGTTTCTTCGAGATCGTCGTCTTCTTCGACTACTTCTTCATCCTCGACAACTTCTTCGAGTTCTTCGTCGTCGATAATTTCCTCACCCTTTTTGGCAATCTTGGCTTTCTCGGCTTCGACAGTATTATGCTGAGCGTTTTTATTGCGCTTAGCATGCTTGGCTTTAGACTTTGCCATCTATACCTCCTCTTAAAATATCTGTATAGCCTCAATATACCACAAATTTGCTACAATGGTATAAAACAGATTAGAAAAAAGGAGGAAAAGTGGGGTTTTTAGTAGAGAAAGACGAAGAACGCAGTGACTTGCAGAATAAGATTACCGCTGATCTGCGTCGCCGTGCAGACGAGAATTCCCTTGGCGAAGATCTCGATCTCGTCGAAGATTCTTCCTATCTTGACGGCATGCATAAGTCTACGGCGAGCACCTGGTTTTGGGGTACGCTTGTCTTTCTTGCTGTGCTTTCGCTCATTGTGATTTTTGTCTTGAAATAAGCGGCATAAGTTGAGTTTTCTCTCTATAAGTAGTAAAATTTAAGGTATTATGCCAAGTGTTGTGGAGAAGAAAACTAGCGATAAAATCGCCGAGCTAAAAGCCGCCCTCAAGGCACTCAATCAAGAATATTCCAAGATGAAGGATATTCCTGCTGCAGAGCGCGGTGATTTTGGTCGCAAGCTAAACGAAAAGAAGCAAAAAATAATGGCGGAAATTGCCGCCGCCGAGGAAGCTGCGCTCGAGCAAGATGTTCAACCGCTCGATATTACCGCCCCTTGTGCGGTCAATGGTCAGTTGCCAGAGTTTTTGACGGCCGACGAAGGTAGCCAGCATCCGCTCATGACCGAGCTTGATCGCGTCATGGCGATCTACCAGTCGATGGGTTTTGATGTGGTTGAGTCACAGCAGCTCGATGACGAATACCATATGTTCGACAGCCTTAACTTTGCTAAGGCGCATCCAGCCCGCGATAACTTCGATACTTTCCGTACCGAGGAAGGTTATATTCCACCAGCTCATACCAGTACCATGCAGAACCGCATCTTAAAGGCTTACAAGCACAAGCTCGACGAGGGTGAGGCAATTGCCGTTGCTGTTCCTGGTCGCGTCTATCGCAACGAAGACCTCGATGCAACGCACGAACATACTTTCTACCAGTGCGAAGGTGTTTATGTTTCCAAAACTTGTACTCTTGGTAACATGCTCGGCATTTTGCGCGAATTCTTCGAAAAATATTACGGCCAGAAGCTCAACATTCGTACGCAGCCTGGCTTCTTCCCATTCACTGAGCCATCACTTGAATTTATGATCGAAAAGCCAGAAGCTCTCGCTGGCAAAAAGGGTGAGTTCCTCGAAATGCTCGGTTGTGGCATGATCCACCCGAACGTTCTCAAGGAAGCTGGCATTAACCCAGAAGAATATCACGGCTTCGCTTGGGGCGGCGGTATTGACCGTCTTGTTATGCTCAAGCGCAATCTTTTTGATGTGCGTTATTTCGAATCCGCAAAACTTGATTTCTTGAAGGAGTTTGCATGTTAATCTCGCTTAATTGGCTCAAAAAATACGTCGACATTGATGTCTCGGACGACGAGCTTGTTCGTTTGATCGGCTCGCGCTTGGTCGAGGTCGAAGACGTGATTGATGAAACTCACAAATACGACAACATTTTTGCCGTTAAGGTTGAAAGTGCCGAAAAAATCCCAGACACACATCTTTCGCTCTGTTATATCGACGATGGTGGCAAGATGGACGGCATCGCTCGCAACGAAAAGGGCCTTATTCAGGTCATGTGTGGTGCACCAAACGTTCACGCTGGCATGATGGCAGTTTGGATTGCACCAGGCGCAGTCGTTCCGGAGAGTGTCCACGAAGATCAGCCATTCGTCATTGGCATGCGCAAAATGCTCAAGAAATACGATTCTTATGGCATGTTGGCCGGTGCTGACGAGCTTGATTTTGGTGGCGACCATGTTGGTATCGCTGAGCTCGACCCAGCCGTCGCTAAGCCTGGTATGACGCTCGTCGAAATCTATGAACTTAATGATATTGTTCTCGATATCGAGAATAAATCTCTCACACATCGCCCAGACACCTTTGGTGTAATTGGTTTTGCACGCGAGGTTGCCGGTATCCTTGGTAAAGAATTCAAGACTCCAGAATGGCTACTCGAGACCAAGGCGGATTTCGAACAGGAAGATATCGACCTGGATATCGAAATCGCTGACGAAAAACTTTGCCCACGCTACACGGCGGTTGTTTTGAAACCGCACGGCGAATACAGCGAGAAATATCTCACGCTTGAGCGCACTTATCTTTGTAAATCTGGCATGCGCCCAGTCGATCCAGTAGTTGATTTGACGAACTATCTCATGCTTTTGACTGGTCAGCCGCTTCATGCCTTTGATTACGACAAGTTCCTCGAGATTGGTAAGACCAAGAATCCAAAGATCATCGTTCGCGCTGCAAAGAACGGCGAAAAACTCACTTTGCTCGACGAAAAGGAAGTCGAACTTACTGAAAACGACATCTTAATCACTAGCAATAACGTCCCAGTGGCGCTCGCTGGTGCGATGGGTGGCGACAATACTAAGATCGACAAAAACACCAAGCGTATTATTCTCGAGTCGGCTACTTTTAGTCTCTTCAATCTTCGCAAGACGCAGATGACACATGGCATCTTCTCGGAAGCCATCACGCGCTTCACGAAGGGTCAGCCATCTGGCCAGACTTTGCCAGCTGCGCTTGAATTTGCCCGCAAAGCTCCAGCCCTTAAGCCTATCGCTCTCTTCGATAGCGAGAAGAAGGCACCAAAGGCCATCGAAGTTGAAATCTCGATCGAAAAGATGAATAGCCTTCTTGGCTCGAATTTCAGCGGCAAAGAAACCGCCAAGATCCTCGAGAATGTTAACTTCAAGACTGAGCTCTCGGGCGACAAGCTTCGCTGCGAAGTGCCTTACTGGCGTACGGATATTCATATCCCAGAAGATATCTACGAAGAAATTGGTCGCCTCAGTGGCTTCGACAATATTGCTCCAGTCTTGCCGCTCCACGCGACGGCTGATCCGAGCCCACGCTTCGCTCTCAAGACGCGCATTCGCAATTTCATGAGCGCTCGTGGCGCCAACGAAGCTTTGACCTATTCGTTCATTCATGGTGATTTGCTTGAAAAGCATGGCCAGGATGCTAAGAATTCCTATCGTATTACAAACTCGATTTCGCCAGATTTGCAGTATATTCGCCAGAGTATCTTGCCATCGCTAGTTAATAAGGCCTACGGCAACTTGCGCGGTGGTTATAAGCGCTTCGCGATGTTCGAAATGAACCAGATTTATCGCCGCGCGGATGGCGTTGATGAACAGAACGTACCGAACGGCCGCCATCAGCTCGCCAGCCTCTTCGTGGATGATAGTTCTGAAAGCAACTACTATACCGCCAAGCATTATCTCGAAGCTTTACTAGAGAACCTTGCAATCGACTTCGAAATTCGTGAGTTTACTGCCGAAAAAGATCAGAGTAATGCTTACTACGAACCAAAGCGTTCCGCCGCCATCTATGCTGGCGATGAATTGCTCGGCTACTTGGGCGAACTCAAACTCAAGGTTGTGCGCGAATTCAAACTTCCGCAGGGTACGGCCGGTTTTGAGCTTGACCTTAATCGCATGCTCGAACTTGCTGGTTCTAAGAAGGCTAAGCTCATCCGTTTCAGTCAGTTCCAGTCGGTCGAACGCGATTTGACTCTCACGGTGCCAGAAGCTCAGTCTTACGACAGTATCGAGAAGGCTCTTCGTCAAATCTTCGACGAAAGTGGTTATATCTACAAGATTCGCCCAGTCTCCATCTTCCAGGCCGAAGGCCAGCACACGAAGAATGTGAGCTTCCGTTTCGAATTCTCGGATCTCAATAAGACTCTGACAAAACAGGCGATTCAAGATATAATGAAGAAATTAGAGGAAGTCAAACTATAACCGGTGGGCAGATAACGGAGGTGAATACAAATGATTAAGAATGAAGACAGAACGACCAGTCCACGCATGCGCATATTCTTTATCCTTGTCGCAGTGCTTTTGCTTGGCTCAACTTTTGCCATCTATGCTGGCATTGTGATTGGCCAGGATAATGAGGATGCCGCAAGTCTTGAAATGAGCGAAAAGCAAGATCGTCTAAACCAGCTCGCGCAGGAGCATCAAAAAGAGGTCGACGCAATCGCGGAAGATTTGTCTAAGGAATACTTTGACACTTTTGTAAGCTACAAGAGTCGCGTGAAGGGCTTCAACGCTGCCGATGTTGACGAGCTCAAGACTGAAGACCTCAAGAAGGGTAGCGGCGACAAGATTGAGGACGGTACGCAGAACGTCGACTACTCAGCCTACTACATTGGCTGGTTGTCGGACGGTACAATCTTTGATTCTTCCCTTGATAATACGAGCAGTCCAAAATCTCTCAAGTTCCCACTCACGGGTAGCACGGCTATGATTCAGGGTTGGCTCGAAGGTATTTCTGGTATGCGCATCGGTGGTGTTCGCGAAATTACTATTCCTTCCGTCTTGGCTTACGGCGAAACGGATAACGGCGTAATCCCGGCTAACAGTCCGCTCAAGTTCGTTGTCATGCTTGTTCCGCTCAAGGAAGAACCGGCATATCCAGACGAATACTATCAGCTCTATATGGAAATTTACTACGGTGGCTCGATAAACAATAATACTTCGACCGAAGAAGACGAAGGTTCTGAAGCGGCCGCCGAATAGGAGCCTTAAACAGAGAAGTTAATGTCATAAGCGCGTTGACTTTTTTGGTGATTTGTGGTATAATTAGAAAGCTATAATCTGCTTGAGCTTACGTAGATTATCGAACATTAGAAAGGGGGTTTCTCGTATGAGAAACGAAAATTATTATGAATTCACGCCTGGCGGGATCGAACCCGCCTTCATCCTTGCACTGATCCTGGGACTCGCGATCATCGCTGCGTTGAGCTTCTTTATCGTGCGTATTCGCCCCATCGACAGCCGTGTCCGCAGATATCGTTCTGTGGGCAACAAGGCAACTCGGGTGGCAGATTCGCACCGTCGCACTGGCGCAGCTCCGAAAGGCGAAAAGGGTCTGGCAGTTATCATGCCGAGCACCAGTTTCGACTGGGGCCTGGCCGTGATTTATGCCATCTACGCCATCGTGCTGGCCAATCATTATCACGGAGCGGGTATTCTGCAAATTCTGTGGAATCATGGTTACACGGAATTTGCATTTATCATTCTGATGATGTTTGGCGGCGCTCTGACGATGCCTTTCGTGATCCTGATTGCGCGCTTTGCGCAGTTCGTCTCGGCCAAGAAGCTGTTCCTGTCATCTCTGCGCAACGACGTGAGACTCCATGTCTACGAAGAATGGGGCCTCTACGACAAAGTCTGCCACAAGGAGTTTGACACAATCGTTCGTACTCTGGCTCGCAAGGAAAAGTGTGCGGTTCGTGCTGTGGTATCTGATCCGAACATCTCGGAAAGAACCAAGCTCGACCGTGCAGAATCTTTCATCCTGGCGCAGACCAACCTCAAGAGAAAGACGAAGCCCAAGGATTTCGAAAACATCCTCGATTCCTTTGTGGAATTCGTCTACAACAAATGAAATAAATGTGTGATGTAAGCTCAAGCAAAGCCCGGCGCCAGCCGGGCTTTTTCCTGTGCTATTATATCTGTATGGAACAGAGCTTTTTCTTTTACGATCTAGAAACATCCGGCCTTAATCCTCGCGAAGATCGCATCATGCAGTTCGCCGGTCAACGTACCGATATGGATCTTAATCCGATTGGCGACCCAGTAAATATCCTCGTAAAGCTCTGCAATGACACTTTGCCTAGCCCATACGCCATTATGGTGACAAAAATTACGCCGCTTTCGACCCAGATGGACGGCTTAACCGAGGCGGAGTTCTGTAAATACGTCACGGATGAGATTTTTACCGAGGGCACGATTGCGACTGGCTATAACTCGGTTCGTTTTGACGATGAATTTATGCGCGCCACTTTTTGGCGCAATTTTTATGACCCGTACGAGTTTGAATGGCGCGATGGGCGCAGCCGTTGGGATTTGCTTGATGTTGTGCGCATGACGCGTGCGCTTCGCCCAGAGAATATTAACTGGCCGGTCACAGAGGAGGGCAAGGCGACGAACCGTCTGGAGCTCATGACAAAACTGAACGGGATTGAGCATGAAGCAGCGCACGATGCTTTGTCTGACGTGAATGCCTTGATTGGCGTGACGCGTTTAATTCGCGATAAGCAGTCGCAGCTCTACAAGTATCTCTTTGAGATGCGCGAGAAGAAGGCGGTAATGAAGCTGGTGAACCTCGAGCGCCCGCAGCCTTTCGTCTATACGAGTGGTCGCTATTCGGGTGAATTTGGCAAAACGACCGTGGCTTTTCCGATTGCGCCGAGTAAGAACTCTGGTGTGTTGGTTTTTGATTTACGCTACAATCTCGACGAACTTTTGGCAGATAAAGAACGCAAGAGCTACTACCCGATTGTGAAAGAGATGAAATATAATCGCTGCCCATGCGTGGCGCCGCTCGGTGTTCTGACGCAGGCGGATGGCTGGAAAAAAATTAAACTCGACCAGGAAACCATTGAGAAGAATAAGGCGAGTCTCCTGGCTCATCCGGATTTTATCGAGCGCATGCGCACGGAGAATGAAGAAAAGCCGGAATTTCCGCCAGCCGTAGATAGTGAATCGGCGCTCTATGATGGCTTCTTGAATGATAAGGATCGCCGCGTTTGTTTGGCGGTGCGCCGGGCGAGCCGGGCGGATTTGGCACATTTTGACCCAGAGTTCGACGATGAGCGTTTGCCGGATTTGCTCTTGCATTATAAGGCGCGCAATTTCGAAGATGTTTTGTCGGAATCCGAGCATCAGAAATGGGAGAAATATCGCCTCGGCCGCATTAATTCGCACAAGGATGCTTATATTAAGGCGATTCAGGAATTGGCCGCCAAGGGTGAAAACATGGCGCTCTTGCAAGATCTTCAAGATTGGTATCAATCACTTCTCCCTTATTAGTTATAATTAAGGTATGAGTTGGGTAGTTGGACTCGATACTCTACGCCTCTGCGCAATCGCTCTGATTGTGGTGTATCACTTTTTTCGCGGTGTTCTGCCGGGTGGCTTTCTGGCGGTCGAAATTTTCTTGGTGATTTCGGGATATCTGTTGGGGTCTGGTCTGCTCAGTACTTACAAAAAAGAAAAAGCGGTTCAGGGCGGAAAGTTCATTCTTCGTCGTATCGTGCGCCTTTGGCCGGCGCTCTTTGTTTGTGTAGTGACTACGCTTTGCTTGGCGCTTTTTAGTCCGCATGGCGTGCTAGAAGGCCTACATCTAGATTCTTTGTTTGCCTTGTTATTTTCTACAAATATTCAGGAGATTATTCAGGGCGGCAGCTATGAAGATTTGACGATGCCGAATCTGTTCGAGCATTGTTGGTTTTTGGCACTGGAATTCCAACTTTGCATGAGCTTGCCGATTGTGATTAGTGTTGTCACGATTAAGGCGCGCAGTTTTAAGAAGGTGCTCAGGCGCACGTTCGCGTTGTCGCTTTGTGTTTCGCTGATATCCGCTGCCTTGATGTATGTCTATGCGGTTATCTTTGGCGAAGAGAATCGGGCGTATTTCGCGCTCGATACGCAGGCCTTTGCGTTTTATGGCGGTGTTGCCTTGGCGGCTTGGCGCTTGCTTCGGCCGTATTCGGTTCGCCGTCGTCGCTGGCCGGCGGTACTAGAACTGGTGTTGGCGTCAAGTGTTCTTCTGATATTGGCTATCAAGATAGAATTCTCTCAGGCTTTCGCGGGATATTTACAGCTTGTGGCTTTACTCGGTGTAATCATTGTGATGGCTATCCTGCACTTACAACGCAGACGCATGGTTTTGCCAGCCCTACTTCGCCCGCTTGAGTATCTGGGTAGGTATGCTTTTGGTATTTATCTCTTCCACTGGCCGCTATATATTCTTTTGCCGCGCATGTTCCAGATTGACGAGGCGACCAATGCGGCGCTTTGCATTGTTTTGAGCCTGCTGTTGTCGGCTGCGGCGGGGAAGGTTTTGAGTCTGCGCTTGCGCTATAGCCTGGCGTTTTTGGCGCTTCCGACGGGCTTTGCGATTTTTGCGCTATTCTCGATTCCGGTAAAGTCGGATATTACCACTCAGCTCGAAGCAATGGAAACTGATCATGAGGCTCAAAAGATTAGCTATGTCCAGGAGCTAAATATTAATGCTTTAGTTGAAGAAGTTCACAAACACGGAGTCGAGGCGCAAGAGGCTGAGGAAGAGGCGGCGAGAGCTTGGGTTCCGCCAGCGCCAGCCTCGCCGAGCGCAAATGTGAACGGGGCGTCTGTTCTAGTAATTGGCGACTCTGTGACGCTGGGTGCTAAGGCAGATCTTGAGGCGACGATTCCGGGCGTCTATGTCGATGCGATGGAATCGCGCGGTATTGAGAAGGCGCACGTAATCTTGGATTCCGTGGCGGCGAGTGGCTCAATCCCACCAGTTGTGATTGTGAGCTTGGCGACGAATGAGCGCACCTTTACGGACGGAATCATGCAACGGGTAGTAGATAGCGCTCGCGGGTCGGCCGTGGTTTTTGTGACGGCGTACGCTAGCGAGGCTCAGCCACGCGATGTCCAGAATGCGGCGATTCGGAACTTTGCAAACAGTCATGACAATGTGTATTATGCGGACTGGTGGGAAATCGCCATTCAGCATCCGGAACTGCTCTATGATGACCATATTCACCTGAATATCGAGGGGCGCAGGGCTTATACGAACCTGATCTACCTAACTTTGCAGGGGAATGGGTTGCTATGAAGAAAATAATGAAGTTTTTGGCAATATTTGCATTAGTTCTAGCCTTGGCGGGCGAGACGGTTTTGCTACTCCGCTCGCACGCGCGATATCTTTCGGCGCAGCGCCAAACTTATGCAAATGAGTTGAGTGAAGAAATTGTTACCTTGTCGGCGAGTCTACGTTTAGGCGAGACGGCGCGCTTTGATGAAACTTTGGAGAAATATTATTCCTCGGAAGAGAAAATCGAACCGTTTTTGACGAGCGAGGAGAAAGAAAAACTGGCAAGCTATTCGGCTGCTCTTGGCGCATCGGAGAGGCGCCAGCTTCTCAAGCAAAATGAGTTGTATATCAAGTTAAATACTGCGCTCAAGGACTACGACAAGGTCTCTGAGGCTGAATCTGTATTGAAGGAAGTCGAAGATCAAGCTGAACTCAAAAAGCTCAAGGAAACTCTGCATAAGTTGGATGGCTGCAAGGTGTATTGTTCGTCCGAGAATTACCGCGAGATCGAGGCGGAGCTAAAAAGTGAAGCCGAAAGCCTGAAGCAGGCCACGGATAATCTCGAGCAGGAAAATATTGAGCGTCTCGGGAGCGAAGCGATGCTTGCTTGGCTCGACATGCTAAAATAAGGTTATGAAGCGAATCTTATTCCCAGAAGCAGATAATGAATATATACAGCAGGCGGCAGCCGAGCTGACGGATATTGAGGCTATTCTTGAAACGCAGCCGCTCGAGGAAGCCTTTACGAAGCTGGCTAGTGGTGACGTGGACGGGATTGTGGCTGGAATCGATTATTCTTCGCGTGATGTAATCTTGGCGGCCAGGGATAAGCTAGGTCTCGCAAAGCCAGAAGTAAAGCTATTCACGAGTTTGTTCTATGCAGAGCTTCCTGACGGTCGTAAGTATATTATTTCCGACGGCGCAACTTGCAAGCATCCGACCCTTGAACAAATGGAGCGCATTATTGAGCTCGTGCATGAGGCGGCTACGAAAATGTTGGACGAAGCGCCGCGCTTGGCGATGTTGAGCTTTTCGACCTTTGGCTCGGGCGGCAAGGATGATACGATGGATTTGATGCGCGAGGCGATCGCAAGTACGCGCGAAAAACATCCAGAGATTCTGATTGACGGCGAAATGCAGCTTGATGCGGCTGTAAATGAGCGTATCGGCACCAAGAAAGCGCCAGATTCGGCCGTGGCGGGTAAGGCTAATGTTCTGATTGTGCCAGATATTAATGCCGGAAATATCTTGTATAAGTCGCTCGAGCAGTTTGCGGGTGCCAAGGTGGCTGGGCCAATTTTACTGGGCTTTACGAAGCCCGTGTCGGATTTATCTCGCGGCTCTACGGCGGAAGACGTAGTTTTGACAGCTCGCTGCCTAGCTCGCTTGATTGACTAAAACGGCATTTTGTGGTATAATAGAACAATATTTTTTGCACCTTAAAACAGAGTGAACATGCATAACCGAGTTTCGAGCACTCTTGCCTTCGAGTGTTCAAAATTCGGCTATGCAATCCCCAGTCCGAAAAGCCGAAAATCTGACTGCTTGGCTTATAGCCAAAGGAGGTTTTTATGGTATCAGAAAGCATCCGCAAGACGTATGTCTATCCAAATCTGGACACGACACTTCAGGTCGAGACCATGTTGGCAGAATTCTATCCTGTCTGCAGGGCGATCGGCACTACCCGTGTGGCCACGCTGACCGCTTTGTCGCGCAAATACACGCTCGACATGCACTACAATCTTTACAAAGAGAGCGTGCCAAATTTTGCAGATCAGAGACAGAACCTGCTGAATCTGATGGCGGTTTGTGGCGCAAAAGACTTTGTTAGTACCGCGCTGTTTCACGGCACGAGCGACGTGATGTATGCCAACAAAAATGGTCTGCGCATTCTTGGTCCTGGTCTCGGCAAGAGAGCCTACAAGATGTCGCACTACGACCGTTTTGACCGTGCGATGCAGCTTCCAGCAGACGGCATTATCTGTGAGCCCGACTCAGGCATTGTGCCTGTAGCCTACAGCGCAGATTGCGTCACCGGTGCCTTTGTGGCGCCAAACGGAGCCTACGGGGTGTTCCACTCTATGTCCAAAAAGCTGAATAATGATAGCGACAACATCATCCTGTCGATGGTCGACTATTTCTACAGGCTTTGGGCAATTCAACCCGAAGATCTTAAGCTGGCACTGTTTCCAAGCGCTGATCCGAGAGTGTACGAGGTTGACGAAGACTTCGCCGCGCAGTTTGATAAGCGCTTCATCCTTCGCGATCACGGCAAAAAGCCACGTCTCGCTCTCGAGGCTATGGCGGTGGATCTTGCGCAGAAGTATGGCGTGCGCGATATCTCCACCTCGGAGCATACGACAGCCTGGGGAGGACTCGAAAGCCTGCGCGGCACCGAGCATTCTCTTATGGCGAATGGCGCGGTAGGCAACTCTAACGGCCAGAACGTCGTGTTTGTCGTTCCGTACGTAAAGCCTGCGAAGTAATCGGGGGAACTCCGCGTCCTTGTGGCGCGGATTTTTCTTGTTTGATAAAACTCGATAATATGTTATAATATCAATTAAGACCTAAGGGTCTAAATCTTTTTAAGGGGTGAACCTTATGAATCTGCAACTCTCTAAGCAATATCCTTTCAATTTTGTTGTTATGGCTTTCAAGATAGCTGAGCGTAAAATTGATGAGCGTGCATTGGCGAAGTTTGATGCCTATGAGGTCGACGCGTTCCTACAGGAGCGCAGCGCGTCGGAAAGAGAAGCAGTCGAATGGGCGCTTCGCGACGATGACGGCGCAACGCCTCCGGATGCAAAATATCTGCCGACACTGGCGCAGGTTGCGTTTCGTTTTGAGCATGAATATCTCAATGGCCGCTTCGGCCTCGTCTCGCTGGCGGATTATAATGGCCTGGCAATAAGCTGGCCGGCCGTCGCGGCTCTCGTGGACAGGATTGATCTTTTCAAGGATGGAGACGCAAAGGGCTGTCAGCACTGTCTGCTCGATGTGCGCGAAAAGCTGGCGCTCTTTGCGCTGAATGCACGATCTTACAGCAAGCAGCACCTGGCACTGGACAGCAAAATTGCCGAGAAATTCCCGGTGTTGTCGCTTCCGCTGGACGCTCAAGCGCGCGAACTCCTGACGAATTATGGTATCGAAACCGTTGGTGATCTGACCAGGGTCACGGCGGATTTCCTTCTGAATATCAAGGGGTTCGGCGACAGACGTCTGGAACGCGTGCGTGATTGCCTTGCGAAATACAATGCTCATCTGCTCGGTGAATAAAGGGATTTTAAAAACTTAGGGGTACAGAAAAAGGCGGCCTTTCGGGCCGTCTTTTTACTTATCTAATGCGCTTTTTGTAATTGCTTCTGCCTTGGTAGTTGAAGCGCTGAGTCTCTTGTTCTTCTCGGTAATTGTATCGAGGCGCTCGCGCATGTCGCGTAGGGCGTTCATATAGTACAAGAATGCGTCATATGGCGAATCGTAAGGCGAGAAGTAGGCATGGACGTCACCATCGTTGAAATATTTCGTGCACATGTAGTATGGGTGGTCACTAGTCTGCAAGCGGCGCCAATCTTCAAGCAGAGTTTTATCTTTGCTGTCAAAGACATCGCCCTTGAGCTCGTAAACGGCCTGTAGAGCTTCGTGCTGCATCGAGTTGCCTAGCCAGGCAGAAAGGTCGCGTTCGGTGTCAGCCCAAGTAACCGTCCAAGGCATCGAAATTTCAGCCTTTGGTTCTTCGCTGTCGCAAGCTTCGCTGACAGTGAGGAAGTTATTATCCTTGTCCTGGAGCCAACTGTAAACAAGATGCTCGAAGAACTTAAAGATGCCGGTATCTTCCCAAATATTTTCGCCGAATGTTTCAAAATCCATGAAAAGGTTAATCAGTGGACCACGTAAAGTGGCTTTTTCGAGCCAGCTCTGGTACTTTTCGACCGTGAGCGGCCATTCTTTCCAGTGCTTGTCCGAGAAACGGAAAGCGATATCGTCGGAAAGGCGATAATTCTTCATGAGGAGCTTGGTATGCTGGCAACCAGCTGGGCGATAAACGAAATTCGGACTGCGCCATTCGAGAACCTTGTCCCAACCTTCGGCCAAAATACCCTTCATACCAAAGCCATCAGCCCACTTGGCGAGGTCGTCGTTGTAAGAAAGCTCAGTGTTGCGGAAAACCTGCGTTTCGACGCCGAACAATTCTTTAATCATTTCCTGATGCTTGATAACCTGAGCTTCGAATTCTTTGCGATCAAAGAAGAAAGCGAGCGAATGGTAATAGGTCTCGGCTACGATTTCGACGCGGCCAGTTTTGCAGATACGCTGCAAGGTTTCGATGATTTCTGGAGCCCATTCTTGAGCCTGTTCAATAAAAGTACCGGTGATAGAAAGGGAAACTTTAAAACCAGGATAATTCTTGAGGCATTTCTCGATGATGCCGAGCATTGGGGTGTAGGACTTTTCGGCGACTTTTTTGAAGATGCGCTCGTTATTAGTGCCGGCGTACCAATCTTTTTCGGTCCAGTAATCATGGTCATGGCCAACAGAAAAAATACTGTAATGTTTTAGCCGATATGGCTGATGCATATGCAAATATAATACGATCGATCGCATCCAGTATTACCTCTCTTAAAACCTGTTTCTTTTGTTTTTGCTAACTTCATCATACACTTGGACGCACTTTTCCGCAACGTCGTCCCAAGAGATGCGTCCGTATTCGCGCTTGATACCATCGCGCAAAGTTGTGACGAGGGCTGGACTTTCGGCGATGTTGACGAGTGCGCCGGCCAGCTTGTCTTCGTCCCAGAAATCGTAACGAACGATTGAGTTGAGGACTTCGCCCACGCCAGATTGTTTAGTAATAACTAGAGCGTTGCCGTGATGGGCGGCTTCGAGAGCGGTAAGGCCGAATGGTTCGGAGACAGAGCTCATAACGAAGATATCAGAGATACTGTAAACGTCGCGGAGTTGTTTGCCACGGACGAAACCAGTAAAGATAACGTTCTGTGAGATGCCAAGATCGGCCGAGAGACGCATGAGCCCTTCTTTTTGTTCGCCGTCGCCGGCAAAGAGGAAGAGCATCTTTGGATGAATCTTGATTGCGCGGGCTGCGGCATGCATGAGATGGAAAAGACCTTTTTGTAGCGTGAAGCGGCCAACGGTCGAAACGATAGTGTAGCCCTTGCGCTTCATGCTTTCGAGATAAGTGTAATCGGAACTATCAAAGTGGTAGTTGTCTTTTGGCGTTTCGAAGCCGTTGTAGGCGACATCAATCTTGTCGGCAGGAATCTTGTAGCGGTCAATGATAATCTGCTTGGTAGCTTCGCTTACGGCGATAATTTTATCTGCCCAGACGAGACCCTGGTACTCAATTTCATGAATTAATGGGTTGCCGCCATTGGCGCCACCACGGTCAAATTCGGTTGCATGGACATGTGCGACGAGTGGAATGCCAAAGTTTTTCTTGGCGATAATACCTGCTTCGTAGGTGAGCCAGTCGTGCGCATGGACGAGATCTGGCTTGAATTCCATAAGATAACGTTCGACGAATTTACAATAATCGTGCTGAACGTCGCGAATCGACATCAGTTTTTTGCCGTTGTTGACAGCAAAGCGCTTTTCTTCGATACGCTTGTTATCGTAAGCGCTACCACCGTAACGGTAGAGCGGATCGATGTGAAGTGCGGATAAAACGCGCACATTCTTAAGATGATGCTCGGCTTCGTAAGGGACAACAAAATCAATATCAACGCCCTGCTTTGCAAGCGCCTCAGACAAGTGCTGACATGCTACTCCAAGTCCGCCGCTGTTATTCGGGGGGAGTTCCCATCCGAGCATTAATATTTTCATCTATTACCTAGTATAGCACTTTAAAACTTTAAAGCACAAGCGCATAGCCAAAATTAGCAAAAAAGTTTTCACGATAGTACAATGAATTATAAAGGAGAAAAATGTCAGAAAAAACCGTAAAATCTACCGAGAAAAAACCACGTGTGAAAATCAGGGAAGACAAGAAGACCGACCCAATCGAAATCGACGATGCGACCGCCGAAAAAGTCGCGCGCCAGGCAATGCGCGAGAAGAAAATTACCAAAAAAGCCGCACCGACGCCAAAAGAAGAATTTGTTTTGCGCTGGTACCATATCGCATCCGTTGTGGTGGTTATTGGCCTAGTGATTACGGCCTGCGTAGTATTATTCCGTCGCTACGATCTTTCGCTGATTGGTAGTGAGCGTATGCTGAGAATTTCTTATGGCTGCACAGAAGACGAAGATGCGCCAAGCTATCGTTACTTCGGTGTTGCGGATGGTGACATGTTCAGTGTAAGTGAATCAGATATCTTCCGCACCGAATCATTAGAAGAGGCGAATTTGCAACTCATTACAATTAATGGCAAGCCAAGCATCAAGGTCAAAGAAGATGGCGAATGGAAAGATGAACGTATTGAGTTTGGCGACGAGAAGACCTATGTTATCGATAGTAAGGCTGAGTGTAAGCCAGGGATGAAAATACATCTTAGTATCTAACACTAATAAAACGAATATTTCCCAGACACAAAACGGTCTGGGGAATATTGTTTAATTAGCTGCTCGGGGCATAACTGAGGCCTAAAGGGCAAACTGAGAGTTGTATAACTCGGCGTAGAAACCGTCTTGCTTCATGAGCTCTTTGTGTGTGCCAGATTCTACAATCTTGCCTTCGCGCAAGACAATAATTTTGTCGGCGTTACGAATGGTTGAGAGACGGTGCGCAATCACGAAGCTTGTGCGGCCTTCCATGAGCTTATCCATGGCGGCCTGGACTAATTCCTCGGTGCGGGTATCGACGTTACTGGTTGCCTCGTCTAGGATGAGGAATGGCGCATCTTCGACCATACCGCGCGCAATCGTTAGAAGCTGTTTCTGGCCAGCCGAGATCGATTCGTTTTCACCGATTTGCGTATCGAGTCCGTCTGGCAGGGTCTTTACGAAGTGCGAAAGGCCGATTTTGTTGCAAATTTCCATGATCTTCTTGTCACTCACGCCTTCGCGGTTGTAAACAATATTGTCGCGCAAAGTACCCTCGAACATCCAGGTATCCTGCAAAACCATCGTGAAGAGCGAATGTAAATCACTACGCTTCATGCCCTTCGTGGATTGGCCATCGATAATAATATCACCGCTGTCGATATCGTAGAACTTCATCAAGAGGTTCACGAGCGTGGTCTTGCCGGCGCCAGTTGGACCTACAATGGCGACCTTCTGGCCGGCCTTAGCCTCGGCAGAGAAATCATGAATCACTGGCTTGCCATCGTAAGAGAAGTTAATGTGCGAGAATTCGATGTCGCCCTTAATGCTATCCTTCTTAATCTTGATCTCATATGTGCTGTCTGGCGTAAGCTCAGCCTCGTCAATAAACTCAAACACGCGCTCGCTTGCGGCGGCGGCAGACTGCAGGCTACTGGCAGATTGAGCGATGCGCGAAAGTGGGGAAGTAAACAAGCGGACGTAGGTAATGAAGGCCACGATTGTACCGAATGAAATCACATCAACGCGCACGAGGAGCGCACCTGCAATACAAACCGCGACATAGCCAAAGTTGCCAATAAACTGCATGACTGGTGGCATGAGGCCCGAGAGGAACTGGCTCTTCTGGTTAGCCATGCGTACGCTCTCGTTATACTTGTCGAATTTCTTGTCAGAATCGTTCTTGCCGTTGTAAGTTTTTACAACTAGAAGACCAGAATAAATCTGCTCAATGTGCGAGTTGAGCTTACCGAGTTCTTCCTGGCGCATTGTGAAGTATTTTTGCGAAACGGTCAGAATGATACCGATTGCCACGAAGCCAAATAAGCTCGCGCCAATCGCCACGGCGGCCATATGGAAATTCGTTAGAATCATGGCAATAGCAGCACCGACAAGCAAAGCCGATTCGGAAATCAGGGTCGAAAGTGACTGGTTCAAGCTCTGGGCGACCAAATCTACGTCGTTCGTAACGCGCGAAAGAATATCGCCGGTCTGATTCTTGTCGAAATAGCTCAGTGGTAAGCGGTTGATTTTCTTCGCAATGCGTCCGCGCAAATCTTGGCCAAAGCGCGTCGAAGCCCAAGCCATTAAAAGCTGCTCAAATAGGTTAAGCAGGGCGCCTGCGACATACATACTTGCGAGAATAATAGCAATTTTGCTAACTATGCCGAAATCTACTGGTAGGCCTGGGATGGCCTTCGCAATTTCGTCGGTCAAATCCGACACGATATCTGGCGCAAAAATCATCAAAAGCGAGCCGCCCGTCGCAAACAAACAGGCGATAATAATCGGAACAATTAATCCATGCAACTCTTTGAAGAGCCTCTTCATGGCGGCAAAGAAGTTCTTGCTCTTCTGTGGGGCGCCACCGCCTCTGCGTCCGCCCGGTCCTCCGTTAAACATTGAGCTCCTCCTTTGTTAACTGCGAAAGCGCAATCTGCTTGTAAACTTCGCAATTCTTTAATAATTCTTTGTGGGTGCCTTTGCCGACACATTTACCGTTATCTAATACGAGAATCTGATCAGCGTGCATAATCGTGCCGATGCGCTGCGCCACGATAATACTCGTCGTATCTTTGACCTCTTCTTTGAGAGCCTTGCGGAGCTTAGCGTCGGTCTTAAAATCGAGCGCCGAGAAGGAGTCGTCAAAGATAAAGATCTCTGGCTTCCTGGCAATCGCACGGGCAATCGCGAGGCGCTGCCTTTGGCCACCTGAAACATTGGTGCCGCCCTGAGCGATATGTGAATTGTATTTCTTTGGCATTTTCTCGACGAAGTCTTTGGCTTGGGCGATTTCGAGCGCCTTCTTGAGATAATCGTTGTCTTTTTTCTGACCATTATCGCCGTAAGCGGTATTCATGAGTACGGAGCCGTCAAACATGACTGGGCGCTGCGGAACGTAGCCGATCTTGTTACGCAGGGCAGATTGCTTGAAATCTTTTACGTCTACGCCATCGACATAAATCACGCCCTCGCTCGAATCGTAGAGGCGCGGAATCAAATTCACAAGGGTAGTCTTGCCGGAACCGGTCGAACCAACGATTGCTATCGTATCGCCCTGTTTGGCCTTGAAAGAGATATCCTTGAGCATGTATTCTTCGGCGCCAGGATATTTAAAGCTGACGTTCTTGAACTCGATTGTGCCTTTTTCGGAAAGATCTTCGCCCTTAATTGGGCCGCTCTTAATAGTCGGTTTGGTCTTGAGCACCTCGTTAATACGCTTCGCCGAGACCTGGGCGCGTGGCACAATAACGAAAATACTGGCGAGTACTAAGAAGGAAATAATAATCTGCATGGCGTAGCTCGAGAAGACCACCATGTCGGCGAAGAGCGTGGCTCGTTCGGCTGGCGCGCCGGCATTGTTAATTAAAACTGCGCCAATGTAATAAATTGCGAGTGAAACGCCTTCCATAATCAGGTACATCGCAGGGGAAAGAACGGAAAGTGCACGCTGTGTGAAGAGCTGAGTATTCGAGAGGTCAGCATTAGCCTCGTCGAATTTGTTTTCCTGGTATTTCTCGGCATTAAAGGCATGGACGACACGGATACCAGTGAGGTTTTCGCGCGTAACGCCGTTGAGTCTATCAGTGAGTTTCTGAAGTTTCTTAAACTTTGGCAAGGCAATCGCCATAAGCATTGCGATGGTCGAAATTAGAATTACGACCGCGACGGCCGTGGCGCTACTCCATTGCCAGCTCTTGTTCATGATTTTTGAAATAGCCACGGTCACAGTCATTGGAGCGCGAATAATCATCTGCATACCCATCGCGAGCACCATCTGGGTCTGAGTAATATCGTTGGTAGTGCGAGTAATCAAGCTGCTAGTCGAGAACTGGACGGCCTGGTGGTAATCGAGTTCTTCGACCTTATCGAAGAGGTTTTTGCGCACATTCTTGGAATAATCTGCCGCGATGTTTGAAATTAGAAAGCCAACAAAGACGGCCGAGATGAAGCTGCCGACCGCGCAGAGTGTCATGAGGAGGCCGTTGTGCCAAATCTCTGGCATGTCGATATTAGTATCCGGTGTCTGTAATAATGTCGTGATTTTTGCCATATAATCTGGCATTTTGAGTTCGAGCCAAACCTGCCCGAAAATACAAGCGAAAACCAAGACCATAAAAATCCAGTCCTTCGCCTTAAGATAACGGAATAATCTAAGCATATAGTAAAAAATTAGCCTTGTTTAAAAGGCTATTATAACAAGTTTTCAGTGGTAATTACAAAAAAGAAGATATGAAAGACCCCCGACCAAAGATGTCGGGGGTGGTGTACTATAGGGCGCTAGAAAATGATTGCTAGCGCAACTGCGCTGTATTTGCCCATACATAGCGAGCAAACTATCCTGCCCCTACGGGGGACATGTGGACGGCCGAATGGATACGGCCATTTTCTTGCGCCCCGCATTTTTGGCGGGGTTGGAGAGGTTGTGCTCGATGCGGACCAGGCATCGAGTCAATTGATTTTATCTCGACACCCATACAGTACAAATACCTCGTTACAGCCCATACCCGGGCACGCCAATCCGAAAGCGCGTAACTCCCTAAGGTCCCGTAACGACTACTACTAGAATACACTATTTTGCTAAAATTGTCAAGAAAAAATAAAAAATAGGGGGGTTTAATACTCAATATCAGTGTAATAACTCTCGCCTGTAAGCTCAGAATAGAAGCTTAATACCTCTGGAGAACTCTTCAAAGCGGTCGGATAAGCCTTGCGCATTAGGCTTAGGCCTTCAATGCTTTCGCAGCGAGATAAAGCGACATAAAGCTGGCCAATGTCGAAACAGGCTGGATCGACGCAGGTGCGGGCGTAAGTTTGTCCCTGACTCTTGTGGATGGTAATTGCATAGGCGAGACGGAGTGGAATTTGGCTAAAAGTGCCCACGATTTCGTGTTTAATTACGTCGCCATCCCACTCTGGGCGCATAATATTCCAGTCGTAGCTCTCGACGGTCGAACGTTTGCCGTTATCCCAAACTACACGCACGGCATCTTCGCTTAAATCCTTAACGGTGCCAATTTGGCCGTTCTTGTAATCGTTGCTGTTGCAGAGAGCGATCACGCGGGCGCCCGGCTTCAAAACGAGGGCTTCTTCGGCGGCCTTATCGCCGGCATTGATGGTGCCCTTGGTGCGGGCATGGAAAACTTTTGGTACGCCGACTAAGCTATTGAGCTTGGCGCTATTAATTGCGCTGGCCTTAGCGTTGGTCGGCACGAGGCAAATGGCATTTTCGTCGATTTCGTCGACGACCTGCTCGTTGAAATATGGTAGGCAGCTGCGGTCGCCGTGACGGGCGCGGTTGAGCATCTCGACATAGCTATCTTCTTCTTGGCGAATAATCTCGGTCAGGACAAAAGGCTTAAAATGGAAGCGTCGCCAGTTTTTGCCAGTAAAGCAGAAACCGGCCTGGATGTTCGGATAATTGTAACTTAGGACTTCCTTTTCTTCGCGGCGCAGGACCGGCGGAAGTTGGTAGAAATCACCCACGACAATGACCTGCTTTTTATGTTTGGTCATTTCTTCGGCCTGGAAAATAATCTCGGCAATGCAATCAAAGAGGTCGACGCGGCACATGGAGATTTCGTCGATAATAATCACGTCGGCGTTGAGGATTTCCTCGGTTGGGTGGTTGTGTTTGCGGTAATCGTAAGCTTGCAGGAAGGGAACGCGGAAGGCGCGATGGATGGTGCTACCGTTATGGAGACGCAGAGCAGCAATACCGGTTGGTGCGCACGCGATAATATGCTTCTTGCGGCGCATTTTCTTGAGGAATTCGCTGAGGACATAAGATTTTCCGGTGCCCGCATCGCCCGTCAAAAAGACGTTTTCGCCCATCAGCATTGCTTCGAGGGCGTTTTCCTGGCCTTCGGTGAGGCCGTTGTCGCTGAGCTTACTCATGAGCTCTTTGAGATGAAGACTAGGGAAACTCGACATGTTTATTATTATAGCGATTTTTTGAGAGCAAGAAAAACCCCGGTTCTCGAAAGAGCCGGGGTAGGGTTGAAAGTTAGCAGCGAGTGAATGCCATGATGGTGGCCTGAGCATAGTCGTCGTCGAAGTTCTCGCTATAAGCGGAAAGCTCGTCAGCGGAAAGCTCGAAGTGCTTGCAGATGTTACTGGGGACATACTGCGGGAGCATCTTGATTCTGCTGATGATCATCTCGCAACGCTGTGCCCATTCCTCGAGAGCTTCAGGGTCGTGGCTGTTGTTGAGGACGAACTGGATGCGATCATGGGCCTCGAGAGTCGCAATGCGGATATACTCTGTAGTCTGCTGGCTAAGAGCACGGGTTTCCCAGTCTCTTGCGGCTGCGCAAACTGTCTCAGAGAGGCAATCGAGCATTACGAGGCCGCTCTCGATGTAGTCGGTTTCCTTGATGGTCTCGGGAGCCATGCCGATGAGGTGATCCTCAATCATAGCGTGGTAATCCTTGCCAGCGTCGGTCACGGGTGTGAGGGACTGCCAGTAACCGAGGAGAGCGCTCGAAGGTACGTAATCCATGATTCTTGCGAACAGGATTTCGTGGATTTCGATGAACTTTACCTCGCTGCGTTCTTCGGGAACGCCGTCGAGAGCGAGCTTGAGAGCGCATGCCTCCTTGATTTCCGGAGCATATCCAGAAGCCAGAGCGGGATTCTTGGCCTTGTCGATGACGTGGCCCGCCTCGTTGAGAGAGGGGATAATCCACTCCAGCTGATCCTTTGTGAGATCGTTGTCTGCCTTGAAAGGCTCGGGCTTAAGGCTGCCGAGGAGCTGAGTGGCAACGTAGCCTCTCTGCTCGAAATAGTCAGTATCCTGCTTGAGGCGATACTCCTTGAGAGCTGCCTGATAATCTTCGCCGACGCTGAGGCCGACACGTGTACGGATGCTGGCAACCTTTTCTACGAGCTCCTCGCCGAGGTCGCCACCGAGGCGGCTCACAACTTCAACCAGGCGCTCGTGGAGAGCGTTGAAGGCGGAAGCTACGCCGATGGGGTGGGTGTCTGCGAGTGTGGCAAGCTTGCCTACGAACTCGAAATTTGTTGCTGTTGCTGCTGTGTAGTCCATAAGACTACCTCCTTTCGTAAATGTGCTTTATCCCTTAAAAAGATTCAGGATAATTACGGATTGTCCACTGCGTTTTGGTCAGGCGCTCAGAGGTGAGCGGCTACGCAGAAGATTTATCTATTATATCAAATTTTTAAGGAAAAGTCAAGGTGTAAGCGGAATTGGTGGGAATCCAAGATTATGATATAAACAAGTTAATGGACAGATTATGCGAATTCTTTCCTCGTGCGGCTTGACGATAAAGAGTTGGACGATAATATTCTGAAATACAATAGCGACGAATATATTCGGGAATTTGACGAAGTTGAGGATTTGAAATATCTGTAAAAGAAAAGTCGGGCAAGTGGCCCGATTTTTGAAGCAATAAAAAATGTCCTATGGCAGGGGCGGCAAGACTCGAACTCGCGACACCTGGTTTTGGAGACCAGTGCTCTACCAACTGAGCTACACCCCTAGGGATGTGTATATTGTAGCATAAACCAAGCGTGCGGGCTAGAAGGGGATTAAAAACTCCCCAGACTGTGGGGAGTTTGGGGTTTAAGCGGCCTTCGTGAAGTAGAAAATGCCGTTTTCGAACTCGGCCGGACGGTTCGTGTAGCTTTTGATGGCTTTCTCCCAGAAAACTTTGGCGGCGAGACTGCCATGGCTTGGTGAGGCCTCCCAGTTGCCTGAGAAGAGGTCAAAGCAGAGGTGGGCGGCTCTTTGCCCGATGTGTTGCTTGCGGTATTTTGGCAAGACCATGAACTCGGCGACACTGTGGCCTTCGGCGAAGTGCTCGGTGCAGGTGTTAATCATAGCAAAGCCGAGGAGCTTATTGCTGTTTTGCTCGCGAATAAAGAAGGCGAGGCGGTCGGGCTCGGTGAAGTAACGGTCAAACCATTTGTATTCGAAGATGGCGTCGTCGGTCATCTCGTTGCCGTCGGTGGCGCTTTCTTCGAAAAGGGAGTACTGAAGCAGGCGGTAAAGGGCGTCTTTCTTGTCGGTGGTAACTCGGTCTAAATAAATATCCATAGGAGTATAGTATAAGGCATTTTGGGACGCTGTGTAATAGTTGCATAATTCTGAAAAATCTATGGAGGTGCTGTATCAAAATAAAAGAAATGCTAAGATGATAGCAGTGAAAGCTCGTCAGGCAGCGTTGGATTACGCAGGTACGGAGCTTTCATTTTTTTGTATGTAATTTTACACGGCACACGAAGTGCATATAAAATATAGTCTTTTTTCGGTTGATTCTTACCCATAAGCAAGGCAAGATGTTAAAATAATAGTGGAACTTACAATTTTTACAATTTATATCGCGTTTTAGCTGACGCATTTTTCGCGTTCGCAAAAAACTTTGAATCGCAGCTCCTATAGGAGCCGGTCTTATAGTTTTTTGCCTAAAACGCGAAAATTGTAGGTTCCAGCCGGCGACTTGGGGGCTGCGATTTTTTATATCGTAGGTCGTACCATATCAAACATAAGAGTAATTGGAACCTACGATTATGAGCGAAAGCGCGTCCGCGAGTGCGGGAAAGTATGCCGATTATTCTCGCGAACAGTTTCTTGCCGAGATTAATCGACTTAAAAAGACGAAGAAATATGGCTTGGTTTGGGAGCATAAGACTGAGCAAGTGATTGAGGATTTTAAGAATGGTAAACAGCCATATCTTAAAGAAGTGACCGATAAAAGAATAGAGAATGCTCCGAACGAACCTACGAATTTGATTATTGAAGGCGACAACTTTGATGCGTTGTCGATTTTGAGCTATACGCACGCCGGCAAGGTTGATGTGATTTATATCGATCCGCCATATAACACTGGCAATAAAGACTTTATTTATAATGACAACTACGTAGATTCTGAAGACGAATTCCGCCATAGTAAGTGGCTAAGTTTCATGGAGCCAAGACTTAGATTAGCCAACCGGCTTTTAAGTAATCGTGGAACGATTTTTATATCCATCGATGATATAGAAAACTCGAACTTGAAGTTACTATGTGACTCAATATTCGGCATCGACAACTATGTTACAACTATTCCCCGTCTAACAAAAGCACAGCGTTCTGGCCAGGAAAAATATATGGACATTTCCCATGATTATTTACTGGTCTATTCGTATAGTGAAGACTTTGCGCATATTTCTGAACGGGAATATGACGAGGCATCGGTTCTAGAAGACAAAAACGGTAGATATTTGAAGGGTGATACTAAAGCTATATTGGCAGCCATTAGTCAGGGGTATTCTAAGGGTGGCGATTATGATTTTGAATATAATGGAAAAGTCTATAAGCCGGTTACGGCTTCGGGTGTAAGGAATAGGTGGCTATGGCGTAGGGAAAGAATGGAGGCGGCTGCAAAATTGGGCATTCTTGTGGAGGCCGGCAATACACTGCGCATGCAATTATATCTAGATAAGAAATTTGATCAAAATTCAAACACGCTCGTCCCGAAAAACGATAGATTAATATTTCATACATCCGACTTTATGTATAAGCAATATGCTAACTCTATTGGCTTTAATGAGTTCAAGAAAGTCATGGAGGGGAATATGAGCTACGGTATTAATCCGAAACCAACTGCACTGATGAAGCAAGTAATTTCTTTTTGTGATGACAAAAATATTACAGTTTTAGACTTTTTTGCAGGAACGGGATCAACCGGCCAGGCTGTTCTCGAGCTAAATAGAGAAGACGGCGGTCATCGCCAATTTATTCTCTGCACAAACAATGGCGATAAAGGTCCGGATTCGGTAAAGATTGCGGAAGACATTACTTATCCGCGCATGAAAACTGTAATTACTGGCAAGCGTCAGGACAATAGTAAGTATTCCGATGGTATTCCGGCAAATCTTCGCTACTACAAGATCGAGCATAAAGAGAAAAAGGCTAGTATTGATGCGAATCGCCTAGAGATTGTACGCTATCTCGAGGATATTATTCAGGTTAAAGAAAACGCGTTCGAACAGATTGAAATGAACGAAGATTTGGCTTTGTATAAAAATAGCGAACGCTTTGTCGGGATGGTTTTTGAGCCATTTGCACTCGAAGAGATTATTGAGAGTATAAAAGAGAAGAATAGCGAGAATAAGCCCGTCAAGCTTTATGTTTTTTCGTATAGCCGTGACGCTTTTGAAGATAATTATGGAACGGATTTCGAAATTGAATTCGTAGCGATGCCAGAGGGCTTGCTAAAAACTTATGCAAATATTGTTGCCGAGATAAAGAAGGAGGATGCATGAAACTGAAAGAATTTCAGATCGAAGCGGTTGATGAAACAGTGGATTATATTCGCGACTTTCTTATCAAGAAAGAACAAGGAAAAACTGGCAGCAAGGTCTCGCAAGTAGTCCTTAAAAGTCCGACCGGTTCCGGCAAAACGATCATGGCGGCAGAGATTTTGCGCAATCTTGCCGATTTCTTTGAGTTGCATCCTTATGTAATTATCTGGGCGGCACCAAACAAGTTACATGAGCAATCTTTGAAGAAATTGTCGGACCGCTTGGCGGAGACTGAATATCGGTTAGTAAATGTTGATTCGATGAGTTCGGGTGCTCTAACACGCAATACTGTTTTGTTTACAAACTGGGAAAAGCTATTCAAGCAAAAAGACGGAGAATGGGCGAATAAAGTCGTTCGCCAGGGCGAGGACGGCAAGAATCTTCAGGATGTACTCGATGCGACTCGTGCGGCCGGGATTGGTATTATACTAATTGTCGATGAAAGCCATCAGACCTTTTATGGCGCAAACTCGCAAGCCTTGGTTCACGGCGTTATTAAGCCGGATTTGGTTTTTGAGATTTCTGCTACGCCGAAAACTGTAATGATGGGTGGAAATTATCATCCCACCGAAGTTGACTTTAGTGAAGTGGTTGATAGTGAGCTTATTAAAAAAGAAATCATCGTCAATAACGATATTGCTAAAAATGCGGACGACTCTAAAAATAGCGTCGAACTGGTCGTAATGTCGGCTCTCGAAAGGAGAGATGCGCTAGCAAAGAAATATAAAGAGCAGGGACTAAAAATAAATCCCTTGTTGTTAATTCAGTTGCCAAACGAAAAAGACACAATGTCTGACCTTGATCTAAAAGACAAGGAAATTATTGAAAATATCTTGCTATCTAAGGGTTATCGTTACTCTAAGGGTAATATGGCGATTTGGCTTTCTGGGGATAAGAAGAATCTCGAGAATATCACTAAGCTTGATAGCTCTGTCGATGTGTTGATATTTAAGCAAGCGATTGCCTTAGGCTGGGACTGTCCAAGAGCGCAAGTTTTAGCTATGCTTCGCGATACGAAGTCTGAAACGTTTAGGGTTCAGACAGTAGGGCGTATTTTGCGCATGCCGGAAGCGAAGCACTATGGAATTGACGAGTTGGATCGGGCTTACGTGTATACTGATTTACCTAAAGTAGAAGTCGCTCCCGACGATCAAGATGCTAAGAATCTGATTAAGCCTCTGACAGCGCACTGTAGAACTGATATTCAAAACGTTAAGTTGCCGAGTGTGTATATTCATCGTACGGACTATGGCGATTTGCGTGCTGACTTTAAGCCAATTCTCGAGAATTTACTGAATCAGACGTTTGATCTAGACGACTCTATAATTGTTGGTGAAGAGCGCTACGATAAAATCGATGAAAAACTAGAGCTCTACGATAATGAACTCGCGACCCCGATTGTTTCCAACGAGGTTATCGTTAATCTTGACGAGTATCAAAAGACGGAATTTGAAACCATTAAGGTCAAGATGGATGATGGGAATATTGAACGTATCTTTAATATGGTTCTTAAAAGCTTTACGGGGCAATTCAAGAACTGGGCGCGCACAAAGTCTGTAGTTTGTGGCACGCTTTATTCTTGGTTCCATAAAGCTAATATGGATATTGAATTGGTTCAGCGAATGATAGCCTGTTCAGAACTAAACCAAGGAATCTTTGCTCAGATTTTTGATAAAGCGATTGATTTGTACGATACAGTCAATCGTGAAGAGATGAAGAAGCGTCGCGATCGTGAGCTTCAGGAGCTGACTTTTTCTGTTCCGGAGCGAGATGAATACAATGAAGACTATGAACTTGTCGAGGCCAAGAATAATGCCATGGATAGGTATTATCGTAAGGGTGGTGCTCCTCAGACCGAGAAACTCTTTGAGGAAATGCTGAAGGCCAGCGAAGAGATTGATTGGTGGTATAAAAACGGCGAAAAAATGGAGCGATACTTTGCTATTCTGTATCATGAACTCGACGAGCATCAAAAGAGCCGTCGCAAGGCATTTTATCCTGATTATATAATCCGATACAAAGACGGTACGATTGGTATTTATGATACTAAATCTGGATTTACAGCAGACAACGAACACGTTCGCCAGAAAGCTAACGCTCTGCAGAGATACATACGAGAGCATGAAGATATGAACCTGAAGGGCGGAATCATTAATGTCAAAAATGGCTCATTCTATCTTCAGGATAGTGAAGATTACGACGAAAACGGTGAATGGATTCCGTTCACAATATAGGTAGTAATAAGAAAATCAGCGCTTCGGCGCTGGTTTTTACGATTGGGTTATTTGTGGGAAACTCATTAAATCATAAAAGATGTTATTGTGTGGAGACTATTAGGTATATCTGTTGGATAGTACTAGTGCTTGGTTTAGTTCTCTTGTATCTAGTATGCTCACGGAATGCAGTACTGTTTCATGGATGAGTCTGGCAATCCTAGTCTAAGAGATAAAAAGCCGTTTATTGTGGCGGTGGTTATTTTGGATTCTTTACCAAAAGTAGAGCAAATGAAGCGGACGATCATGGAGTTTAAAAGGCAAAACAATATCCCGCAGGATTATGAATTTCATTACAGTAGAAACGCAAAAACAAAAAAGAACTTGTTTACGACATTCGTCGAGAGATACTTTAAGAAGTATAAAATATTCGTAGTTACAAAGAAAAACTCAAAGGATTCGTTGATGGAAGTGGCCGACATGATTGCTTGTTATTTAAATAAAAACATCAAGTACAGGATTATCATGGATTCGAACCCGAATCTTTTCAAGGCAATAAAGAATGCACTCAAAGAAAAGGGTATAGTGGCGAAAATGTCGCAAGAAAAATCGACAAATAATACATTGATTCAGGTTGCGGATTATATCGCCGGCATAGCTTCTAGTGGCCTAAAATTAGAGAAACTCCCCTAAAGGAGAGTTACTACGCTAGCCTGCATGGCACTTTAGGTCATGCCGCATCGGTAAACGCTTGCGGATCCCAGCTAGTGATTTGATTTAATTATAGCAAGATGTCGGGAGGTGGGCAAATGGTTCGCGTCGAATTCGCGAGCTTATGATAATTCCGAAAAAGAGACGGGGCGAGTTGCGTTTTCAAAAGTAATACTCTAGAATAATAACTAGAAACAGGGCGACCTACAGTCGTCGGATAGTAGCGCCAAGCCCTGTGGAATTGGGAAGAGGGCGACCTGCAGCCGTCGGGTAGCAGGCCAAGCCCTCTTTTTTGTGGTTAAGAGCGGCCCTATTCTCAATCTGATATAATATACCCAATGTACGACAAGTTTTCTGAATTTATCAAAGACAAGCAGCATATCTGCATTATTCAGGCTGAGAATCCTGACGGTGATTCGCTGGGTTCTGCTCTTGCGCTCGAGGATGCTCTCTCAGACAAAGAGGTCTCCATGTACTGTCCAGTCGAAATCCCTAAATACATGCGCTATTTTAGTGGCTGGGATCGTGTCGAAATCGACTTCGCCTGGCGCGCCGACGCCTTTATTATTGTAGATACTGCCGCTACGGTCCTTCTTTCTAAGCTTCTCGAAGATCCAGCTATCAAAAACTGCCTCTTTAATACTCCAGTCTTCGTTATTGACCACCACGAATCCGAGCCAGATCTCGAATTCTCATACGAATCCATTATTGAGCCAATGTCGAGCTGTTGTGGTCTCATCTATAAAATCCTCAAGGACCAGAAGATCGAGATCTCAAAGCAATGCGCCGAAGATCTTCTTTATGGTCTCCAGTCGGATACTTTAGGCCTCACGACCGCTTCGACGACGGCCGAAGATTTTCGCACGGCTGCCGATCTTCTAGATTGTGGCTGCGAAATCGCCGATATGGAGGAACGCCGCCGTGAGCTTTCGAAGAAGTCTCCACGCATCCTCGATTACAAAGCTGACCTTATTAAACGCGTCGAATATCATCTCGATGGTCGCCTCGCTACTGTCCTCATCCCGTTCGAAGATATCCAGGAATACTCCGACGAATACAATCCAAACGTCCTCATTCTCGAAGAACTCCGCATGGTACAGGGCGTTGATGTGGCCATTTCGATTAAAACCTACCCAGACGGCAAGCTCACGGGCAAAATCCGTAGCACTTCGCCAGTTGCCGATCAAATCGCCGGATACTTCGGCGGCGGCGGTCATCCTTATGCGGCTGGTTTCCGTATTTACGAAAACTACGACGAAACTATCAAGGAAATCGTCGGTGCTACAATCAAAGCACTTGAAATCACGAACTAAAACAAGGCGCCTTTGCGGGCGTCTTTTTGTGCATGCCGCAAAAGTTTGCTAAAATAAAAGCATGAACGGGTTGGGCACTTCTGAAGTCAATCTTCTTAAACTAGAGCACCGCATAAAATTCTGTAACTACCTTTCAGTTGCGCAGATTTTCTTGCAAGATAACTTTTTACTAAAAAGACCGCTTAGCGAAGCGGATATTAAGCCGCGCCTTTTGGGCCACTGGGGTACTTGCCCGGGGATCAATATCGCTTATGCGAACCTCAAAGCTCGCTTTTCGAATATGCAATTTATTCTGGGGCCAGGCCATGGTTTCCCAGCCTTACAGGCTAACCTGTATTATGATGGCGTGCTTGAAAAATACTACCCAGACGCAACCCGCAATCTGCATGGTATTGAATATATTTGTAAGAATTTTTCTTGGCCTTACGGCTTTCCTTCGCACTCTAGTCCAGCTACGCCAGGCGTAATTTCTGAAGGTGGGGAACTAGGCTATTCTTTGGCGACCGCCTATGGTGCCGCGCTTGGCCACCCAGAAAGAATGATTGCTGTTTTGATCGGTGACGGCGAACTTGAAACCGCTACAGCTCTAGCTAGCTTAAATCTCAATAAAATCTTAAATTCCGAGGCCAACGGCTGGGTCCTCCCAGTTTTACACCTCAACGGCTACAAGATTTCTGCGCCAACCATCTACGGCCGTAGTAGTGAGCGTGAACTTTTGCAGCTCTTCCGTGGCTTTGGCTATGAGCCAGTAATTGTTGATGGTACGAATGATGACGAATTCCAGCAGGTGCTTAACCATGTCAACCATCGCAGTTTCATTATTATGCGCACGCCAAAGGGTTATGGCGGTCCAAAGCAGCTCAATGGTACGAAGATTGAGGGCAACTGTGCGGCGCATCAGGTGCCGTTACCGGAGGCTAAGACCGATGTTGTCCAGCGTCTAATGCTTGAGAAATGGCTAAAATCATATAAATTCGAGGAGCTCTACGATGAATTCATTGCAAAATAATCTGGTGCCGGGCGAGACAAAATGCCACATCGCAGGTACTTTTGGCACCTATGTTTCTGAAGCTCTAGATAACGATCCAGAATTTTATTTCTTCTCGCCAGACGAGACGACCTCGAATCGCATGCAGCAGGTTTATGATGTAACAGATCGCGCCTGGCAGCAAAAAGAAGAGGCCTGGGATAAAAACCTCGCGAAAGACGGCAAAGTTGTCGAAATGTTGTCCGAAAACACGCTCTTCGCGGTGTTGGCTGGCCATATTTTAAGTGGTGGCCGCGGTGCCATGACGAGCTACGAGGCTTTCTTGCCGATTATTTCTTCGCAGCTCGACCAGCATTTGAAGTTTTTGAAACAGAGCAAAGAAGTGGCCTGGCGCCCAGATTATGAAGCTTTGCAGATTTTGTCGACTTCCTGCTGGCAGAGGCAGGATCATAATGGCTATACGCATCAGAATCCAGCCCTGATTACCAGCCTATTGTCGAAGCCCTCGAATCTTGTAAACTGTTTCTTCCCGGTGGACGACAATGCGGCCGAAGCGGCCTGGAAATATATGACCGAGTCGAAGAATGTTGTAAATCTTGCGACTTTTAACAAGAACCCGCAGCCGCGCTGGATTGATGTGCCGCATGCATATTACCAGTTGGAAAATGGCGGTGCTTCGGTCTTTGATTTTGCTTCAGATAATGATCCTTGGGTAATTGTGGCTGGTGTGGGCGACTTGCCAACCCAGGAAGCACTTGAAGGCATTAAGCTTGTAAAGTCAGTCTATCCTGAACTCCGCATGAGATTTGTGAATATTGCCGCTTTGAGCTTTGGCGCAATTGGTACGACGGACAACAAGATGAGTCAGGAAAAGTTTAATGAAATCTTTGGCGACTGGCCAGTAGTTGTGAATTTCCATGGCTACGCAGATTCGCTCCGTGCAATTATTTCGAACTATGCCGACCCACGCCGCTTCCATATTCATGGCTATGAGGATCAGGGCTCGACTACTTCGCCTTTGGATGAATTGGCGCGCAACCGTTGCTCGCGCTGGGATGTCGCGGCAGATATCTTGAGCATTTGCGAAAGGGGAGACCTAGCTGACCAGATGATCGATCGCAAGGTGAAGAATGGCGAATATGCCGCGCTATATGGCGTAGACGAATAAAAACTTTGGCACATTTTCGCAATCGAGTCCGGATTGCTAGCTATTCCGAAATGATCGCGAAAATGCTATAATTTACGCAGTTGGTCGAACTCTAGAAATTCGACCTTGATGGTTAAGTTACTCGCCTAACGGCGGGTAACTTTTTGAGCTTCGGCAAATGTACGCTTAACTCCA
The DNA here is from genome assembly GCA_045536655.1 of Candidatus Nanosyncoccaceae bacterium. Lineage (GTDB taxonomy): Bacteria > Patescibacteriota > Saccharimonadia > Saccharimonadales > Saccharimonadaceae > UBA2834. Next base: position 5,562 of record JAZSOA010000006.1, on the reverse strand, counting down.
CACTAACGCCTAGGAATATAATCCGTACGCTTATGTCGATTCTAGACTCAATACTTACAGCAGTTGCTTCTATATATGGTAGCTATCGGGATATGTTCATATTGGTGAACCTGTGAACTTGGTAGCGATTTTCGCAACCAAATACTCCTTAACCAAAATGCCTTATCTTAATTTTGGTGCGAATTTCGCAACCAAATGCACATGCAGCGGAAGAACAGTAAAAGGAAGTAGGACGAGCGGGGGCATATATCTTGCATTTGACGCAACGTATAAGTTGTTGCAAAAATGCAAGATATATACCCCTGTTGTGTTAAAATACAGATATGAGCAAATTGATTTTAATCACCAACCCGGGCAGCGCTTCCCGCAAATACGCACTTTATGATGGTGACGAGCTTCTCGCAAACTTCCATTTTGAGTACGTTGGCAAAAAAGTTGTCTGCACGATGAAAGACCCAGAGGGCAAGAAAACTAAGATCGAAGTCAAGTGCAAAGATCTTAACGATGCCATCTCGGCAGTTCCACAAATCCTTGCTGATCAGCAGTTTACAAACGACAAGAACAAGCTTCAGGCTGTCGTCGTCCGCATCGTCGCCCCTGGCGATTATTTCACTGAAGACCACGTTGTCGATGCCGAATACATGAAGAAACTTGCTGAGGCTGAAAAGCGCAACCCAGTTCACGTTCCAACCACTGCGAACGAGATCAAGGGCGTTCGCGAAAACTTCCCAGGCGTTAAAATCATTTCCGTCTCCGACTCTGCCTTCCACTGGGCAAAGCCAGACACTGCAAAATATTATTCTTTCGACCTCGATGTCGCTAACGAGCACGAAATCAAGCGCTATGGCTACCATGGTCTTAGTTATGCCTACATCTCTCGCTATATGAAAGAACAGGGCATTTTGCCAGAAAAGCTTATCGCTGCTCACCTTGGTTCTGGTAGCTCCGTCTCGGCTATCTTGAATGGTCTCGCCATGGACAACTCCATGGGTTACACCCCAGCCGAAGGTCTTGCCATGTCTACCCGTATCGGTACCATCGATGCCGCTGGCGCCCTCGCCCTCAAGAAGGCTCTCAAGATCACTTCCGACGAAGAATTCTTGCTATACATCAACAAGAAGTGTGGTCTCCTTGGTATCTCAGGCAAATCCGACGATATGCGTGATATTATCCAGGGCCGCGACGAAGGCGATTCAAAGATGACGCTTGCGCACTCCATCTTCGTCTATCGTGTCCAGGCTTACATTGGTCAGATGGCTGCCATGCTTGATGGCGCAGACGCACTCGTCTTTGCCGGTACGATTGGCGAACGCTCGGTCGAAATTCGCCACTTCATCGCCAACAAGCTCGGCTATCTTGGCTTCCAGCTCGATGAAGAAAAGAACGAAAACCCAGAATTTACTGGCCACCATGCTTTGATTTCTGCCGCTGGTAGCAAACCTGTCTATATTGTCGAAACTGACGAAACTGCGCAGATGATCTTCCGCGCACAGGAGCTTCTTAAAGAAGACGCAGAATAATCCATAAAGAAAAGGCTCGCTTCGGCGAGTCTTTTTGGTGGGCCGCGAAATAAAGGTGTTACACTAGATATATATGGAGAAATTATTGGGTTATTTTGTGCCAGAACGTTACGACTTGGCTTTCAGGATTAATAAGACAAAAACAAAAATTAGCGCACGTGTCGAAATCACTGGCGAGGTAAAGCAGGGCGAAATTCGCCTGCATTCTGTTGATTTAGATATCAAAAACGTCCTTGTCGACAATGTCGAAACCGACCGCTATCGCACCGAAAACGGCGAGCTTTTAATTCCTGAGCTTGAAAATGGCACACATACTATCATTGTGAATTATTCTTTCGTGCCAACCGCCAATATGGAAGGCGCCTATCTTTCGACCTTTAAGCACGAAGGTAAGGAAGAACGCCTCATTTCGACCCAATTCGAAAGCCATTATGCACGCGAATGCTTCCCATGTATTGATGAACCAGCCGCCAAGGCCGTCTTTAAGCTCAAAATCACCAGCGAAGACCCAGAAGATACAATTCTCTCCAATATGCCTTGTGATCTAATCACGCACGAAAATGATTGCGTGATTGCTAACTTCCCAGATACGCCGCGCATGTCGACCTATCTTGTGGCTTTCTGTGTTGGTAAATTCCACTATGTCGAAACTAAATCCAAACATGGTGTCCGCATCCGCTCCTACGCCTGCCTCAATCAGCCGCTCGAAGACCTAAAATATTCTGCAGATTTTGCCGCCGAGGTCTTGGATTTCTATGACGACGCCTTCAAGACGCCATTCCCGCTCCCGAAGATGGATTTGATTGCTATTCCAGATTTCGAAGCTGGCGCCATGGAAAACTGGGGTCTGGTAACCTATCGCGAGATTGCGATGCTGGCCAACGAGAATTCCAGCCTCGATCAGAAGCTCTATGTCTGTACGGTGGTCGCGCATGAGTTGTCGCACATGTGGTTTGGTGACCTTGTGACCATGGAATGGTGGAACGACCTCTGGCTCAATGAGTCCTTTGCAAATATGATGGAGGCCTATTCGGTTGATAAACTCCGCCCAGAGCTAGGCGCTTGGGATGATTTTGATACTTCGGCTGTGCTTTCGGCGCTTCGCCGCGACTGTTTGCCGGGCGTCCAGCCAGTACGTGTGGATGTGGCGAACGTTGAAGATATTGCTAATCTCTTTGACGGTGCCATTGTTTATGCCAAGGGCTCACGCCTCATGCGCATGTTGATGCGGATTATGGGCGAAGGTAACTTCTTTGCCGGCCTGGCCGATTACTTTGCGGAGCATAAATACCAAAACACGACTGCCGATGATCTCTGGAATGCTCTCAGCAAACATGCCGATTTCGATGTGAAGGAATATATGACGCCATGGCTCGTGCAATCTGGTTATCCAGTCGTCGATGCCGAAACAGGCGAGCAGCACCGCTTCTTGCTTGGTGGCGAAGGCGAAAACTACCAGTATCCAATCCGCGAACTCAAGGACGATTTGTCTGGCCACTATCTAATTAAGCTATCTGAAGCTGCCCTTGATAAAAAACTCGCGCATCTTTCCGAATTAAGTAAAGAGCAGAAGTTGCGCCTCTTGATTGATCGTCGCTATCTTGCGAAGACTAGCGAGGTCTCGAGCGTCTCGCTCTTCAAGCTTCTTGAAGCCTTCAAGGATGAAACCGATGCTGTGATCTGGGATATGCTCTCGGTAATCGTGACTGATCTTAAAATCTTCTTTGACCCATACACTGAAGAAAAGCGTGCCTTCCAGCGTCGCGTCGGCGATATCGCCCGTGCGCAATTTGAGCGCCTCGGTATCGTTGCGAAGGAAAACGATTCAGATAACGACCGCCGCCTCCGCGCAACTATCATGGGTCTTATGCGCTTCTCGAAGGATGAAGGGTTCAAGAGGCAAATCGAAGAAACCTATGCTAAGCAGGATATCGCCAAAGTTGATACGGATTTGCGTTGGGTGATCGCTGCGGCGCTCCTCCGCGAAAATGATTCACTTTCGCCAGAATACTTTAAGATTTACTGCACCTCGGTCGATGCTTCTTTGAAGCGTGATATCGGTGGCGCTCTGGCTGCCAGCCGCAATCGTGATACTCTGAAGAGCTATCTACCTAAGCTCATGGATGGTACGATTCGCCCGCAGGACCGCTTTGGCTTCTATTATCGCCTGGTCGGCAACTATGTTTCGCAGGACGATGCGCTCGACTGGATGTTCGAAAACTGGGATTGGCTTGCCAAGGAAGAGGGCGATAAGACGATTGCGGACTATCCACGCTACGTCGCGACGATTATTCGTCAGGAAGAGCCAGCCAGAAGATATCGCGAATTCTTCGAGTCAAAGATTGATCAACCGTCGTTAACCCGTGATATTAAAGTTGGCCTAGCGGATATCGATGCCAAGCTCCAGCTTATCAAGGAAGATCAAGCTGCTGTATTTAAGGAATTAGGCTTCTAAAAAGCTTGAAAAGCTAAACATAAGCGTGTTAAACTATAAGTAGTTTGATACAGAATTATATATATAACACCGTCAATAAGCTAAAACTCAAAATCGAGGCGCTATTTGGCGGTGCTTTTTCTGCTCAAAATACGCATATATATAATATATATAGACAAAAACAGGGCAGCTACCGTTATATATATAAGGACGATCAGGAAGCTTTAAGGAGGTATAAGCCGGGAAAATAGCGAAAATAAGCATATAAAACCTGGTAATAACCCCTAAAACGCCAAAAAGTGCGTAATTTTGAAAGATTTTTCAAAAAAAGTCTTGCATCGCCTGCAAAAATGCGATAATATAAGGACAGTTCAGTTGAAGTTCAGCAAAAATCTGATAAAAAACAGATTAGAACCTCTCAACATAGTGTGATAAATTGCGAGAAAAAATAGATCTGCTGATCCACACGACGACTAGGTAATTCCTATTACGTCATATTTCTTGCGCCGAAATTTATCTATTAACAATTTGATGACAACATAGGAAATTAATATTGGCGGCATTGATTCATTATGAATCGTGCAATTAGTAATTGAACATCAATTACTAGTTAAGTCAATGCATAAAAAGGTACATAAGGGCACTGATAGTGGATGCCTTGACAATTACAACCGATGAAGGACGTAGAACTCTGCGATAAGCCTTGGGTAGCTGAGAACAAGCTTTGATCCAGGGATTTCCGAATGGGGCAACCTAATACGAGTCATGTCGTATTGCATTTATCTGAACACATAGGATAAATAGACGGGAACCAGCCGAACTGAATCATCTTAGTAGGTTGAGGAAAAGAGAATAACCAATGATTCCGAAAGTAGTGGCGAGCGAAATTGGAGCAGTCCAAACCTTAAAATGACCATACGGTTTAACGGCCAGAGTCATGAAGGGTGTTGCGTGTTTACACAATTTTTATGCTGAGCAGTTAAATTTATTTGACCGTTCGGCATAAAAACCAACAGCGTTAACTGAGTGGATAATGTTCGTAGTTGATAGCGGAAGCGTTTGAATGGCGCGCCGGAGAGGGTGAAAGCCCCGTATGCGAAATCAACTTTTACGAAATTATATGTGTTTTCACAAGTAGGACGGGGCACGAGAAACCCTGTTTGAATCCGGCAGGACCACCTGCCAAGACTAAATATTGTAATTGATCGATAGCGAACTAGTACAGTGATGGAAAGGTGAAAAGAACCCCGGGAGGGGAGTGAAATAGAACCTGAAACTCAGTGCCTACAAGGTGTCGGAGCAGCTTCGGCTGTGACGGCGTGCTTTTTGTAGAACGATCCAGCGAGTTAATTTTGTTGGCAAGGCTAAGTCAGATGATGGAGCCACAGTGAAAGCGAGGGTGAATAGCCCGTCAAGTCAGCAGGATTAGACCCGAAACCGGGTGACCTAACCATGAGCAGGTTGAAGCTGCGGTAACACGCAGTGGAGGACCGAACCAGGGTACGCAGTAAAGTGCTTGGATGACTTGTGGTTAGCGGTGAAATGCCAATCGAACTCGGAGATAGCTGGTTCTCCTCGAAATAGCTTTAGGGCTAGCGTTGTGTAGTA
>JAZSOA010000002.1:0-23922 GCA_045536655.1 Candidatus Nanosyncoccaceae bacterium | reverse complement strand
GTTCGGATAGGAGGCTGAAACTCGCCTCCTTGAAGTCGGAATCGCTAGTAATCGCAAATCAGCATGTTGCGGTGAATACGTTCCCGGGTCTTGTACACACCGCCCGTCAAACCATGAGAGTCACCAACACCCGAAGTCCGTTTCGGCGGCCTAAGGTGGGGGAGATGATTGGGGTTAAGTCGTAACAAGGCATCCGTACGAGAACGTGCGGATGGATTACCTCCTTTCTAGGGAGAATAAGAGCATGAATCAGCAATGATGCATGTATCTAGGTCGGTTGTGGTAATAGGTCTTAAGCTTAATCTATTACTTATGCTTCTTCGGAAGCCACAACATAAAGCTTTACATTACAGATACTACGATGTTCGTAATTGCACAATTAAATTGTTAAAGCAAAATGCCGCCCGAAAGGGCGGATTTTTGTTGGTTTTAATCTAGCGGATCAATTAAGAGGTAGGGCGCGTATCTGTTGGCGTAGGATTGGAATTCGTGGTTGGTTATGGCCAATGGAATTTGATAGTGGGGACCGACGATGCGCAAATGTAACCCAAGAAGTGTCCGGTGATAATCTTTGAGAAATAGCTGGCAGGCCGAGTTATTGGTACGATAAGCGATCGCCACGACAGTATTAAGATTATAATGATTGAGATGTCGATGTTGATATGGCATTCTTTTTGGGTAGAAATATATAACTCGCATTTGTTTCATCTGGCAACCAGGGATATTTAGGACTGCTTTTAGCTGTCGGTTGAGGCAATATTTGCTTATATCCAATAATTCGCAGATTTGCCTGCTATTAAAATAGATATTTTCGTCTAGAATGAAACGTTTTAGGTCTCTACTGGATGGAATTTTTCGCATAATGGTTGATTATGGAGATGATTGGGTCTAATGGCAAGCGTAAGTTGAATATAACAGAGGCAGTGGAAGGGTACTGATCGAGATTTGGGGCGAGATTATCTGATAAATATACAAATATTCGGGAGACTGTTAATTTGGTTGCGAAATCCGCAACAATTATTAGATAAGCCGATATAGTTAAGGTGTATCTAGTTGCGAAATGTGCAACTAGAATGACATGCTGCTAGGAAAGTATGCGTGGGTTGCGATAGAGGGGCGGGGGGTTTAAAACAAAAAATAACCCCTGCGAAAGGGGGTATATTTTTTGTTTTGAGATTTTGTTTTGAGATTTGTTTTAGAGTTTGCAGAAGCTCCAGCTCAGTTATATTTGTGGCCTTGAGAGCTTAAATATTGCCACAATCGAGCCGAAACTCCTGCTGTTTGATGTTTGTATGATGTTTGTTTTAGAATAGTGCGGCTTTTGTAATCTGCGAATAATCACAAAAGCTACTTTTAATATAAGCGTTTTATATGGCATTGTCAATAGATTTTGTATAAAATGTTTGTACAAAAATAACAGAGGTAGAAACGAATTTTCTCGAAAAAATATGTTGTTAAATTTACAATCTGTATACATTTTGATGTCTTGGCGGATTGGCAAAAAGTCGGTAGGATAGAGTAAACAGGGAGAAGTATGACAAAGAAGATTTTTGGTGAGACTGACGGAATCCGTGCCAAAGTTGGCGATTTTCCGCTTCGTCCGAATGTATTGAAAACCTTAGGTACTGCCATCGCGAATGAGATGACTGCCAAAGAATTCCTGATGGCGCGCGATACGCGTCGCAGCGGTCTTTGGATGAGTGAGAGCCTGATGGCTGGTTTGAAAGCTGGTGGGATAGAAGTAAAAGATTTGGGTATTATTCCAACCCCAGCAATTTCGAAGATTCTAGAGCAGAGCGACTATCAGGGCGGCATCATGATTACCGCTTCTCACAATCCTGCCACAGATAACGGCGTAAAGCTTTTTGTTGCGAACGGCGATAAGAGCGACGACGACCTAGAACTTGCGATCGAGGATCGTTATTTTGCAATGGATTTGGAGCCAGATATTGACGTTCCTGAGGCTGAATACGTTGAAATGGGTACAGACTCGGAAAGTGTCGCTAAGTACGTCGAAACGGCGCGCAGTGTGCTCCTGGAGGGTAAAAATGACGAGGTTCCAGCCTCCGAAATGTTGCAGAACGGCAAGATTATGCTTGACGCAGCGTCTGGTGCTGGTCATAATTTCTCGCGCTTGGTCTTCGAGGATTTCGGTCTTGAGGTTGAAACGGTTGATCCGGAGCCAAATGGCGAAAATATTAATGAAGGCTATGGTGCGTTGCATCCAGAGACGTTAGCCGAACATTGTAAGAAAAATGGCGTAATGGGTATTGCGCTAGATGGCGATGCGGATCGCGCGATCTTGGTCGACGAATATGGCCGTATCTGGAACGGTGATAGGATTGTAGCCTTTTTGTCTAGCTATTTCAAAGAAAAAGGCCAGCTCAGTAATGATACAGTGGTTTTAACAGAGTATAGCAACTTGGCAGCGATTAATTATATCGAGGCGCAGGGCATTAAGGTAGATAAGGTTGTCGTGGGTGACCGCGCGGTGGCGCAAAAGTGCAAAGAACTTGGCGCAATTTTGGGCGGTGAAAATGCAGGCCACATTATCTATTTGCCGTGGCTTAATTCAAGCGATGGTACCTTTGTGGCTTTACTAGCACAGACGATTATGCGTGAGAAGGGTTGTGCTTTGGCTGACCTCTGGCCAGATTACGAAGAATTCCCGAATGAGCAGCTGGCAGTTAAGGTGCGCGAAAAGCGCCCGCTTGAAGAAGTTCCGGGCTGGACGAAAGCGCTCGAAGAGGCTCAGGGGAGACTCAGCGGTCGCGGTCGCGTCTTTACGCGTTATTCTGGTACAGAGATGAAACTCAGAATTTTGGTTGAAGGTCCAGATTTTAGGGAAGATCACGAAGTTGCAGAAGCATTAAAAGAGATTATTGAAAAGGAGATTGGAGCATGAATTTAACAATTAGTCCGTTAATGGAATACGATGCAGACCTCGCTGAACAGATGGGGAGCCTGCTAAAAGATTTGAGCTCGCATTATGAAGGCGAAGCGGTTGCACGCGAGTTGATTGAAGATATTATTGAGTCACCATGGCACGATATTCTAGTAGCTACGAATGATGAGGGTAAGCTAGTCGGCATGGCGAGCGTTTCGGTAATTATGGGCGCACTTATTAATAAGAATCTCTATCTCGAGGATTTCGTAGTCTCGCACGAATTCCAGCATCAGGGAATCGGCTCCAAGATTTGGGATGCGATTCTCGAATATGGCAGACAAAAAGGTTGCCGCAGACTTGAATTCACTTCGTCTGGTAAGGGCAAGAAAGCTGGTGCAGTGGTATTTTATCAGAAACACGGCGCAGAAATCCGCGATACAAACAGCTTTAGAATTGAGCTATAAAAAGAGCCCCGCACAGGGGCTTTCTATTGTTTGAATAAGAGATTCACGAAGGCTGTTAATAGAACAGTGTGTAGATTTGTGAGAAGAATTAAACCAACAATAACAGTGATAATGCCGATCAACTTAGTCTTTTCGTAATCGGAAACGCCGTTTAAGAAATTTTCGGCAACTTTTTGATAATATATAACGATTAGAGCGCCGGCGACCATTACGAGGAGGCCTGCGAACATCCAACCAAAGCTAAAACTCCAGCCCATGGGTTTATTATATCAGAAAAACACTGGGCTTGTGCTTGATTTTTGCAGTGGTGGGTAGTAGAATATATAGTATATTCAGTTTGGGGATATAGCTCAGCTGGTTAGAGCGCGTCACTGATAATGACGAGGTCTGTGGTTCAAGTCCACATATCCCCACCATATCATTCATATTAGAATTCGCCATCTTGGCGATTTTTTAATGCTACAATTTTGTTATATGGATAAAACGATTCTCGAATTAGAAAAGAGTTTATTTCAGTATAAATATATGTCGGACGTGACGTATCTTGAACGGATCCTAGATGACGATTATCTGGAAGTTGGAAAGTCTGGCAAGAGAATTAGCAAAAAAGACGTTATTAATGAACTATCTAATCTGAAAGAAGACAGAAATATAACCATATATAACTTTACTTGCGACGAGATCGAGAAGGGTGTTTATCTGGCGCACTACATCACAAAGAGTGGCGATGATAACATTTTTAGGACTTCGGTCTGGAAGAATGAACACGGCGCGACAAAGATACTTTTCCATCAAGCATCTTTGTATAAAGATAATATTGAATTGATTGAATACTGATTGTGAGGTCGGTATATAATAGATAGTAATGAAACGTCTAGATAGAGCAGACATAATAGTAATTGTGGGTAGGGCGATGCGCGCTATTGGTACGCTTGGAATTATCGCTTTCTTGGCGCAGGGAATCTATTTGATTACGAAGTTGGGCGGCCCAGAGTCAACTTTGATTGGCCTGGGGATTTTGGTAGTGATCAGCTTTGCGCTTTTGGCAATCGGGGATTTTCTAATTCGTTTGGGTACCCGTAAGGGGATCGAGGCGCAGATAAGGCGCAGAAAGAACGAAGATTAAAAAGACGGGTATTTTGTCGTCTTAGGCTTGAAAAACGTCATATACGGGCTCTGGTGAGCTCGTTTTTTGAGCGCTTGTGCTTAAAAATGAAAAAAGAAAAATCCCCAGGCTTTTAGCTCTCGTGCCTGGGGAAGTTTGGTTTTTGTTTTAAGGATTCTCGCATAATCCTTAAATTACTTCTATTGTATATCACATTTAGTATAAGCGCAAGGGCTTTTGTGGAAAAAGTCTGGAAATTTTTCGCGATTCTTGTTCGGTTATTATAACATAAAATTAAGAAAAAGCGTATTGACAAACTGTAAGCATTATGCTAAAATATGCATAAGCACCTGGGGGAGTATCTTCGGGGTGGTTATATTAAATGAATATTGGTGGGCAGAAATGGATAAACTACATATGGCAGGTACGAAAGCTGGTGGCCAGAAGGCTGCCTCTACGAACAAAACTAAGTATGGCAAAGATTTCTACGCAGAAATCGGTCGCAAAGGTGGCCGTAACGGTCATACTGGTGGTTTTGCCGCTAATCCTGAACTCGCTAAGATCGCTGGCGCCAAAGGTGGCCGCATTAGCAAGCGTGGTAAAGCTAAAAAGAATGCTTAATTATTAGAAATAAAAATATCCGGGCAGAGATGCTCGGATATTTTTTAGGCCTCGATGTTTTGGCGGGGCCATTTTTTGCCGCAGAGGGGGCAGTGGTAGTTTGGTCCGCTTTGGTAGCCGTTGATTTGGCAGACTGAACAAAGCGAAGCATTGTGGAGCCAGTCACGATAACTATCGAGTTTGGCTTGAACAAAATTTTCGTCCCAGCTGATATGATATTTTTCGGCGAGTTTTTGGGCGGTAGTCCAGGCATTAGATTCGATGCGGAGAAGGGCGATGTCACTAGTGTAATCTGCGTCGTGGTTCAGATAGTGGCCAAGTTCATGTAGGAGTTGAAGATCTGGGCGCTCGGTTTTTGAAAGATAAAGAATAGTGTTTGGGGGCTGAAAAGTGAAGCGCTCGCTCTTTTTGAAGAGAAGCTTGGGGTGATCGGTTTTGAGCTGCTTAAGCAGCGTGTTGAGATTTGACATAGAGGAGGCAGCCCTGGATTACGGAGAATTGGTCATACTTGGCAATATAGATGCGTGGAAGGTGTTTGCCAGGGAAGGTATCGCGAAGAATTTTGCGGAGTGGCTTGCGGTAGCGATCTAGCTGGAAACCAAGTGGGCCACCAAAGATAAAACGATCTGGTTTGAGCTCTTTGGTAATAGGGATGAGACCGAGGGAAATCTTGGCTGGTACTTCTTTTTGCCAGACTTCTTTATCTGTAATATCTTCGACATATTTACCAAAGCGTTCCTTGAATGGCTTGGCGGCAGCAAGGTCTTCCCATTCGGCCTTCTCGCCTTCGTAGGTGTAGATTTCGTGACCTGGTTCGAAGTTGCGATATTTTGGGCAGAGTTTGTTATCTTCTACAACACCGCCACCGATACCGGTTGAGAAGGTGAGATAAATTGTGCGACCAGGGAGGCGTTTGGCTTCGGCGAGGGCAGCAAGATTGGCGTCGTTCTCTACGTAGGCTGGGGCGCCAAGCTCATCTTCTAGTAGTTTGGCAATATCGAAGTTTTTCCAAGGGAGATTGCCGAGCATTTTAATCTTGTTATTTTCGACAATTCCAGGCACAGCAACACCAATGGCCTTGATGTCCGAAAGGGCAAAATTGGTGCGGATTTGCTGCATAAGATTTTTTGCGAATAGATTTTGGTCGGCGAGCGTAGGGAATTTGACTGAATGAAGTAATTCGCCGGCGTTGTTAGCGATTGATAATAGGGTTTTAGTGCCACCGATATCTATTAGCAAGTACATACTTCAAGTATAGCATTTTTAAAGAGAGAGTATAGAGGGGGGCGTAACTTGTCTAATCTGTTGTAATCTGTTATAATAGGACCAGTTTAGTATTTGGAGATTGTAAATGGATACAAGCAAGAAATATCGTCGTTTTGGTATTGGTGCGCTGATTGTGCTTGGCGTAGTGATTTTGATCGCGATTATTGTAATTGCGAACACTTTGAACAAGACGCCAAAAGCTTCGACAGAGGATACAAATCAGCCAACTGTCGCTAAGACCGAAGACAAAAAGGACGAGAAAAAGGAAACCAAGAAGGAAGAGACGAAGCCAGCCGTTGTCGAAGATGATAAGACGACTGAGGTTGATACTAAGTCGATGCCATCGACTGGTCCAGAGGATGCCGTCTTACCAATCGTCTTGATTGCGGTAAGCGCCTATCTGATTTCGTTGAATGCCAGTTGGGCAAAGCGTGGTCTTAGAGACGTAGAACAAGCTTAATCTTTACTTATCTGGAAAAACAGAGTAAAATAGTGGGTAGTTTGGTGCTACTCACTATTTTTTGTGTTGCTAACGCGGCAGAAAGGATAATGAGTAGCTCCAACGAAAGGAAATATTCAAAATTATGGCTGAAAAAGCTAAAGTAATTACGATGGACGAACTTCTCGCGAGCGAGGATATTAAGCCTATCGTTCTTGGCGACACAATCGAAGGTACGGTTATGTCGGTCAAGAAGCACGAGATCTTGATTGATCTTGGTGCACGTGGTGTCGGTTATGTTCCACGCCGCGAGGTGGCCTTTGGTCGCCAGCTCAAGGAAGGCGATGTCGTCTCCGCGAGCGTCGTTGATACGGAAATGGAAGATGGCATGGTCCTTCTTTCGCTCCGCAAAGCCGTCAAAGAGAAGGGCTGGGATGAAATTTCTGCTAAGCTCGATGCCGGTGAAGTTATTGAGGTTGAGCCATTCGACGCAAACCGCGGTGGTCTCCTCGTTGAATACGAAGGTATTCGTGGCTTCTTGCCAGTTTCTCAGCTTTCTGCTGAGCACTACCCGCGTGTTGGTGGTTCTGATAAGGAAGAAATCCTTCAGCGCCTTAACGCTTTGGTAGGTAAGAGCATTCGCGTTCGCATCCTCGATGCAGATCGCAAGACCAACAAGTTGATTCTTTCTGAGAAAGAAGCTATCAAAGATGGTCTCGCAGAACGCTTTGCCGAACTCAAGGTCGGTGACACTGTTAAGGGCGTTGCTACCGGTGTAGTAGACTTCGGTGTATTCGTTAACGTTGATGGTATCGAAGGCTTGGTACACATTTCTGAGATTTCTTGGGAACGTGTTAATAGCCCAGCTGATTACGTCAAGGTAGGCGATACAGTCGAAGCTAAGATTATTGCAATCGACAAGGATCGCTTGAGCCTCTCTATGAAGCAGCTTCAGGAAGATCCATGGCTATCCGAGATTGCAAAGTTCAAGAAGGGTGACAAGGTTGAAGGTACGATCACTCGTATCACTCCATTTGGCGCATTCGTTCAGATTTCGCCAGCTGTCGAGGCTTTGGTTCACGTTTCTGAGCTTGGTGAAGGCAACGATGTTGATCCAGAGAAGATTTTCACTCTTAATGAGCGCAAGGAATTCAAGATTCTCGACATCGACAAGGAAGGTCGCAAGATCTCTTTGAGCTTCGCTGAGAAGAAATAAATCAATTTGATTTGCAAGAGGTCGCCCTGAGGGGCGGCTTTTTGTCGGTGGGTCAGGGATATTAGCGTTTTTACCAGATATGTGGTACAATAATTGCAAGTATTTTTATTGGCCAAATTTTTTATTAACTTGTAAGCGAAAGGAGCTGGAAGCATGGAAGAAAAAGTAATACAAATTTCTGGCTCGATAACGGTAGATGAACTAGCAAAAGCGCTAGGTATTTCTGTCACTCAGCTAATTGGTGAGCTATTCAAGAATGGCATCATGGCTACGATTAACCAGCGCCTCGATGCTGAAACTGCTCAGATTATGACCGAAGAGCTTGGTTTCGAAAATGTGCGTTTTGAACGCAAAGAGAATTCTTCAAAACTTCCAAACGCTAAGCGCGAGCTATCTAAGGATGCAAAGCTTCGCCCGCCAGAGGTAGCAATTATGGGTCACTTCGACCACGGTAAAACTACTTTGCTTGACACCTTGCTTAAGAAGAAAACCGTTGAAGGTGAGGCTGGTGGTATTACGCAGCATATTTCTGCCTACCAGATGGAATACAAGGATCGCAAGATTACCTTCCTTGATACGCCAGGTCACGAAGCCTTTGCAGCAATTCGCCAGCACGGTGCAATGTTGACCGACATTGTCGTGATTGTTGTGGCTGCCGATGACGGTGTAAAGCCGCAGACGGCTGAGGCAATTAAGTTTGCCGAGGCGGCCAATGCCAAGATTATTGTTGCAATTAACAAGATTGATAAAGAGGGCGCAAACATTGACCGCACGAAGGCTCAGCTTGCGACTGATTTCAACTTGAACCCAGAGGAGTGGGGCGGCGATACGATTATGGTGCCTATCTCTGCGAAGCGTGGCGATAACCTCGAGCAATTGCTTGATATGATTTTGCTTACCGCCGATATCGATGAGCTCAAGGCTGACGAAAAAATCCCAGCTGAGGGTCTCGTCATTGAAAGCCATATGGAAGTTGGTAAGGGTTCCGTGGTTAACCTCTTGGTTACTGGTGGCGAACTTAAGGTTGGTGAATTTATCGTCGCGGGTAAGACCTATGCTAAGATTCGTACGATGCTTGACTGGCAAGGTAAGCCAAAGGGAAAGGCTACGCCATCGACTCCTGTAGTTGTAACTGGTTTCAAAGAGTTGCCAAACTTCGGCGATAAGTTCGAAGAAGTTTCTGATGAGAAAACCGCACGCCGCATCGCTTTGCTTAATGCTCAGGCCGAGGCGAACGAATCTGCTAATACCAATGTTACCTCGAGCGACTTGCTTCGTATGATGCATACTGCAGATAACACCAAGACCTTTAATGTCATTGTGAAGGGCGACGTTCAGGGTTCGGTTACGTCGGTGGTCGACTCGCTACGCTTGATTGATACGCAGGGCGAAATTACCTTGAATATTGTTTCGACCGGCGTCGGCGCAGTTTCCGAGAACGATATTTATATGGCCTCGGGTGGCAACACGGTAATTTATGGCTTTAACGTGACGGTGCCAAATGCGATTGCTAAGATGGCAGAACGCAATGGTGTGCCTGTACGCGTTTATCGCGTGATCTATGAGCTTCTTGATGATGCAAAGCATGAGATGGAAAATATGCTTGATGCTGAGATTGTCGAAACCGACACTGGCGAATTGGAAGTTCAGGGCGTATTCCGCACGGAAAAGACTGAGATTATCGCTGGTGGTCAGGTGAAGAGTGGTCGCGTAGCGGCTGGTATGCTCGGTCGCGTCTATCGCAAGAAAGAGCTACTTGGTGAAATTGAAGTTACGAATACTCAGGAAGGTAAGGTGGATGTGCCTTCGCTTGCTGAGGGTGAAATTGGTGGTTTGTCGCTCAAGACCGAAAAGAAAATTCAGTTGGAAATTGGCGACAGAATCAAATTCTTTACGCGCGAAGCAAAGAAAAAGACCTTGGCTTAAAGCGTTAGCGTTTATTGAAATTGCTAATCCTTTTATGTTAAACTAAAGACAAATAGGAGAAAGTAATGTTTCAATTTAACGACGAGTTTCTGAAGTCGGTGGGCCTAGAGGAATTACCGGAAGATCAGAGACAGGATTTCTTAGAATATGCTCAGGAGCAATTCGAGACACGCATCGGTGAAGCGATGATGCAGAAGCTCACTGAAGAGCAACAGGAAGAATTTGACAAGATTTCTTCTGACGACCCAGATGCCATCCAGAAAGTTTTGGATAAGTATCCAGATTACGAGAGTGACTTTACTTACCGTAGATTAATTAACAATGGTTCGGATGAACAGCTCGCAAAGAGTGATTTCGCAGTTGTGAAGTGGCTCGACGAAAACTTCCCGAACTATAGCGAAGAGATTAATAATATCTTGGCTGATTTACAGAGTGAAATCTTCAGCCAAAAAGAGAAAATCTTGGCGGCTTAAAGTCTAAAAAATATCCAGTCTTGTGGCTGGATATTTTTGTTAGGCTATTTCTTGTGGCCGTTGAGGAAGCTTTTGGCATCCATCGGTTTGGAGTTCTCTGGAACCAAGCGATCAATAACGAGATATTTTCCGTCTTGGCAGAGTAGATCAATCTCGGTTTCAGCTTTGTCTGAGATGTGAGCTTCGGTAATCGTGCAAGGCGTATCGAGGAGGGTTGTCTTGGATTTCGGGAATCCGGCAAAGGCACGAACTTCGCAAGCTAGGGTCTCGGCGGTCTTTTCCTCGGGTAGTAACTGGCTCATGGATTTGTCGAGAGGCTTTGTGAAGGTAGCCTTGGATTCGTCCTGGGTCTTTTCGTCAGCTTGGCCTTCTAGGGCGGCCGGAAGGACGTCTACGAGCAATTTGGCACCCGTGGTGGCTAGAGCTTCGTAAAGACTCTGTTTGGTGGTTTCTGGCGTGATTTGGACGGTTTCCTGAGCAAGGATGTTGCCGGCGTCCATATCGTGGGCGAGGCGCATGACAGAAACGCCGGTTTCAGCATCATTATTTAGCAGAGCGCTCTCGATTGGCGTGGTACCACGGTATTTTGGCAGAAGTGAAGGGTGGATATTGAGGATACCGCGCGGAAAGGCGGCAATGGTCTCGTCCTTGATAATCTTGCCAAAAGCGGAGAGAACGCCGATTTCTGGCTGGTATTTAGCAATAATTTCGTTGATTTCGGCGTTGTTCTTGGTGTAATAGATTGGAATGCCGAGCTTTTCGGCGCGCTTAGCGACGGCGAAGGGCTGGCGTGTATGGGCGTTGGTTAGGATAAGAGCACAGATTTCGTAGCCAGCCTCGACGAGAGCGTCGAAAATAGGGGTCTTAGGTTTGATGCCTTGGGCAAGTTGTTCGTTGCCAAAATAGATGATTTTTGCTGCCATAATATACCTCCTATCTGGCAGAATTAATCGTCTGGCCAGAGTTCTTTGTTGTTTTTGATGTATTTTTCGTAATCTACTGGGACGAGATCGCCCTTGTCGTCGAGCTTATAGAAAGCGTCTTTCTTGTCGCGGATATGGTCGATAAAGAGAATGCCGTCGAGGTGGTCGATTTCGTGCAAGATAGTGCGCGTGAGGAAGCCTTCGGTCTTGAGCTTGACTTCGGTGCCATCTTCGAGCTGAGCTTTGATGCGAGCCTTAGCTGGGCGAGGAACTTTACCATAGATGGTTGGAACAGAGAGACAGCCTTCATAATCGCGCAAGATGCGACCTTCAGTCTTGACGACAACTGGGTTAATTAGGGCGATGAAATTATTGTTGCTTTTCTCATTGAGATCTTCGCGGACAAGAATGACACGGCGGTTATAGCCGAGCTGAGGAGCGGCGATGGCGGCGGAAAGTTCGAACTCGTGTTCTTTTTCCCATGCCAAAGAAGCCTCGGTCATTTGACGGATAATCTCGTGGATTTCGTCGTCAATTTCTGTGACAGGGGTTGATACTTTGCGTAAACGCGGATCAGGCGTAACGATTACCTTGGCGCACTCTTTCTTCATATCTGTTATTTAAACATAAAACAGCTTATTTTGCTAGCATAAGCGGGTGATTAGAGCAGAGAGATTGGGTCGAAAGCGTAGTGCAGATAAGGGTTGCTTGGGATCTTATCGAAGATAGCGAGAAGATCTTTGCGCTTTTTGGCTTTGAGGACGAGTTGCCAGCTATAGCCAGCGGCGGCACGTTCGTGGAAAGCCGGCATCGGTGGGGTGATAGAGAACTGTTTTACCCCTAAAGAATCGGCAGTTTGTATAATTAATTTATACAGGGCACGGATGTTTCGAACGGCCGCAGTTTCGGTTTTGTATGTCATGGATAATTTGAGCAAAAAGCAATAGGGCGGTAAGGCGCTTTTTTGTCTTTTCTGAATAATATAATCGTAAAGTGCAGAATAATTGTTGTTGATGGCGAACTCAATTATTGGATTATCTGGTTGGAAGGATTGAATGAAGATCTTGCTGTCCTGGTGACCGCGCTTGGCGCGTCCGATAACCTGCGTAACGAGCTGATAGCAACGTTCCTCGGATGAGAAATCTGGTAGGGAGAGGCCAGCGTCAGCTTGAACGACGCCTAAGGTGGTGAGGAGCGGAAAATCAAAGCCCTTAGCAATCATTTGTGTACCTATAATTATGTCGTATTTGCCGTCGTGGACGTCTGAGTAAATTTTATTAAGCTGCTTGTCGTTTTCTGTGTCGGCATCGAAACGCGCGACGCGCGCTTTTGGGAAAAGGCGGACAATTTCTTGTTCGAGGAGCTTGGTGCCGAAGCCTTTATGGTGAATGCTGGCGTTTTGACATTCTGGACAGGAGGTTGGCACAGGGAAGTTGCGCCCGCAACAGTGACAGGTCATTTTGAACTTGTCGGCATGAAGAACGAGAGGTAGGAAACAGCTTGGACAGAGGGCTTGCCAGCCACATTTATCGCAGATAGTGAGCGGTGCGGTGCCGCGGCGGTTATGAAATAGAAGACTTTGGGTGTGGTTGTCTAATGAGTCTTGAATAGACTCGATGAGAGGATTACTTAAGAAGCGGCTACGTGTAAAATGTTGGCGGGCGGTAAAATCGATGAGTTTGACCTCGCTTTTTTTGTTGTTTTGGATGGCTAATTTGTCGAGTCCTACAATTGCATTGTGTGCTTTGCAGAGGTAATAATCTGAGATTAGGGGTGTGGCGGTGCCGAGGACGGTTTTGGCGAGCTGTGGGGCCAGGCGCAGGGCGTTGTATTTAGGATTTTGTTCTTGGGCGTAGCTAGGTTCGTGGGCTTCATCAATAATAATGAGACCGAGTTTGTGAATTGGCGCAAAAAGGGCGGAGCGCGGGCCAATGATTACGCTTGGCGTATCGGTTTGAAGAATCTTTTCCCAGATTTGATGGCGAAGTGACTCGCTTTGTTCAGAATGGAGTAAATAAATATTATCAAAGTGAGCACGAAAATTATGGACTAGTTGCGAAGTGAGCGCAATCTCTGGGACGAGCAGAATAACGGATTGATTTTTCTCGAGGGTTTGCTTGGTTAGCTCGATATAGACGTTGGTTTTGCCAGAGCCAGTAATACCGTGCAAAAGAATAGTCCTCGAACTACTAGCCTGGATATCTTGGACAGCCTGTTGCTGGGCGGGATTGAGCGGGTTTTCCTGTAGCTTTTCAACCTCTGGGAGCTTCTCGATTTTTTCGCGACGTTTCTTAGTAATGCCGCGTGGCAAGGCGGCCTGGATAACACTGGACATCGGCGCGCGGTAATAATCTGCGAGCCAGCTGAGGGCTTTAGTGAGTTTTAAAGGAAGAGCTTCGGGATAGAGAATGCTTTGAATAGGTTTGGTGGCAAAATCTGGCTTCTCGCAGGCCTGCATCACGATACCAAGGGCGGTTTTTTTGCCGAGCGGAATGGTAACAATCTGGCCAATATCGAGCTTTTGCTCGGATTCATAAGTAAGCAGACTATCTGTATTGTGAAAGGTCTGGGCTGGGGCTATCAGATAGTAATTCATGAGTATATTGTAACGCAAAAGAGAAAGGCAGGAAAAAGCCCCCGTTGCGCAATATGCAACAGGGGCGGTGCCATCTTAGAGCCGGTTGGCGAGGGTGCTGATCAGCTCGGGTGTGATTGCATCCTCGCGATAGAGATAGTCCAGATCGGAGTCGAAGCCCTTTGCGTAAGGATCGAAGCGCTGAGCGAGCGTGAGCAGATCGCAGGGTGCTGAGCCGTCTTCCCAGAGCTCGTCATAGCAAGCATTGATGCGCTTAAAGATCTCGTAGAGGCTGGTATCAATCTGGATGTAGCACTCGAGGGCATACATAGCCTTGTCATGGAGCTTGTCCGAGTTGTAGCGAGCGGCCTGTCGGAGGGCGTCCTGAGCAATGCGGCCAGGATGACGCTTGCCGATAATGAGACCTTCGTCGCTGTCAGCGATGATACCATAAGCCGAGACCTTCCAGTTTTCGCTCAGGATCTGGTCGACGTCTGCGCTGGGCGTGAACTTTGCCATAGCGGGATTATGCGCCGCGACAGCCTTACGGCTCTCGTCTACGAAGTTCAGGACTCTCATCGAGAGCAGGCCAAAGTTGACGCTGTAGGGCAGGTTATTGTTGTGTGGCGTTTCGAGCCGGCCATAGGACGTGACGGGGAGCGAAGCGAAGAAGGAATCTTCCTGCTCGCTCAGGGCTTTTGCGATGTGAGCAAAGTATTTGCCTTTCGGAGTGAAACAGTCGCAAACGGAGCGGATGCGCTTGAAGAAGGCGGTGAGCTGAGTAGTCAGCTCGTAGTCGTTCTTGATAGTCTTTCCCATAGTAAAACCTCCTTTGAAACGGGAAACAAGAGCAGATGGCGGTATGGAAAAGTTCGTCGATACCACCATATTCGAATGGGGATATTATGGCATAACTGGGGTGACTCGGCAAGCGTAAGCAATAAAAAGCCCCCGCTTGTGATGCGGGGGTTGGATAAGGCATTGCCTTTGCTAGCCTCTGCTTGTGACGCAGAGGGATTCCAGCGGTTTTTGAATGCTTTATTTGAAGAGGTCGCTAATGTATTCGCCAAGGTCTTCGCGGGAGATATGTGGGCCGCGAAATGCGAGCGGGTCGCATCTTCTGGTGAGCTCCTCGTAGGAGATGTCCGCGTAGCTTCTTCTGTGGTTACCGTAATAGCAAATATATGCATACTCAAATGTCTCTTTGCATTTGAAGTCCTGCTTGCAGAAGTCTCGTATCATGATAGATGCGGCTTCGCTAAGAGAATGGATTGTTCCGTTTCTGAGTGCGCCGATTGCTGCGAAACAGGCCTCTCCAGCCATGCGGTCGACATGTCTCGGACCTTCTTCCTCGATTGTGTCCCAGTGCTCACCGGAGTAAGCATATGGATCGTCATGGAAGAAAATAAGGTTCTTGCCAAAGTACCATTCGGAGCAGTTGGGTCCGATGGCTTTGCAGAAGAAATCAGCGCTAGTATTAGCTGAGAGGCACTTCTTGACGCCCGAGATACTGAAGTTGTCGACTTCTTCGAGCTGTGCGGCCAGGACGCTAGAGATATGGGCGAAATATGGCTGCGTGTCGGCGAACACCTGTGAACAGCGTTCGAAGAATGCCTTGAGCAGTTCGACGGGGCTGATTTCGGCGGAAACCTTTCTTGCTGTAACCTTCATATTGTCTACCTCCTTAGAGCGAGCGGCGGATACGGACTTTACGCGGATAGTAGTCATACTATCTCTCCTTTCTATAGGACAGTCGCCTTTTAAAGCGACGGGAAAATGAAAGCATTGCTAAGGTACGGATTTGGATTGTTCTCAAACTAGCCGTCGTATTATACCATAGTCGGTATTAATTGTCAATATGGGGAAGAAAATAGAAAAATTTTTAAGAAAAAACGTTGTAGAAAATACTGGGGTTTTGCTAAAATAATAATCAGTTAAGGAGGTAAATGTTAGACATTTTCGTAACAAGCCGCGTGCGTCGGAAGATTATTGTTGTGTTTGCGAAATATCCCGATTTTAAAACACATGTGCGAGGCTTAGCGAAGTTGATCAAGGAAGATCCGGGAAATATTCAGCGCGAGCTGAAGCATCTTGCAAAAGGTGGATTTTTAACGGTGGCGAAAAAAGGTAACACGAACATTTATCAAACAAATAAACAATTCCCAATTTTAAAGGAACTGCAGAGCATCGTAATTAAAAGTCAGCAGCAGTCGAATAAGCCTGGGAATAAAATTATTAACTAGGCATGACAGAAATTTTTTCACAGATACTGGCCGATAGAGGCCTAGATGAGAGTTTTTTGAGCCCACGCTACGAAGATTTGTTTGATCCATTTTTGATGCTTGGCATGAACAAGGCCGTGGAGCGAATCGAGCAGTCGCGCGATGAAGCTGAACACATTTTGATTTATGGCGATTACGATGCGGATGGCGTAACATCGAGTACGGTGCTAAAAACAGCCCTAGAAGACTTTGGTTGTGAGGATGTACAAGTGATTTTGCCGAACCGTTTTATAGATGGCTACGGCATGAAAGACGGCGCGATTGAGGAGATTGCGGCGCGCGGTGTAAATTTAGTGATCACGGTCGATAACGGTAGTGGCTCTGGCGGCACAATCGAGAAGTTGAAGGAGCGTGGTATCGATACAATCGTGACGGACCACCATGAGATTCCGAATAAGCCAGAGGCGGCGGTAGCGGTGATTAATCCGCGCCTGCCAGGTGAGAAGTATGGCTTGCGCATGGCCGGTGTGGGTGTGGCGTTTACCTTGGCGCGTGCTTTGAATATGCGCAAGAACGGCGGAAGCTGTGATGGTCAGGAAAAATGGTTGCTAGATTTAGTGACGCTTGGTACGATTTGCGACTCGATGGTACTAAGAGATGAGAACCGTATTTTTACCTATTTTGGCCTCAAGGTGTTTCCGAAGACGCGCCGCAGGGGGATTAAAGAGTTGGCGCAACGCGCTGGCGTGAAGTTAGATGAGATGAATGGTCGCTCGATTGGTTTTCAGCTTGGGCCACGCATCAATGCGGCGGGTCGCATGAAGAGCGCAGATTTGGCCTTGGATTTAATGATGACCAGCAAGCGTTCAGAGGCCTATACCTTGGCCGAAGAATTGGATGAACTAAACGATGAACGACGTAAAGCGCAGGATGCGGCAGTCAAAGAGGCGAATTTGCAGGTAGACGAAAAAGATCCAGTAATCGTGGTGCATAGTAAGTGGCATGAGGGGATTGTCGGTATTGTGGCGGGACGACTTGTAGAAATTTACAAGAAACCAGCGATCGTCTTTGCGGAGTTAGAAGACGGTGTTTTGAAGGGGAGCGGCCGTAGCTTTGGTGATTTCTCGTTAGCTGAGGCATTGCAAAACATGCCAGACGGATTGCTGCTGTCTGGTGGAGGCCATGCGGCGGCTTGCGGCTTGAGTTTAGCTGGCGAGAATCTAGAGACTTTCCGGCGCAAGATTAATGATTACTATAAAGATTTGGGCTTAACTGGGCAGGAGCAGTATCTGCGTCAGGCGAGCGATGTGATTTTGGGTGACTTCTCGAAGTTAAGCTTGGAGCTTTGCGATGAGATTCAACAGATGGAGCCGTTTGGCGAGGGGAATCAGGAGCCAATTTTTGAGATTACGACCACGGTTAAAGGTGTGCGAATCTTGAAGGAGGAGCATCTGGCGCTAACTCTGAAAGACAAGAAGGGGCAGGAATTCCGCTTGATGGGATTCTATGTGCCAGAAGAGTGGCTAAACGTGAAGGCCGGCCAAGATGTGTTGGTGCAGTTTACATTGTCGAAGAATGAGTGGCAAGGAAATACCAAGCTAGAAGGGATTATTGTTAGCCTGGAGCAATTGTAAATAGTATATATCTCCTATCTTCACTAACAAAAACAAGGAACGTTAGTGATAGATAGGAGATATATGCCATACAAATGCCCCAGGCTAAGCAATAATCTCTCTAGCTATGTCTTGCGATTCCAAGCTGGGTTTACGCATTCATTCGCGCCAACGTTCCTTGTTTTGTTGGCGGAATGAATGCGTAAACCTTATTGCTTGAAAGTTCTCACAAGATATGATAAAATTTAGCCAATATGATTAAAGTAACCCGTAAAGATGAGAAGGAAGCGAACGAAAATATCATTCGTCGTTTCAATCGTAAGGTTTTGCAGAGTGGCGTGATGGCTACTGCGAAGGAAAATATGCGCTTCTCGAAGCCTATTTCCAAGCGTGAGCGCCGTTTGAAGGCAATTTTACGCGATAAGCGTAAAGCCGAAAAAGCTGAACGCATGAAGTTAGGCCTAAAATAAAGATAGAATACCCCGCAGGCCGGGGTATTTTTATCGTAAAAAATTTGTAATCTAATTAAGGAGAAAAATGATTATATTCTTTGGTCCTGCCGGAAGTGGTAAAAGCCTGCAGGGGCAGAAATTGGCCGAGAAATACGGCTGGGAGTGGATGTCGGTTGGACAGATGTTGCGCGACCGTCAGGATCCAGAACTAGAAAAAATCATGAAGACTGGCGCGCTCGTGCCAGATGAACTCGTGGTCAAGATGATGCATGAAGCAATGGTCGAGGCCGACGAAGCTGACAAGGGTGTAATCCTTGATGGCTATCCACGCGATGAGTGGCAGGCAGAATGGATTGTTAACAATGGTGACACCAAGTATATTGACGGTGCCGTAATCTTTGATGTTTCGCACGAAGAGCTTAAAAAACGCTTAGCTTTGCGTGGTCGCGAAGACGATAATGACGAAGCGATCGAACAGCGTTGGGCTCTCTTCGATCGTACGATCAAGACTATGAGTGAGCTCCTCGAGAGCAAAGGTGTTAAAATTGCGCACGTTGATGGCGTAGGTGAAATTGAAGACATTTCCGAGCGTATCGAAAAGATACTTAAAGGATGGAGCGTTGTCGAGTAATGAATCAGAAAAAGATTGAGGCAATGCGCGCTGGCGGCAAGATTATGGCGCAGATTTTTCAGGAATTGCGCGAATATACGCAGCCAGGTATGACCGGCAAGGAGGTAGATAAGTGGGTCGAGCGCAAGATTCTCAGTTATGGTGCAGGCATTGCTTATTATGAGCCAGAGGTAAACTTCCCAGGTTCAATTTGTATCTCGGTCAACAACGAGTTAATTCATGGTACGCCAAAGGATATTCCTTTTGAAGAGGGCGACAAAGTTTCTTACGATCTTGTGATCAAATATCAGGGTTATTATGTTGATTCAGCCTTTACGATGATTCTGGGTAAGCCAACGGCTGCGCAGAAGCATCTTTTGAGCTATACGGAATCCGCGCTTTACGAAGGTATCGAACAGGTTAAGCCGGGCGCAAAGCTTGGCGACATTGGTTTTGCAGTCGAGAAGACCTTGAAGAAGGGTAAGCTCGGTGTGATTCGTGATTATGTTGGTCACGGCATTGGCGAAAAGATGCACATGCCGCCAGAGGTACCAAACTATGGCAAGAAGGGCCAAGGCTTAATCTTGCAGCCAGGTGATACGATTTGTATCGAACCGATGTCTAGCCTCGGCAAGCCAGATACGATCGTAGTTGAAGATGATGATGGTTGGACGGTCTGCCTCAAGGATGGTTCGATTGGCTGTCATTGTGAACATACTGTTCTTGTAACAGAAGACGGCTACGAAATTATCACTCAGCTTTAAGAAAAAATGACCACTCTGCGATTGAACGGAGTGGTTTTTGTTTGCGCTTATGGTACAATAAATGTTATGGAAGAAAAAGCGCGCTACGCAGTCGGAATTGATTTTGGCTCGAATAAGTTTCGGGTCGTTGTTGGGTCTCGTTCAGGTGATGAGATTTCTATTGTTGGTTACGCCGAGGTAGAATCCGAGGGTGTGCGTAGGGGTGCGATTTCTGATCTTCATTCGCCAGTTGACCCGCTTGTGGAATGTATTCACAACGCAGAGAACATGAGCGGCTATAACATCTCTGGCGCCGCTGTCGGTATCAACAGCGCGAGTATTGCTAGCACAAATGTCGAAGGTATGGTCTTGATGCAGGACGACGGCAGAGGGGTGAGCGAGGCAGATTTGAGTCGCCTCGAAGAAGCTGCCATGAAGGGCAAAGTGCCAAACAACCGTGATATCTTGGATTTGATTCCGTTCGAATATGTATTAGATGGACAGGGGAATATTCGTGATCCACTCGGTATGACCGGTTCGCGTCTCGAGATTCGCGCTAACGTGGTTTCAGTGCTTTTGCCAGACGTAAACAATATTCGTCAGATTTGTGACCAGGCGGATAACCTGGAAGTTCATGCGATTATGCCAACCGTAATGGCTTCGGCTGAAGCCGTGATCACTGGTCGTCAGCGCGAGAACGGTGTTGGCGTGATTAACTTTGGCGGCAACACGACGAGTCTCGCCGTCTATGATGAAGGCGAATTACAGTTTGTGACGGTTATTCCGATGGGTAGCAATGACGTAACACGCGACCTTGCGACGATTTTGGCTGCAACGCCAGAGCTTGCCGAAGAGGTAAAACTCCGCTATGCGGATTGTCAGTTTGCCGAGGGCAAAGATGTAACAATTAAGCATCGTAACGATGAATACGTCTTTACGCGTAAGGATATCAATGAGGTTGTCGAGGCGCGTCTTGATGAAATTTTTGAAGAAGTTCACAATCGTTTGAAGGCGGTGGGCTACGATAGGCGTTTGCCAGAAGGCTTGGTCTTAGTCGGCGGTGGCGCCAGAATGAAGAATCTTGATATTTACGTCCGCGCGAAGCTTGGCATGGCGGTGCGTATTGGTGAAATCTTGCCAATTATCACGTCATCTGCGCCAGAAGTCTTGAAAGTAGATTATGCGACGGCGATTGGCCTTATGATGCGCGATATGGGCGAACGCGAGTTCAACGATGCGGGTCGTGGCAAACGTGGTCGTGGTGGCGGAAAAATCCGCAAAGGTGGTCCTGGTATCCTGGCTAAAATCTCTAAACTGTTCCATTAGGGATACTAGCAAAAAATTTATTCAGATGTTATATTAGATAAAGAATTGGAAAGTAGGAGTAAACAACATGCCAGAAGTTAAGCCAAGTGAGGTAGATAGCGTAGCAAATATTAAGGTTATCGGCGTAGGCGGCGCTGGTTGTAATGCCGTGAACCGTATGCGCGAGGCTGGCCTTTCTGGTGTTGAGCTCGTTGCTATCAATACTGATGCTCAGCAGCTTCGTAGCTCAAAGGCAGACGTAAAACTCCCACTTCATCTTGAATCGAACAAGGGTCTTGGTGCTGGTGCTAACCCAGCTCGTGGCGAAAAGGCTGCTGATGCTAGCCGTGAAGAAATTAAGAAGGTTCTTGAAGGTGCCGATATGGTCTTCATTACCTTTGGTGCTGGTGGTGGTACCGGTTCTGGTGCTGGTTACATTGTTGCCGAAGAAGCTCGCAAGATGGGTATCTTGACGGTTGGCGTTGTTACGAAGCCATTCGATATCGAGGGTGAAGTTCGCCGCCGCAATGCCGACTGGGCTATTCAGCACATGGCGCACAGCGTTGATGCTTTGATTACTATTCCAAACGAACGTCTTTTGCAGGTTGTAGATCCTAATATTCCGTGGAGCGAATCGCTTCGTATCGCTGATGATATTCTTCGCCAGGGTGTTCAGGGTGTTACGGATATTATTACTGAAGAACATATGATCAATATCGACTTTGCCGATGTTGAGGCTATCATGAAAGATGCTGGTTCGGCTTTAATGGGTATCGGTCGTGCTTCTGGCGAAAACCGCGCAAGTATCGCTGCTCAGCAGGCAATCGAATCGCCATTGCTCGAAGTTTCTATCGATGGCGCACGTGGCGTGCTTTATCTTGTGTCTGGTGGCGAAGGCGTCTCGATGGCTGAGCTTAACGAAGTTGGTCAGGTTATCACCTCGAGCATTAATCCTGAAGCTAACATCATCATGGGTGCTAGCGTTCGCCCAGAACTCGAAGACGAAATCATGGTTACTGTAATCGCGACTGGTTTTGATTCTGATTACTACAGCAATGATCCTGCTGCTCAGGCTATCATTAACCCAATCTCTGAGCCAGAACCAGAAGTTAACCCAGCTATGGAAGAGCCAAAAGAAGAGCCTGTTCAGCCAGTTACAACTGCGCCTGTCGCAGAAGCTGAACCGGCTACTCAGCCAAGCACTACAAATGACGACTTTACGTCTCCATCGACGACCAACATCTGGAATTCAGGTGTATTTAGCTCAGGTAATGATGACGATAATGACGTGCCAGCAATTTTGCGCCGCCACAAGAGGAACCGTAATTAAGGAAGGAGCTCGCCATGAGCCACTTCAAAATTGGAGAAAGCAAGGTCATTGAGAGCCGTGAGTCTCAAGATGGCACTATGATTCGACGCCGCCGTGTGTCTCTAGATGGAAAGCATCGCTTTACTACCTATGAGCGCATTGAGCGTCCAGGTATGATGGTTAAAAAGCGCAGCGGTTCGCGCGAGGCTTTCGATCGTGAGAAAATGGCCGGTTCGATTCGTCAGAGCGTCGGCAAGTACTTCGAGAGCGATTTGGATGTTCAGACTGTGATTGATCAGGTTGAGGAACGTATCTATGCGCAGAGCAAGGACGAGATTCCTTCGAGTCTGATTGGCGAGACGATTCTCGAGGTATTATCCGATACAAACGAGATGGCCTATGTGCGCTTTGTGAGCGTTTTCCGTGAGTTCAAGACTCTAGACGAGCTTGAAGATAGTATTGCGGAACAGCGTGCCAAGATGGCAGCACGCAAAGCCGAGCAGGGCGACGAAGTGGAAATTAATAAAAAGAAAAAATAGGAGTATCTATGCGGGTGGTAGTAATATGGCGAGATAATACGGAATATGCGCGTGGCGTAATATCTTGGCTTCATGACTTTGAATCGCGCGGCGGCCGTGTTCCGGAAAGTTTAAGTCCGGATGAGCCAGCAGGCGAAAGCCTTTGCAAGGCGTACGACGTTGTCGAATATCCAACAATCTTGGCAATCGATAATATGGGTAGATTGCAGAAGATGTGGCGCGGCAAGGGAATGCCGATGATTGACGATGTGATGTATTATCTGATCGAGCAATAGGCTTAGCAGCATATATTTCTATTTTAGAAACAGAATAAAGCCGTCCCGTCGTTACGGGCGGCTTTTTCTTCCTCCTCGGCCGTAGCCTGCGGAACGTTCTAAAATAGAAATATATACTGCTAGCTATTGCTCTGGACTCGCATTTTGTGGTGGGCGGCATGGAGCGTGGCTATCGGGCTGAACTTATTCTGATTCTGGAAGATAATATTTTTACTCTGAATACAATTATGTTATAATAGTTTCAAAGCGTTTGAGCAGCTATCAACTGCGAGCTGGCGAAAGAAAGGTGTGGGGACAAATCTTGTACACTGATTAGAATCGCTCGTAATTCCGCGTGAGGGAAGAAGTAAGGGCTGGGGAGGCTTCGCCGAACTAGAAATTGGATGGTACCGCTCAGGTAATCGTCGCAAAGTTATGCGTTTGATTTGTGAGTTCCAATGAACGTTGGAACTTTTTTGTTCGTAATTAATAAAAAGAAAGGAGAGCGTGCAAATGAAGTACAAATACGGCGAACGCCGTCGTGCGAGTGAATACGAAAAAGCACTCGTCGAATGGTGGAAGAAAAATAAGACTTTTGAAAAGTCAATTGAGCAGCGCGACATTGACGATTCGTATGTTTTTTATGATGGGCCTCCATTCATTACGGGCATGCCTCACCATGGCACGCTCCTCTCATCTGTAGTAAAGGATGCAGTCCCTCGCTTCTGGACGATGAACGGCAAGCATGTCGAGCGCCGCTGGGGTTGGGACTGCCATGGTCTTCCAGCTGAGAACTTTGTTGAGAAGCAGCTCGGTATTACCGATCGCCGCGAGATTGGTACAAAGATTTCGCTCGAGGATTACATTATCAAGGCGCGCGAATCAATGGTAGCTAACTCTGAAACTTGGCGTGGCACGATTGATCGCATTGGCCGTTGGGTAGATTTTGATAACTGTTATCGCACCATGAACAAAGATTT
>JAZSOA010000011.1:0-58355 GCA_045536655.1 Candidatus Nanosyncoccaceae bacterium | reverse complement strand
GGCTATGCCCGCATAAGAAAAACCACCGGCTAGGCCGGTGGATGTTTATTATGCTTAATGGTTGTGGTTGATTTGGTGGGGGCTTTGTGGTATATTAAAGGACATAAGCGCCTGTGGTGGAATTGGTAGACACGCTACCTTGAGGTGGTAGTGGCCATTTTAGAGCTGTGCTAGTTCGAGTCTAGTCAGGCGCACCAAAACAAGAAAAAGAATGCCCAACGGGCATTATTTTTTTGTTTTGGTGCCCTTACTAGACGAGAACGTAGTTCGGTTGTGGTAGAAGCCGAGCGAAAACAGAGAAGCGCTTGCGCTTCGGATTTTCCGAGGCGACGCCCCACAATGTCGCCTGCGGAGCAGGCGGCTGTCTAGTCAGGCGCACGGGGCTGGGGCATGATTGACAAAAATGTGTAAAATGGTAAATATACACTATTGGCGGGAGTGTCTCGCTATGTACCCGTAAGAGTTCAATCTTCAAGTCATGATATGGGAGGGATATCAAATGGCAAGACCATTAATGATCTGGTCAATGTTCGCAACGCAGGCGTTGATTCGTGTGCGCTGATTGTCGCCGTTCTTGAGCATTATGGCGTTTCGGTTGCTTTTCTGGATATCAAAGGGCAGGCCAGGAAGGTTCTTGGGCGAATTCCGCTGTTCCGGGAAGATTGTGTTTTCTTGGAGTGAGGTTTTGGCACGCTTGCAAAGGCGTGCCTTTTTTTTCATGCCGTTCATTTTTACTTCTCCGGCTCTGGCCGAAGGGTTTTCTTGCTACAATAAGACCATGAATAATGAGATTGAGGCGACTTTTTACGATATTAACAAAGACGAGATTCGTGCAAAATTGAAGGAATTGGGTGCGAAGCTGGTTTATCCAGAATTTTTAATGCGACGCGTGGTTTACGATACGGGCAAGAGTTCCTTTGCTCGTGTGCGCCAAGAGGGAAATGGGGTTGTAATGACTTACAAATCTTATGAGGACGACACGCAGATTATGGGTTGTAAAGAAGTAAATGTGCGCGTGGACGACTATGACGCTGCGAATCTGTTTATGCACGGCATTGGCATGAAGGAGAAGGCGAATCAGGATAGCTATCGCGAGCTTTGGGAGTTAGATGGCGTTGAGATTACGATTGATACTTGGCCATGGATTCCGACTTATATTGAGGTCGAGGGTCCGAGCGAAGAAGCGGTTTGGAGTGTTTCGGAAAAACTTGGCTACAAGAAAGAAGATGCGCATTTTGGCTCAGTAGATCGCGTTTATAACCACTATTACGGCGTGGATATGGATGTCGTAAACGAGCAGACGCCTGTGATTAATTTCGAGATTGAACCGCCAGAGTGGGTGAAGAAATAGTAAATATCTACTTTTGCGTTGCGTTATAATATAAGCATGAGAAAGATCTTAAGTAGAGTTTTTGGTGGGTTGAATATTACCTGGTCAAAGTTGGTAATATTCGCCGTAATTATGGGTGTATATACAGCCTTGGTGGCGATGTTGGTGCCGGACGGTAATTCCTTCCATGATATCGCCGTGACGCCTGAATGGTGGGTTTTGCCAGCGATTTTGATTATTGTAAACTCCAAGAAGCCGCTCGAGGCAGCCTTGAAGACTTTTGTCTTCTTCCTGATTTCGCAGCCTTTGGTTTATCTGGTACAGGTGCCATTTAATGATATGGGTTGGGGCCTGTTTGGCTATTATAGATATTGGTTTATGATTACGCTTTTGACTTTTCCGGGTGGTTTTATTGGCTGGTTTATCAAGAAAGACAAGTGGTACTCGGCGCTGATTTTGGCCGTGATGACGATTTACCTGGCCGCTACAGGCGTAGGTTATGCGATTGGTTTGGCGGATAATTTCCCGAATCATTTAGTCTCGATGATCTATTGTTTTGGTATTATTCCGATCTTTATTTTTGGAATCTTTAAAGACAAAAAGGCGCGTATAATCAATGCGATATTGACGGTTTTGGGTGTTGTAGTGTTCGTAGCTCTGGCTGATTCTGGCAAAATGTACGAAACCTACAACAATTCATTTGTAAACGATTACAATATTACCTTCGTGGGCGAGCCATATGTTTCGAGATATCTTGGCTCGAATGGGAAGGTCGAGCTTCGTTCGACTGAAGATGGTTATGTGTTGGATTTGTCTGGCAAGACGAAGAATGTCTATGAATTTGATATTAGTGACGACGAGAATACTTATCAGTTTAAGTACTATTACGATAACGAAGAGAAAACGGTGAAACTAGAGAAACGGTAAAAGAAAAGCCCTCGGTTGAGGACTTTTCTTATTTTAGTTTCTTTTCGAGAGCTTCCATTTGCTCTGGCGTGATTGGCGGACAGATGATTGGGCGGCTTTCGAGGAAGTATTTGATTTCTTCTGGGGTTTTGATGCGGTCTAGAATGTATGGAATGTCTGCCTTTTCGCCGACGGCACTAATAAGTTCGGTAAGATACCAGAGATCGTTTTTGCCGAAGAAATGGTCGACGATTTTGCGGATATTGAAATCTTCTTCGCGGTAGTTGAGGGCGAGACGCCAGAGCGATTCGCGCGCGTCGGTTTTGATGCCGGCTTCGATGAGTGTGTCGAACTTTTCTTTATCGAGCGGGATAGGGCGTGGAGCTTTGATGTCCTGGGCGATAAGTTCGAGCAGTTGCTCGTCGGTAAGGGCGGCGAAAGAATCTTGATAATATTTATTCTGGCTAATAGCGTCGCTAACCTTACTCCAGCGTTCGAAGTTGTCGCGTGGTTTCTTGATGCCTTCCTTGAGTTCTTTGAGATGGTCGCGCAGTTCTTGCGGAGCTTTCTTGGCTTTCTTGATAATGTTGTCGACCTGGTCGATGGATTCTTGGATTTTCTGGTATTCGGTTTTAACGAGCTCGTCGGCCTCGTCAGAAGTTTCGTTTTGGATGGATTCGATAGAAATGATTAGGGCACTAAAACTGGTTTGTTCGGCCTCGGAAAGCTTGGAAATATCCAGCTCTTTTAGCTCGGACAAAAAGTCTGCCGTATTGATATAGCGGTTGAAATACTTTTTACAAATCTTCTGAAAATCCATAACACTTGTATTTTAACAGTTTTTATCTGTCGCGCGAAAGAGTCTCCTTGATTTTTCTCCAAAAGAGGAGTATAATCTGTCTATCAGTTGATTTGGGCCCGTAGCTCAGCTGGTTAGAGCACCTGCCTTTTAAGCAGGGTGTCGTGAGTTCAAGTCTCACCGGGCTCACCACATTTGAAGTTAAAATTGCCTATCTAGGCATTTTTTCTTGCTCTGGGATTTGCAAGATTTTAGATTGTCTGGTATAATTCAAAACATCCGGGCGGTTAGCTCAGTTGGCTAGAGCGTTTCTTTGACGTAGAAGAGGTCATAGGTTCGAATCCTATACCGCCCACCAGAAAGATAAAAAGATGCCCGATAGGGCAATTTTTTTATCTTTCTGGCTGAGGCGGATAGGATGAGAACCGTAGGTTCGGTCATCGTAGGATCCGAGTGAAGACAGAGAAGCACTTGTGCTTCGGATCTTCCGAGGCGACGCCCGATGATGTCCTTTTGCGTAGCAAAAGGATGCATCCTAAATTATTTCGGAACATAAGAAAAGCCCCCGCTCGAAAGCAGGGACTTCGCCGTCCTATACGGCTTTTATTGCTTGCATGTAATGTAGAAATCTTCGTAAAGGATTTTTGCAATCGCAGGGAAGTCATTCTTGATGTCTTTGAGGGTGCCGTTGACTCTTTGTTCTTCGGCGCTGATAACTTCGAAGTCGTTTCTGCCGGTCGGTTCCTCTTCGGGGTCATAGAATACGGTGGGATAGGTCTTGAGCATCTTGAGGAGCTCATCTTCTGTTTCGCAGTTGCCGTAGGCTTCACGAGCGTCTTCCATGTAGAGCTTCACAATGTCTGCAATCGGGAAGTCCAGCATGAAGTCCTCGAAGTCATAATCGTGGCTACCGGAAGTGGCTGCAATCCAGATCGGGCAAATCATTGCC
The DNA here is from genome assembly GCA_045536655.1 of Candidatus Nanosyncoccaceae bacterium. GTDB lineage: Bacteria > Patescibacteriota > Saccharimonadia > Saccharimonadales > Saccharimonadaceae > UBA2834. The sequence goes on along the minus strand of JAZSOA010000011.1, from coordinate 54,371 downwards.
AGGGCTTCGCCGAGAGTCTGCAGAGAGAATCTGGCGTAGTCTGAGTAGCGATGTGCTCTTGCGTCTTCGAATTCCTGCATGCTATTAAACGTAGCGCCCGGGCGAACGATATATAGCTGCTCGTCACGCTTGACGTAGTTAATAGTTTTCTGGAGTCCGCTCAGGAAATCGTAGTGCATGCCGACGTGGTTATAATGCGAAGTGGTCGGGAAAGCATCGCCGAGCTGCTCGCGAATGTATTCGAGGTCGAAGTTCTGGATAGCATAGTTGAGGTCCTGCTCGTCCAGATAATCAATTTCGTAGCCAAAACTCAGCATCTGAGCAATGCACTGCATAGCAGAATAGACGCAGTATCTGTCATCGACGCCCTTGGCTACCACTTCGGCAAACTCGAGCATATTGATGTCTTTGAATGTCTCTCCGTCGGCAGCGTAGCGCTGGGTGCCGGGGAAGAATTCGAGCACCGAATCATTGACGAGCTCGTCGTGCTTTTTGCACGCATCGAACATAGCTTTCAGGCGCTTGATGGTCGTATTGTCGCGGATTTCGGATTTATCCGCACTAGCCAGAGCCTTGAGGGCTGCGGCGCTGAAGGTTTCTGTTACGAGCAGAAGATGCATCGCAACAAACGTGTTAGATACTTTCATAGGATTGTCCTCCTTTGAATATTTTTCTGCACTCGGTCTGCATAAAATGATTTCGTGCAGAATAGAGCGCAGAAAATGCAAGCAATTTTAACGAACAACAGTTTTAATCTGCAATAAAAATACTATGCCATATAATACCTTCTAGGTAAAGCTTAAACATAAACTATGAGTAAAGTTTAAGTATCTAAAAAGGCCTCCCTTTAATTCGTGGAGGTCGTTTAAATACTTAAATTTCATAGCGGCACATTTCGTAACTAAGGTCGCCCGATGTGCCTTTTTGAAGAACTGTTCGCTTATATTTGGATTTGTCGAAATCTGGGAAGAAGACGTCGGCTTCGCTATCTTCGCCGTCGATTTCGGTAAGGTAGACGCGTTTGGCGTGGTCGATGAATTGCGCATAAATCGAGCCGCCACCAATGATGAAGATTTCTTCGTCAGTATCTTCATTTTCTTTGATAAATTCTTCGAGATTCGTAACGCATTCGTCTGGGCCTTCAAACTCTTCGAAAGTTACAACGATATTTTTGCGATTCGGTAATTTCTTTGGGAGGCTTTCCCAGGTTTTGAATCCCATAACAACCGTGTGGTCAGTAGTGGTTTCCTTGAAGAATTTCATATCTTCTTTGATATGGAAAATTAGGTCGCTTTTTTTGCCGAGTTCGCGGTTCTTGCCGACCGCTGCAATAATACTAAACATTTTTACTCCGTAACCGGCATTACGATCTTGCCAAGATTTTCGTAGTTTTCGAGGTGAATGTCTTTGAGCTCGCGGGAATTGTCGAACTTGTAGAAATCTTTAACCTTTGGATTGATGTAGAGTTTTGGTGCTTTTGGAAGAGTACCGTCTTTGGTAGCCTTGTCGTAGCGCTCGATTTGTTCGCGAATGCCGTCAACCTGATTAGCATAAATATGCGCATCGTTCGTAATGAAGGTGAACTGACCTGGCTTGGCGCCGATAACCTGCGCGATTAGGTAGCAAAGCGTGGCATACTGGACAATATTGAATGGCAAGCCCAGTGGTACATCGGACGAGCGGGAAGTGACGAGTAGGTTGAGGCGGCCGTCAATGAGATTCCATTGCGAATTCCAGACACAGCTAGGCAAAGCGGCGGTTTCTAGCCATTCGTTTTGCCAGAGGCTGAGCACCATGCGGCGGTTGCCTGGGTTATTCTTGAGGGTTTCAATGAGATTGCGGATTAAATCATAACGATTGACGATCCAGCCGTAAGCGGTGCCGATAGTATGAGCAAAATCGGTCTTTGGCTCGTTGGAATGTTTTTTGGCGAAGATTTCGTTAATATTGCGACCTTGGTAGCTGCCATCTTTGGCGATTTCCCATTCGTTCCAAATCTTAATGTTGCGCTCTTGGAGCCAGCGGACATCATTAGAAGCGACTTGGTAAATCCAGAGCATTTCGAGTACGGCGGTCTTGAAGCCGACTTGTTTAGAGACGAGAATAGGGAACTCTTCTTCGAGATCGAACTGAAGAACCTGATGCGGGAGGCGAATTGTCTCGGCGGCGCTACTAGCCTGGGCACGATGATCTGGAATGGCCGAAGCGGTTTTCTGGCTGCGCTTATCGGTCTTTTTGTAGTTGGTGATTTTTTCGCCATGCGCCAAAATGCGCTTACAAAGATCAATATATTGATCGTCGAATTTACTCATATTACCTCCACAGTTGTTACTTATTATTATTGAGGAGCGGGAAGCTTTTTGCAAGCAATTAAAGCCTAAAGAAGGCTGCCTTGACAAAATAGGAAATAATTGTATAAAATATTTGTACAGGACTACCGAAAGTCCTAGTTCTTAAAGGAGGCGATATTATTGGAGCAGGATAGACGTCAAAGGCTGATCGATAATCTGCTGGTTGCTTACGTAATCCTTGGACATACTCCCAGTTCGGCAGAGATGGATGAGCTTCACAAGCGCGGCTTGGTGGAATCCCCGCATAGTACCTATGGTTCTGAGTTTCCGACTTGGGAAGAGGCGATTCTGGCGGCTGGACTCGAGAAGAGACGATTCCGGACGCGCTCAAAGACTTATACGAAAGAAGAACTCATCGAGCTGCTACAGAATTTTATCGAAGAGAAGGGGCATATTCCGACTCAGGCCGAGCTTAACGAATGCAAGGAAATGCCGTCATGGTTTACTTATATCGGGCATTTCGGCGACATGAAGACTGCATTCGCCTTGGCCGGATACGATTATGACCGAGGCAGAAATGATTTGAGTAAAGCCGATGCAATCCAGATGCTTCAGGACCTGAGCGTGCGTCTAGGACGCATTCCGATCGCTAAAGATCTGGGTCAAAAGAATGGCACGCCATGCAGAAAGAGTCTCGAAAGACTCTTTGGATGCGCCTGGAGCGATATTCTTAAGATTGCAGGCCTGAAAAGGAAACCTAAGAAGCGTCGTAAGAAAATCAAGTATGACTCTAAGTCTCTGCTGAAGGATTACCTGCGTGCCGCAGAGAAACTCGGTCACTATCCGACTACCGAAGAGCTTGGCAAGAAAAACGGAACGCATAGCTATCGTATTTATGTAGACGTATATGGTAGCTGGCAGAACTTCCAGGCTATTGTTGAGCAAAGTATTTGAATCTTGCCGCCCTGAAAGGGCGGCTTTTTCTTGGCTTCGCTAAGGAAAATGCTTATGGTTTTATTGTATAATTGTAGAAAATAACAAAGGACTTTTTATGGCAACGAAAACCAATACAAAGAGCACTGCGAATGCTCGCAAATTAATTTACGCTAAGAACAGACCATTCATTTCGCGCGTGACCGTGGATGGCGTGATTTTGGCTGGCCTCGGCGTCGTAATGACAATTGCGGCAATTGTATGCTTTCAGAGCTATTTGGCACTTCAGGAAGTTTCGCCAAACGATTTAATTGTTCAGCATAGCGTCAATGAGGAAAACGAGGCGATCATGGCAAATGCTTCGGAGGCAGAGAAGCTGATTTATCGTGAAATCCAGGATACAAACGACAGAGTTAGTGAAAGTATTTCCTTCCAGAGTTACTCGGGTATCACGAATCTTATGTTCTTGCTTACGATTCTATTTGGTAGCTTGGCTTTGACGATCTTTATTGCAGACTTTGTCTATATTAATCACTCCTCGATTCGTCTTGCACAAAAGATGTAAGATAGGTTTATATTTCAAGAGCTTTGCACGGGGGGTGAAGCTCTTTTTTTGTTTTCAGAGGTTTTGTATTTTATTTCTTGGAACGTTCATTTTTGTTCCAAGAAATAAAGATGCAAAACCGAGCGCTTATGCTTTACTACGTAAGCGTTTTCTGGTATAATTCTGCGTAGATTTTAAGATATTAGTGGGACGAGCTGGTCGCAATAATAGCGCATGGGAGGCTCGTCCCGTTTATTTGAAGAGAAGGGCAATTATGCAAGACAAGAGCAAGCTACGCAACGTAGCGATTATCGCGCACGTCGACCACGGTAAAACGACCTTGGTGGATGCGCTTTTGAAGCAGAGTAATACCTTCCGTGATAACCAGGCAGAAATGGGTCAGACGCTTATTATGGACTCTGGTGATCAGGAGCACGAACGCGGTATTACAATTACTGCAAAACAGACCGCAATTTATTACAACGGTTACAAAATCAATATTATTGACACGCCAGGCCACGCCGACTTTTCGGGCGAGGTTGAACGTACGCTCAATATGGCGGACGGCGTAATTTTGGTCGTCGATGCTCAAGAAGGCCCAATGCCACAGACGAAATTTGTCTTGCAGAAGGCGCTTGAAATGGATTTGAAGCCAATTGTAGTAGTTAACAAGATTGATAAGCCAGCCGCACGTCTTGGTGAAGTTGAAGACGAAATCGCCGATCTCTTCCTCGAGCTTGCTACGAGCGAAGAACAGCTCAAATACCCAGTTTATTATGCGATTGCCCGCGATGGTAAAGCTGGTAAGACTCCAGAGCTTGATAACGATTTACATGCTATCTTTGATGCAATTATTAACGAAATCTCAGAGCCAAACGTTGACCCAGATTCTTCAAAGGGCGCTCAGCTTCTTGTTGCCGCCCTTGCAGCAGATAGCTATCTTGGTAAGTATTCTATTGGTAAGATCTTCCGTGGCAAACTCAAAAAGAACGAAAATGTCACGATTATGAAGGTTGACGGTTCGATCGTAAAGGGTAAAATTGATCGCCTCTTCACTTATCGTGGTCTCGGCCGCGAGGAAACCGATGTTGCGATCGCTGGTGATATTGTTGCGCTCGCTGGTCTTGGCGAGGCAAGCATTGGCGATACGATTGCGACTGGTGATGCTCCAGAGGCTTTGCCTACGATTGAGCTCGAGGCTCCAACTCTTAGCATTTATATCGGTCCAAACACCTCACCACTCAAGGGTAAAGAAGGTGAATTTACAACTTCGCGCCAGATTGGCGACCGTTTGAAGCGCGAGCTTGAAACAAACATTGCTCTTCGTCTCGAACCACAGGGCCTTGGCTATAAGGTTTCTGGTCGTGGCGAGCTTCATCTTTCGGTTTTGATCGAAACGATGCGCCGTGAAGGTTATGAAATGGAAGTTGGCCGCCCAGAGGTGGTTTACAAGATTGTTGACGGCAAGGAATATGAGCCGGTTGAGGAATTGACGGTCGAAGTCTCGAGCGAATTTGTCGGTGCAGTTTCGCAGGAACTCGGCGTACGCAAGGCTGAGCTTGTCTCTCAGGAAATGACGACGACTGGCGCAACGCGCTTCCGTTATACGATTACGACTGAGGCTTTGATTGGTCTACGCAACAGCCTTTTGACCGATACGAAGGGTACGGCGATTATGAATACTTTGCCAAAGGGCTATCAGCCAGTTACGACACATTATCGCCAGGCACGCAATGGTGCATTGGTTGCAAGTGAAACTGGCCAGAGTACGGCTTATGCGCTCGATATGGCGCAGGCTCGTGGTATTCTTTATATTCCACCACAGGTTGATGTTTACAAGGGCATGATTGTTGGTTTGTCCAAGAAGGATGAGCTTGATATTAATGTTTGCCGCGAAAAACAGCTTACAAACATGCGTACGCATGCTTCGGATGGTGCAATTCAGCTTACGCCATACACGCAGCTAAGCCTTGAGCAGTGTTTGGACTTCTTGATGGAAGACGAGTTGCTCGAAGTTACGCCGAAGTCACTCCGTTTGCGTAAGAAGGAACTTGATCCTGTAATGCGCAAGCGCGCTCGCAAGAACTAAAACTTGAAAAACCGCCCTCGGAATCGGGGGCGGTTTGCTATGAGCGAGAGTTGTGTGAGGATTAACGACGGCCAGCAGAGTCGGCCATGCGCTTGCTTGCGGAATCCATGCGGTGTGCGATGTCGTCCATGTGGTCGGCAAACTTCATCAGTCCGCGGATCTTGCTGTCAGCGGCGCTGTTAACGTAGCCATTCTGGTCCTCGAAGATCAGGTGGATGGTACGCTCCAGCTTCTTTGCTGTATCGGTTGCCTCGTGGAGGGCAGCGGTGTGCTCTCTGAGAGCCTGGGTGTGGGCCTTCATGGCCTCGATCTGTTCGCGAATCAGTTCATCGTTCATAGTTTATACTCCTTTTCTCCATGGTCGGATTGAATTCTAGCTACCGAGAAGATTTGCAGCTAGTTTCTTGTCTTCCGATAGAATCAGAGGACAGGGAACTAGTTGCAAGAGGAGCGATTGAAATGTACAATAAGTATATTATAGCACATATGCTTATTTTTGTCAATTTTGCAGGGGCGTTAGCGCCCCTGTTAGGGTTTGCTTATGCTTGGGCGTGGTGACGGAAAATGGTATAGTATAGGAATATATTATGACACGAGATAATCTAAAAAATCAGTCTAAAAGTCAAATGAAAGCGCGCAAAGCTGCTGATCGCCACGGCAAGAAGAGTAGCGATGAAGAAGAAATTTTGCGTTCTGGCCTAGCTCAGGCGCTTCGCGTACCGTTTATGTTGGTGCAGGTTATTGCGAGCGGCGCTCTCTTGGTTGCGCTAAATCGCCTTAATATGTTGGCGGGTTGGCAGCTCGCCTTGGTTGCAATCGTTGTTTTGGGTGTATTGGCTTTTAATATTTACAAGCTTTTTATTTCAAAGAAGGCGCGTCGCTTCGTAAAGGTGATTTGCTTGATTTTGGCACTTCTAATGTCGGTGCTTTGTTTTGTTGGCTATCGCTATTCCAGTAGCCTAATCTCTTTTGTCGAGGATATTACAGGTCAGCGCTACGAAACGGAAACCTATTCGGTTTATGTTTTGAAAGATAGCGGCTATAAGGAGCTTGATTATCTTAAGCGCCAGAGTATTGGCTATTTGTCGACCAATCCACACCGTGCCGAGACGGAAACCCAGCTTCAAAGATCTGTATCGCATAAGGCGGCAGACTACGAGAGTATCGGTGAGTTAGTTACGGCTTTGTATGGCTCGAGCGCTTCGGCGGTTGTAATGAATAACAGTTATCTCGACATGTTAGCCGAGACGGATGTCAACTTCGAAGAGAAAACGCGTGTGCTTTATACCTTTGAGGTGCGTAGTGATGTAGCAGACATTCCGAACGAAGTCGATATTAAGACCGAGCCGTTTATTATGTTGATTTCTGGCACGGATTCCCGTGTTGGATTGCAGGAAGTGGCACGCAGTGATGTGAATATGCTTGCTGTGGTTAATCCAAAAGAGCATAAGATCTTGTTGGTTTCGATTCCGCGCGACTATTATGTTCAGCTTCACGGTACGACTGGTACGAAGGATAAGCTAACACACGCCGGTGTATATGGTATCGAGATGAGTCGCAAGACCATCGAGGATCTTTTTGGCATCGATATTAACTATACAACCAAGGTTAGCTTCGGTACAGTGATCAGTGTGGTTGATGCGATTGGCGGTATCGAGATTAATTCTGATCGTGCTTTGACAACCCATACAAACAAGAGCTGTCATATTCAGCAGGGTGTTCAGACGCTTGATAGTGCCTGTGCTTTGGCTTATGCGCGTGAGCGCTATGCTTACGAAAGCGGTGATCGTCATCGCGTTCAGAACCAGCAGGATGTGACTGAAGCTATCTTGAAGAAGCTTGGCGATCCACGCTATCTTGCGAAGTATCCAAAGATTATGAAGAGTGCAGAGGGCTCGTTCGAGACCAGCATGAGTTACGATATGATCACGGATTTTGCGAAGACTCAGCTTGCCAGCTTGCATCCTTGGACGATCGAGAAGATTTCGGTAGATGGTACGGGTGCAATGTTGCCAACCTACAGTATGGGCGCACAGAATCTCTATGTAATGATTCCAGACCAGTCGACGGTTGATGCGGCAAAGGCGAAAATTAACGAGTATTTGACCGTTTCGGAGCCAGAAGTCGAAACGGCCGAGTAGGGCAGAATAATGACTAAGAAATCCCCGCTTGAAAACGGGGATTTTTATCTGGTTGCGATATTGCATAAGCATTGACAAACCTCGGTAAAATTGCTATAATATGAAAGATTATTTATTAATTTTTGGGATTTTTGATGGAAGAAATTGATCTTAAGGAGTTTTTGAAGTATCTCCGTAAGTACATCTGGATGATGATCGCTGCTGTCGTTGTCTTTTTGGGCGCAGCTTTGGTCTATGATCTCGGATTTAAAACACCACTTTATACTAGTACGACTACGGTCGTTTTGAATAAGAGCGACGAAAGCCGCAAGACCGTTCAGGAAGATTTAACTACGCTTAACTATAACCAGAAATTGGTTGCGACTTATAGCGAGTTAGTTAAGAGCTATACGGTGCTTGATGAAGTTGCCGAAAATAATGACTATGCTAATACTGCTAGCCTCAAGAGTAATGTAAAGGTTGGTAATATTGAAGATACTGAAATTTTGACCATTTCGGTTACGGACGCTAACAGCGAAAAAGCAGCCAAGGTTGCTAATGATATCGCAAAGGTCTTTACCGAGAAGATCGAAAAGAAGTACGGTCAGAAGAACGTTCAGCAGTTCGATGAGGCTAAGCCTTCTGAGAAACCAAGTAACAATACAACCATGCGCGATGCTGGTATTGCTGGTTTTGCTGGTTTGTTCTTGGTAATTGCAATTGCATTTATCATTTTCTACTTTGACGATACGGTCAAATATTCCAAAAATCTCGAAAAAGACTTGAATATGCCAGTAATTGGCAAGATTGTTCATGGTGAAGTTTCACAAAAGAAAAACAAAAATGGTAAGAGCGATACTGAAGTTATGTTGATTTCGATGCCAAAGGCAAGTGCTTCAGAAAGCATCCGCAACTTGCGTGCTAACTTGAGCTTCTCGTCGGTTGATAAGGGTCTCAAATCTCTTTTGATTACCTCGACTAACGCTTCGGAAGGTAAAAGCTTTGTTTCGGCTAACCTTGCTACGGCTTATGCTCAGGCCGGCGCGAATGTCCTCTTGGTTGATGGTGACCTTCGCAAGGGTCGTTTGCACCGCCTCTTCAAGCTCCGCAACGTGCGTGGCTTCTCGGATCTTTTGATTGATACGAAGAGCAAGAGCTATGACAAGTATCTCAAAGAAACCGGCATCGAAGGTTTGTCGGTTGTAACCCGTGGTACTTGCCCACCAAACCCAAGCGAATTGCTCGGTTCGGTCCGTGCTCAGAAGGTAATCAAGAAATTGCTCGAACAGTTTGATATGGTGATTATCGATGGCGCGCCAAGTATGGGTCTTTCGGATTCCATCGTGGCCTCGAAGCTTGTCGATGGTGTCGCAATTGTTTGTAGGGATGGCAAGACTAACCGCGCCGACCTCGCTGCAGTTGTAGATGATTACAAGAAGATTGATGCGCCATTCCTCGGTGTTATCATGAACGACATTAAGCACAAAGACACCGGTTATTACAACTATTATGAAAGAGACCGCGCGGTTGCTGATCAGCAAACGATGGAAGGCCTCAATGAGCTCAATGATGCAATCGAAGCCAGCCGCAAGGGAATGACTTCTGGCGCTAAAACTAGCCGCAGAAATCAGAGCCGCAAGAATGATTATGCAGATAAGGAACTTTCTGATTTACCGACTCGCGCCGAACTTAAAAGGATAGCGAAGAGACAGTATGTTCAAGAAAAGAATTCCTAATTGTAACTTTATCGACGTTCATAGTCACGTAATTCCAGCCGTCGATGACGGCGCTCAGGATGCCGCTCAGTCCGTAGCGATGCTCGAGCAGCTCGAACGCGAAGGGGCAAAGGCAGTTATCTGTACGCCACACTATATCGCGGATTCGGGTTCGGCCTATACGCGCGAGCAAAACAAAGCTTTATTCGATATTCTTAAACGTTGTACGAAGTTAAAGCTTTATCTCGGTAACGAGATTTACATCGACGAAGATATCGAAGGGCTATTGGAAAAGAAGATTGTTTCGCCGCTAGCCGATTCGGAATATGTGCTAGTAGAATTGCCAATGAGTGGTCGCTTTGCGGATTACGAAGATATCCTTTTGGATTTGAGTCGTAATCATAAGGTAATCTTGGCGCATCCAGAGAGATATAAGACCTTCCAGAAAGACTTCTCGCTGATTGAGAGTTTGGTCGATGAGGGAATCTTGCTACAGTGTAACTTTGGTACTTTGCAGGGCCAATACGGCAAGGAAGCGATGCGCACTTTGAAGCAGATTTTGAAGAAACGCTACGCATTCTGCTTTGGTACGGATATTCATCATGAACGCGACTTTTGTTACTTTCAGCAAGCGATCATTCGTTTGTGGAAGATTGTAAAAGATGACAAATACTTCCGCGACATTATCTATTACAATGCCGAGAAGATTATTTCCAAAAAGAAAAGAATCGTCAAAAAGTAGAAGGGCTCCGAAAAGGAGCCTTTTTGCTATATTTAGTGTTGTACTAATTGTCTAAACGCTAAATCTGTGTTGTAAAAAAGACTACCAAGTTTTTTGTTGAAAATGCTTGCATTATTGAAAAATATTGCTTATACTTATGACAAGTGGAAAGCAAAAAGAAAAATAAAAACCACTAAAACAAAAATAAAGAAAAAGATAAAAGGCAGTAACCATTATGACAAGACATATTGTAGTCAAGTGCCAGCGTGGCGACAAAGCTGAGAAGATTCGCTTGCGAAGAATCTAATTACTTTTTCACTATTTTTGCGGCACATTTACACCGCTCGAGTCTGGATATCTAGGAGTTTTGGGCGCGATTGGAATTCGCGAAACCTAATTCAAGAAGTACATCTCAAAATACACACCTCCCAATACAAATATATCTCACCTCACACAAATTAAGTCTCTCAACGCCGGGACAATATGATGGCTATACGCTTTCGAGTCGCGGTTAACTTTTAATGTGTCTAGGAACAAACAAAAACTAAAAAACACAAACACCTGAAATTTCTAGATACTCAGACTTGAGCAATAAGTTATAATGAAGGAATGAACGAAATTCATATTCCAGTTTTGTTGAACGATGTCGTTAGGAGTTTAGCTCCGAAGCCAGGCGAAAGATATTTAGACCTGACGGCGGGCTATGGCGGACATGCTGATAAAATTTTGGAAGTAACGCAGAATTATAACGCGGCGGTCTTGAATGACCGTGATCAAAATGCGATTGATTACCTCAACGCGAAGTACCAAAAGGTGAAGCCGGTTTTCATGCATGATGATTTTTATAGCACTGCGCTACGACTTGTGGAGAATGGCGATAAGTTCGATATGATACTGGCAGATTTCGGAGTTTCTTCACCGCAGCTAGATAATCTAGAGCGGGGTTTTTCTTTTACCAAGGAAGCTAGACTAGACATGCGCATGGACGAGAGTCAAGAGCTCGATGCATGGACGGTAGTAAATCGTTGGAGCGAAAGAAAACTCTGTGATATTTTTGAACGCTATGGCGAGGAAAGGCCTGGACGGGCGAAACTTTTGGCGCGCGAAATTGTATTCAATAGACCTATAGATACAACGACGCAGTTAGCTGAGCTGATTAAGTCTAAGTCGCCTTATTCTCATACTCATCCGGCAACGAAAATCTTTCAAGCGATTCGGATTGCTGTAAATGATGAGCTAGGGATTATCGAGAAAACATTGCCACTTCTACCAAAGCTTTTGAATAAAGGAGGCAGAGTAGCAATCATCTCTTTTCATAGCCTAGAAGATCGTCTAGTAAAAGACTATTTTAAAGAAGTCAGTAGCTTAGGTCTAGAGTCTGAGCTTAAGATTTTGACGAAAAAGCCAATTGTTGCTGCGGAAGATGAGTTAGTTAACAATCCGCGTGCTAGAAGCGCAAAGCTAAGGGTGGCTGAGAAGATTTAATCTTGATAGTGCCTGAAGTAGAGCGAGTCGGCACTATCGTTGAACAAAAACAAAAACAAAAGGAGCTGTATGGCGAGAATCATGGTGACCAACAGGTCGCGCGCCGAAAAAGTTAAAGTTAACTTTCGGTAGTTAATCTAAAACTATTTATACCAATTTTATTTTGACCGATATCTTTGGTAAATCTCTCTTATAAATTTTATTTTGACCGATAAAATTTACTCTTTTTAATGTCCTTTGACCGGGACAGCCCTTTGACCGGGGCAGACCTTAAAAAGGCTCTTTGACCGGGGCCGCCACTTAAAACCTAGATAAGTGGAAAAAATATTTTGACCTTCTTTGGTAACTATGCCAGGAGTTCTCTCTCTCTCTCAATCCTGGCATAGTCCAAAGCTTTTGTGTCTTTTAACAAAAACAAAAATTGAAAAACGAAAAATAAAAACAAGGAAACGAATTTTTAATGTCAACTTATTATGCGAGTAGAAGGCTGACACGTACAAATTCAGCGTCATGGTCACGTAATCGCAACATCGTGCGACATGATCAGAAAACCACGCTGGGGCCAATTAGTCATATAATCTTTCTATCTGTACTTGTATTACTAGTCGGCTTGCTTTTTACGTCTCAGAGTTCCAAGGTTACGGATTATGACCTTGAGATTGCACGAGCGGATAGTAGAATTACTGAGCTTCAGGCTCAAAGAGATGCTTTAGCTGTAGAGAATGCGAAGATTACAGCTGCTGTTTCTGATACATCGACCAATGAAGTAGCTGCGAGTATGGTTGATGCGAGTAGTGCGGATTTTGTACAAGAATAATCTGATATAATATTCTTATGGTAAAAGTGCGGTATCGCATTCTTAGTATTGCTGTATTTTTAATGGTCGCTGTTTTTGGTGCTAGGCTATTTTCGGTGCAGATTCTAAGCCACGGCGAATATGTCGATACTGCTAATAGTGTACGTGTCAAAAAGTATGAGCTTTTAGCCAAGCGTGGCGAAATCTTCATGAAGAGCGGTGAAGATGAAGTGGTGCCTTTGGTTTTGAATGAGAGAACTTGGACGATATTTGTCGACCCGAGCTACGTGATTAATCGTGATAGGGTTCAGGCGAAGTTAACTGAAATTTTGGGTGATCAGTTGATTGTAGATTGGGACAAGAATGTTTGGAACGATCTGACGAATATGTATGTTGAGGTTGCGAAAAACGTTGATTATAATACAGTGTCGGCGATCAAGCAGGAAGGCCTGCAGGGGGTTGGACATAAGGAAACTTCTCGTCGAGTTTATCCGCGCAATGAATTGGCGGCGCAGGTTGTAGGTTTTATCAATGCCGAGGGTGTTGGTACGGGCATTGAAGGCGCGCAGAATGAGATTTTGTCTGGTAAAAATGGCAGCTTGAAGACTGTTACGGACGTGAATGATATACCTTTGTCGTTGGGCGATGAGAACGTGGAAGTTCCGGCGCAGGATGGTGAGTCGTTGGTTTTGACGTTGGATGAGAATGTGCAGCGCGAGAGCGAGAAGGCGCTCAAGGATATTTATGAGGAATATCAGGGTGGGATTCGTCATGCGAGTGTTGTGGTGATGAATCCGCAAAACGGCCAGATTTATTCGATGGCCAATTATCCGACCTTTAATCCACAGGAATACTATAAGGTGACGGATGGTTCGCTATTTACGAATACGCCAACCGATAGTCCGTATGAGCCGGCTTCGATTTGTAAGACTTTTACCTACGCGACGGCAATTGATCAGGGTAGGATTCGCCCAGATGATACCTATGTCAATACGGGTCATACGCAGGTTGAGGATATTTTGATTCAGAACGCGGGTGGTAGCATGCGTCAGCTGGGTTCGATTACTTTTCAGACGGCTTTGAACTACTCATTGAACACGGGTAGCGTAGAGGTATTGCGTCGCATTGGTAATAATTCGATTGATGAAGGCGCGCGCTGGACGCTTTATAATTATTTGACGGACAATTTCTCGCTCGGTAAGGCTACGGGTGTTGGACTATATGAGGCGCCTGGTACGATTATTTCGCCGGCGGAGCAGGAGGGTAACGCGGTGCGTTATTCTAATATGAGCTTTGGTCAGGGCATGAACTTGACGATGGTGCAGGTTTTGGCGGGCTTTTCGTCGATTGTGAACGGTGGCGAATACTATAAGCCGACAGTTTTGGCAGGCAAGATGGAGAATGGTGAATTTGTACCAAATGCGGCAAGCGCGCCCGATCATCGTTCGGTGAGTGAATCGACCAGTGCGACGATGCGCCAAATGCTCGCGACGGTGCGCGAGCAGAGCTGGAACGGTGGTGATGATGATCCGGCAGGGTATATTGTTGGTTCGAAGACGGGTACGGGCGAAACTTTGAACGATGATGGTACCTATACGTCGGACAAGACTGTGGTTGGCGTGGCTGGCTATGGTATGTCTTCGCGCGAGGGTGCAATGCCAGAATATACGATCCTAGTGCGCGTTGATGGCGAGACGCTATTATGGGGCTCGGAAGCGATTAAGGTTTTCACGCGGTTAAGCAATTATATGATAGAATATTTAAGAATACAGCCAGGGGCATAAAATAGAAAGGTAAAAGCATGCTGAATGATATTAACCAAAACATGGGCTATGAGCTTTTGTTAGCGCTTGGTGCTTTCTTGGTATCGATTTTCTTGACACCGATTTATACGAATTTCGCTTACAAGCACAAGCTTTGGAAGAAGCAGAAAAGCGTGGCTGTAACGGGCGAGAAGCTCGAGGTCATGAATAAACTCCATGCTAAGAAGATTAAGCGCCATTTCCCAACAATGGCGGGTATGATTATGCTTGTAACGGTGCCAACGGTGATTTTAGCCTCAAAGTGTTTGGTGCGTGGTCAGACTTGGTTGCCACTCGCAGCGTTTATGGCTGGTGGTTTGATTGGCTTTATCGATGACGTTTTGAATCTCTACGGCAAGAGTGCGGTAGCAGGTTTGCGTGCGCCGGTGAAATTTGCCATGATTGCAGCTGTAGGTGTAGCGCTCGGCTGGTTCTTTACGGTTAAACTCGGTTGGACTAGTATCAATATTCCATTCCTCGGCGGTATCAATATTGGTGTCGTACCGATGATTTTGGTGTTTGCCTTTGCGGTAGTTGCGACGGGTAATGCTGTGAATATTTCTGATGGTCTCGATGGTTTAGCTGGTGGCCTTTCGCTGATCGCCTACGGTTCTTACGGTATTATTGCCTTGATGCAAGAGCAGTGGTATTTGGCGGGTTTCTGTATGGTTGTGGCAGGCGCTTTGTTGGCTTACACTTGGTTCAATATCTATCCTGCACGTTTCATGATGGGCGATACGGGTTCGTTTGCGTTGGGTGCCGGTCTTGGCGTTGTGGCCATGATGACAAACTGCTTCCTATTGCTTCCGGTGATTGGTGGCTTGTTTGTGCTCGAAGCTGGTACTTCTTTGATTCAGATTCTTTCGAAGAAATTCCTCCATCGCAAGATTTTCATTTCTGCGCCAATTCATCATCATTTGCAGGCGAAGGGCTGGGAAGAGAGTAAGGTTGTAATGCGTTTCTGGATTATTGGTGGCGTGCTAGGAATGCTGGGAATTTTCCTTGCAATGAGTGGTGGAATGTTAGGTGCGTAGACATCGAGCGGATTTAGTATTAGCAGTTTTGGCATTAATCCTGATGGCTTTGGGGCTATTGGTAATTTTTGCCGTCGGACCACGTGTAGCGCAGTTTGAGAATAGCCAGAGTGGTAGTAATTTCTCGGAAAAGTTCTTCTTTTTGCGTCATTTCTTTGCGGTTGGCATTTCGGTCGTTTCGATGATTGTGGCCTTTTTCTTGCCATATCAGAAGTTGCAGAAAGTTGGCTTGAAGATTCTTGGTGCGGGTTTTGGGCTCTGCGCTTTGGTTTTCTTGATTGGTAAAATCGCGCCGAGCAGTGGTCTGGTGACCTGCGATGAGGGTGCGTGCCGTTCTTTCCATTTGCCAGGCGTTGGTTTGGGTTTTCAGCCGGTTGAAATTGTAAAAGTTGGCATTTTGCTGTATTTGCCATGGTTGATTCGTGAGCGCAAGGCGCAAAAGGCGATTACGACTATGCAGTTCTGGTTGCCGGTTGGAATTATTGCGGGCTTGATTGCGATTTTGGTGGCTTTCGGTTTGAAGGATTTTGGTAGCACAATGGTGCTGTTTGCGATGATTTTTGCAATGGCCTTCATCGGCGGCGTCGATATTAAACAGATTGGTTTAGCGCTGTTGGTTGGTTTGGTCGGCGTGGTGATTATGATTGTGACTTCGCCACACCGCTTGGCACGTATTGCAAGCTTTGGCGATAACTATCACGTTGAGAACTCTTTGATTTCGCTTGGTACAGGTGGTATGTTTGGTGTCGGTTTGGGCAATAGTATTCAGTCGACAGGTTATTTGCCAGAGGCGCTGTCGGATTCGATTTTTGCAATTATTGGTGAGGTTTTGGGCTTTGTTGGTGCGTTTGGCGTAGTGCTGATATTTGCCTTCATTATCTGGCGCATGATTAGCATTTCGCGCCGTACAGATGACGAGGAAGAGTCGCTCTTTGTGGTGGGTGTTGCGGCTTGGATTTTTGCTCATGCTATAATCAACATAGGTGGTATGACTGGGTTAATCCCGGTAAAAGGTATCACTTTGCCGTTTCTGAGTTATGGCGGTACAAGCATGCTGTTTGTGGCTTTCTCGCTTGGCGTCGTATTGCAGATTTCGGGTTGGACTAAAAGGGAAGTAATAGATGAAAATACTACTAGTAGGCGGCGGGAGCGGGGGTCACGTCACGCCAGTTATCGCCGTAGCTAAAGAGATTGTCGGGATCCATCCTCGGGCAAAGCTCGTTTTTTGGACGGACAAGAAGTATTTTGATAAGTCTAAAGAAATAATTGCGCAGAATGGCCTCAAAATGCCCGTTAAGCGGCTTAGTTCGGGTAAACTGCGTAGATACACGAATTTTCGCTTTATGGACTATATGCGCCATTTTGGCATGGTTCTAGGCAATTTCTTTGATGGCTTTAGGATTCTTTGGGGAATTATTCAGAGTTTTTGTCGTTTGATTACGAATCGCCCAGATGTGATTTTCTTGAAGGGTGGTTATGTTTGTTTGCCGGTGGGGATCGTGGCGGGCTTTTTGAAGATTCCGTATGTGATTCACGATAGTGATGCCGCACCAGGTTTAACGAATCGTGTTTTGGCCAAGAAGGCGAAAATTATTGCGACTGGTATGCCGCTGGAATTTTACAAATATCCAGAGGGTAGGGCAGTCTGGACTGGCATTCCGATCGCAGAAGCTTTTCGCCCAGTAAATAAAGTTGGCCAGAGAAGGGCAAAGCAAGAATTAGGCTTTGACGAGAAAAGGCCGTTGTTGGTTGTGACTGGTGGTAGTTTGGGTGCGCTTCATATTAATGAGGCGATAGCGAAGATTTTGCCAGAGCTTTTGAAGAAGTGCTCAGTAGCTTTGATAACTGGTCACGAAAGTTATGAGTCAATGAAGTATCTGGAAGAGCAACACGCTGAGAACTTCCAGCTGATTGAGTTTACGACCGAGATTGCAAAGTATTTTGCGGCGGCGGATGTAGTGGTAAGCCGTTCGGGCGCTTCGACGATGAGTGAACTTGCTAGTATGAAGAAGGCAGTGGTTTTGGTGCCAAATCATAAGTTGCCAGGCTTCCATCAGGTCAAGAATGCTGAAAATTATGTTGCGGCGGGCGCAGCTGTATTGGTGCGCGATCAAGAGCAGGGTGTAGATGAAAAGGAATTGCTCAAAGCGATTAAGAAATTGCTTGAGGATGAAGCTTTGTGCGCGGAATTGTCTAAGAAATTGGGTGGTTTCGCAAAGAATGATGCTGCGGTAGAACTAGCAAAGTTGGTTTTGGCTGCTGCTAGATAGTCTTTTGTCTTATTTCTCTCAATCTCGCTACGCTCATTTATGTTTCGAGAAATAAGATAAAAGACTTCTGTATACTCGACTCTTGCGATGTATGGGTTGATGTGATATAATTCTTCTATACCTAAGTGGTCACGTCGTCTAGTGGTTAGGACTCCAGGTTTTCATCCTGGCAATCGTGGGTTCGATTCCCACCGTGATCACCATTTTTTGTGCCTTGATTTTATTTGACATCACCGTGGAAATATTGTATTATATATTTAATCATATATCGAGAGGAGGGTAGAGATATGTGTGAATTTTTAAGAGATGATTTTGAGGGTGTTAGTCTGTCTGGCTTAGCTGATGAAGTCAATGCGGCTAATGATAATGACGAAGAACTCGAGAACGAGTATGAGCCTTCTAAGCCTCGTTATGTGGTTGTTGAGTGTAGTAGCGTAGTTGAGTTTGCAAGAGAAGTAAACGAAAAACTCGAAGAAGGCTATCGGCTTTTTGGAAGCATGAAAGCTCTTGGTGGCGCTTCCTCTTCTGCTGCTATCGTTCATATTCAGGCTTTAATCCTCGATCAGCAATAATTTTTTCTCGGTCCCTGCTTTGATGCGGGGACTTTTTTCTTGTTTGTGAGTATACCTTTTCCCAATGCTGCTTGTGCTATCTAAAGGGGTGTTTTTATGTTAAAATAATTGCGTATGAGTAAAAAACTTTTTAAAAGAACCAAGATTTTGGCGACCGTTGGTCCAGCCACCTTTTCCGAAGAAAAGTTGAAGGAAATGGTCTATGCTGGCGTGAATGGTTTCCGTCTAAACTTCAGTCACGGTACTTATGACGAACGTGACGAACAGATTCGTATTATTCGTAAATATTCCTCAGAACGCGGTAAAGCAGTTGCTATCTTGCAGGATATTCAGGGTCCAAAGATTCGCCTCGGTGCAATCAAGGATGACAACATGGATCTTCATGCTGGTGACGAAATTATTCTCGACCACGCCGTAGAAGAGCATGATGGCGGCAATCGCTTGCCAGTCCAGTGGAACCTTGCTGACTATTGCAAGGTTGGTGAACCACTATATATCTTCGATGGTAAGATTAAGACCGAAATTATCGAGATTGTTTCCGGTACTGCTATTAAGGCTCGCGTCCTTAATGATGGCCATATTCAGAGCCGTAAGGGCATTAACCTTCCTGAGACTGACCTCGGTGGTAACATCTTGACCGATAAGGATAAGGCTGACCTTGAGTTCGGTGCAAGCCGCGACTTCGACTATGTTGCTGTTAGCTTTATTCAGACTGCTGCAGATATTGAGCGCATCCGCCAGCTTCTCGTTGGCTTTGGCAGCCGCGCAAAGATCGTTGCAAAGATCGAGACCAAGAAAGCCGTTGAAACCGACGAAAACCTTGAAGAAATCGTTAAAGCTTCCGATGGTATCATGGTTGCTCGTGGCGACCTTGCAATTGAGGCTGGTGCAGAAATCGTCCCTATTGTTGAGCGCAAACTTCTTGCACTTTCTCGCCAGTATTCCAAGCTTTGTATCGTTGCTACTCAGATGCTTGCAAGCATGGTCGACAACCCAGAACCAACCCGTGCTGAGGTTAACGACGTCGCTACGGCCGTGATGCTTGGTGCCGATGCTACGATGCTTTCTGATGAGTCTGCAAACGGTAAGTATCCAATCGAAGCGATCAAGACGATGAAGAAGATTATCCTTTACACGCAGGATAACAGTGATATTTGCCCACTCGAGGCTGAACCAGTTGGTAACTACAAGAACTATGATGTACTTGCTGCCGCTGCTGTAAAGATGGCAAACGATCTTGATGCTGATGTCATTGCTGTTGCTACTCGCTCTGGCGAAACCGCAAACGCAATTGCCGCACAGCGTCCAAACATGCCAATCGTGAGCGTTACGAGCGATAAGCGCGTGGCTGGCCAGCTCGCACTTCGCTTCGCCAATACGGCTTATGTTCGCGAATTCGACGAGAACTATGCATTTGATGCTGTTCAGGATTTGAAGACGAGCGGCTATTTGAAGCTTCCAGAAGGCAAGACTGAACTCACTGTAGTGTTAGTCTCTGGCTTCCGTGATGTCGAGGGTGGTACAAACTCTATCCAGATTCGCAAAGTTTAATCAGGTATTTGTGAGGAGATGCTGGAGGTAGCATCTCCTCGCTAGGAGTAAAAATGGGTTTTAGAAAAAAGACGATTCGTGACGTTGAGCTAGCAGGGAAGACCGTTCTGGTCCGCGTAGATTACAATGTCCCGATGAAAGACGGCAAAATTACGGAAGACATGCGCATTACAGCCAGTTTTCCGACGATTAATTATCTGTTAGAGCAGGGCGCCAAGAAGGTGGTCCTGATTTCTCATATGGGCAGGCCTGATGGTGAGGTGAAGCCAGAATTTAGCTTGGCACCGATTGCTGAGCGTTTGGCGGAGCTAATGCCAGAAAGATCTGTCGCTTTTTGTGAGAAAACGACTGGTTCGCTCGTGGCGGCCAAAGTTGAAACGATGCCAGAAGGCGGAATCTTACTGCTCGAGAACTTGCGCTTTTCGCCAGATGAAGAAGCCAATAGTGAAGATTTTGCGCGTTCTATCGTGCTATCTACGAATGCAGACCTCTTTGTACAAGATGGTTTTGCGGTGATTCATCGTGCACACGCTTCGACCGATGCAATTGCAAGGCTTTTGCCAGCCGTGAGTGGTTTCTTGGTTGAAAATGAGGTCTCGAAGCTTGAAGGCGCCATATCTAATCCGGAGCATCCGCTCGTGGTTTTGATTGGTGGCTCAAAGGTTGAGGACAAGGCTCCAATGATTGAGCAATTCTTGCCAGTTGCTGACCAGATTTTGGTTGGTGGTAAGATTGCGGCCGATGGCTATGCTGCTCAGGATTCAAAGATTTATGTCGCAGAAGACTATACTTTGAATCAGGAAGGCGCAAAGCTTGATATTGGTCCAAAGGCGACAGATTTTATCGCAAATGCTGTGCGCGGCGCTAAGACTGTGGTCTGGAATGGTACGATGGGTATGGTCGAAGACGAACGCTTTGCGGCTGGCTCAAAGGCTGTTGCTGAAGCGATGGGTTCGCTAACTGACGCTATGACGATTGTTGGCGGTGGTGATACGGCAGGCTATGTCGAGTCGCTTTTGAAGGCCGGTGAGCCTTTGAAGTTCAGTCTCGTTTCGACTGGCGGCGGCGCAAGCCTTGAATTGTTGTCTGGCAAGAAATTGCCTGGTTTGGAAGTATTGCAGGACGCATAATGAAATTTTTGGGTGGATATAAAGGCGAAGCTTCAAGAAAGGACGGCACAAAACGTGTCGGCCCTGAGGCTTCGTTTGCCCAAAAAAGAATGATTAGGAGGTCACGTGGTTTCCGTGTTGGTCAGACGATGGCCGGTGATGCTAGGAAGACGCTTGAGGCGAAACGTAAGCGCGCACGCGATCAGAAAAAGCGTCAGTTTAAGTATGCGAGTGTGATTTCGGCTTTTTGTTTGATTGGTATAATTGTCGTGGTCTTTGCGATTAATTTTACGCTTAAACAAAAGGCGGAACGTGAGGCGCGCGAGCTAGAATTGGCCCAGATGTCGGCCCCTGAGCCAACTGTGCCGATTATTGACGAAAATACCGGCGATAATATTAGTGCGCGTGTAAAGAGTTTCGTGGTGAACCTTGAGGAGGATTTGGCAGCCAAGAACATTTCGATTAATCGGGTAGTCTTGCCGGCACAGAAGGCGCGCGAAATTCGCGTTTTTGTGAATGAACGCGATGAGTATTATAAGATGTCGCTTGACCGGGGCAGTGCAGTCCAAGCAGAGGATTTGGCGCGCATGAAGCATTATCTCGAAGAGAAGGGGATAGCGCCGAGTTACGTGGATTTACGTGTAGAAGGGCGCGCGTATTATAAATAGCCAGAGCATTTAAGCCTGGCTATTTTTTGTGGATTTGACGGTTTTTGTGAATTTTTACAAGTTCGGAAATTTTTACTTCTATCGTCCCCTAATGTTCGGTTTTTGTTCGGTTTATGATTTTTGGTTTGGAGTGGGTTCTGTGGGGAGTTGTGTGGGGCTTTGTCGGAATAGGGGTCGCACCGTTTTTGAACAGGGGTAGGAGCGGGAAGGCGGAAAACGCGAATTTTTGGCGATTTTTAAGGGGTTCGACGGGTGTGAATGTGTTATAATATGCAAATTTACAGGGGTCGCGTGGTGTTTTGGGGCATTTCTTGTCAAGAAAATGGACTCCCCTAAGGTGTTTTTGTGGTAGGGGGAGCCGTTTTGTAGATAAAAATACATCAGTTTGGGCTTATTTTGGAGCGATCCCGGGCGTCTTTGTCGGTAGCTTCTATCTGTTCTGCGTATAATATGTCCGTTTTGCGACATAACCAACTAAGTTAACTTAGTTAACTTTGGCGATTGTGTCGTCAGAAAAGATAGATATGTCAGAAGGCCAAGGCGTTTATGCCTATACGCTGGATTAACTGTTCTATATAGACGATTGTCTATTCATCTGGGTTTCAAATATGCCTATGTCGTAAAATATACATTGTGCGACATTTAAAATATTTCAAAAAGACGATTGTCCATGCGTCCATTTTGGGTGGCTTTTTGGACCCTGGCTGGTATTTGCCCGTATTTACGCCCTATTTTCGCGCGTGTGCGCTTTTCTGCCCGAATTCGAGTATTTTATACTACTTATGTTAATTATCGCGTCCTGCACAATTCTGTGGATTTTTGAATTTTTGGTCGCCCTACCGCCAACGGTTAGGTTTTAACACTAGTATCCGGTAACGTTCCTTGTTTTTGTTAGCGAATACTAGTGTTAAAAACGCTAACAGGGGTAGGGCGCAAAAATCGCGAAAATTATCAAAGAAATAACAGGGGGTAGAACAGGGGTGAAATCGGGGCGGGTTGGGGAAGATTTTGCCCTTCTCTCTGCTCTGTCGTGAAAAATCAAAAAGATAAATTCAGTAGCGTAAAGACGCTTATTCTTGCTCTTCTCTGTAAAATAGTTTATGCTATAGAACATAAAGACGAGTGTTGACTCGTTTTTTGAACTTTGAAAGGAGATGAATATTCTTGATTGTTGAAAGACCTGGCAATGAGTCTATCCGTATTATGCAGAATGATCTTCTAGCAGAAACAGAGGCTTATCGACTGTACCTCGGCAGAGGTTTAAATACGACCGATGCGATGCTTTGCAGAGTCGTAAAGAAACCTAGCCTGAATGGCGTCATGTATAGTGAGTTTAAGCTCTTGAATGAGCTGGCCGCTATGTCCGATAGTCTTGAGGAAGCGCGTATTGTTGCGCAGGGCGACGACGGCCATAAGATTCACTACGACTGGCTCTTCCCTGTCTGCGAACAGAGTTTTTCTAGCAAGCAGCTCGATGGTCGTAAGATTAACGTGCTGAACATGCAAGGAGCTCCTCTGGACGATTTTGTGCCGCTCGCGAAGCTGATATCTAATATTAAGGTGGACGCAAAGAGTGCGGCATGGATTCTTGGGCGCTTCTTAAAACTGCAGGCTTTCTTGGACGAGGACGGAAACTACCACAGCTTGGATTTTAACCCCGATATGGTGCTGGTGGCGCCTAAAAGCCATCATGTTGTCTATATCGGCTGGTTTGATGACTTGCTGCTTGGTGGTGACCGTTCGCGTAATCGCGTGGAGCTGATTTCGCGACTCAATCTGGATCGAATGTTTTATACTATCGAAACCTGGGTCGAGCTGAATAATACTCCAGGCGAGGAAGAATTCTTAGCGTGGCTAAAGAGTGCAAATGGTCGTTTCTCTAACGGCTTGCGCGCGCATATGGCCTACTATGATTTTCTTAATGAATTGTGGGGGAGTGGATATCATCCGTTCACCTTCAAGGAAAACGGCACTTGGAAAAGTGTCGACAAATTAGTCTGAGCTCACTCATGAAAGGAATGGTGATGATAAGTGGGCAGAATGGTGTTTTCGCGCTCTTCTTACGAGGAGTCGCGCGCGACTAGAGGTTTAATCTCTGATCGCGATGTAACCCGCAAAGGCGAGCAGCAGGTAAAGAAGACTGGAAAGCTTTCTCCGCTGGTTGATCCCGCAGTTGATGTGCTGCGCCGTTCGATGCTGCGTCTTGACCCGACGGAAGATGGCCAGTGGGAAGTAACCGTAGGTTGCCCGATGGATATCGAGACCTCGGTGGATTCAACTGGCTCCATGGGAGACAATGTTGACCGCGCCATGGGGGCTTTACCGCGCACATATGAACTTTGTGCCGCGATGCTTCCCGGCTATGATCCGCAACTGGCTTTGGGATTCTTTGGTGATGTTAGCGACGATTTTGTTCTGAATCGCCCGCAGTTCGAGATGGAGGCCGACAAGATTGTTGGTTATCTGTCCGAAATGAATCCAGAAAAGGATGGCGGAGATTATCCTGAAGATCCGCAGTATTCGATGTTTGCTTCGGCTTATTTAACCTCGGCATTCACAAATAAAATCGGCTTGAAGGGTTACTACTTCATGTGCACGGATGCCTCGATGCACGGTCGTATTTCGGCTGACACGCTCGAAAGAGTGTTTGGTAAAGGTGTTTGGGATGCACTGAAGGAGAATGGCTACAGCTATTCGAGACAGGACCCGCCCATGGTTGATGATGTTATTCGTGAGCTGAAAGAAAAGAAGCATGCTTTTGTGCTGGCTTTGGGCGATGCAGAATACGAATACCGCAAGTATTTCCAGGGCAGAATTATTCCGCTCAAATCGACGGAGTATCTGCCGGAGTTTGAGTCTGTGATTATTGGCATTACGGAGGGTAAGTTAGAGCCGGAGGATGTTGAAGGATATCTGAAGGATCATCATGTTCCGAAGCGTGAAATCCAAGTCGCTCTGGATGCTCTGCTTGCGCTACCCTTTGCATTGCAGCGTGAATTGGAGCAGCAGAATAAGGTTTATATTCCGCAAGCAGGTGACATTTTTGCCAACAAGGCGGATTTGAGACCCGTAGTTAAACGTGAAGACGCAGCCAAAGAAGAGCCAAACGACGAGAATTCGGCGTGGCTCTAAGGAGGCTTCATGATTGAAAAGATATACACTGTGACCGATCTTGGTCCCGGCGACGGCGGCAAAGGTTCGGTGATTCAGTCACTTTGTGCGCGCTTGCGTCCTTCTGTGGTAATCAAGGAGGGTGGCGCTCAAGGCTCACATGGCGTGAATGTCGGCGACGAAAGCTTTAGCTTCTCGCAGTGGGGTTGTGGAACCTTTAATGCGGTTCCGACCTATCTGTCGAAGCGAATGGTGATTGCGCCGTCAATGATGCTGAGAGAAGCCGAGAGTTTAAAGCGCTCGGGCATTTATGATGCTTTTAAGGTGCTGTCGGCGAGCCCGGATTGTCTCTGTAGTACGCCTTACCACATGTATATTTCGCAAATCAACGAGATGCTACGCGGTGATAAACCGCGTGGCACCGTTGGTAGTGGTGTAGGGGTGGCTTACAGAGAATATGAGGCAGCCAAGCAGTCTAGCTCCGCTACTCTGCGCGAGCTGATTTTTGCCAAAGATTTGACCGAAGTGAATTTGCTCAAGAAGTTGGATCTGGCGCGAGAACGTGCTCGAGAGGTAGCAAAGAAGGTTGATCCGGATGATTTATCCGAAAGCGATCAGCGACATTTTGCAAATCTTTCACAGGCTATTGATGATAGTGGCGTTTATAACGAGATTGCGGAAGAATTCCACGAAGTCGGTAATCGTCTGCGTCTGGAAACGCTTGATAGCGTACTTGGGCGCGGTCGCAGAAAGAGCGCGATAGTTGAACGCTCGCATGGTATTTTGACCGATGCAGAATGTGGTTTTAAGCCGCATGTCAGTGCTCTGCGGACGCTTCCCTGTTTTTCAGAGGAGATGTTTCGCAAAGCAGGCTTTGCTGGCAAGATTGTTCATATTGGCGTGCATCGTGCATATGAATACCGTCATGGTGCTGGACCGATGCCTAGTGCTGATAGTGGGTACATGCAGGATTTGCCTCGCGACGATAATCGCTGGCAAGGAATGGCACGCTATGGCTATCTTGATATGGTGCTGATGAAGTATGCTATTGAGGTGGCAAAACCGGTGATATTTGATGGAATCGCGCTCACTTGCATGGACCAGGTTTTGGAGCATGGTAACTGGCCGATTTGTGTCAAATATGAATACGACAATCAAGAATGTACGGATTTGAGCAAGATTAACAAGGTTAAGATTGTGACAGACGCATGGTCGTTAGACGGCGAATATGCTCAAGACAGAAAAGAGCTCGTGCAACGTTGCTCGGATATTCTGTCGAATTACATCGATGTTCCGCTCTGTATGCTGAGTTTCGGTAACAGTGAGCGCGACAAATATTTTGTAGGAGGGATTCACAAATGAGTGAAGACAAGAAGATCGTGGCAGCGGAGGCTGTCGAGGAACCCGTAGCGGAGCCGGTGGCTCCTGTTGTCAATACTTCGAATGATGAGCTGAAAGCTCTTCTGGAGAACTATGGCGACAAAGGAAGCGTTTACGGTGGCTTAATCGCAAAAGGTGTTGAGTCTGTAGACGATTTGGCTTATGTAACAGAGGAAGACCTTGTGTCCTGCGGTATGAAAACTATCCAGGCTAGAAAGCTTTTGGCTGGTTTAATCAAGCCCGAGGCAAAGGCGGAAGCTCCTATGGCTACACCGACTGTTATCGCTTCGGATTTGGCAATTCTGCCGGAGCTTCCGAGTGACGAAAGCTGGCTGGCGGCCCTCAAGGCCGGCGGCGTACTGAAGGTTAATACTGATAGCTATATTGCAGTGATTCGTGCGGTCTATGCTGAGCGTTGCGGTCTCTATGATGCACCGAAACGTCTCGAGGAGGCAATGCGTAATTATGCAGAAGGCGCTGATGAACCGGTTGGTCCGGAATTCTTCAAGCTCCGCAAGCTGCTGACTCGCCGCTCTTATGCTGACCTGTTCTCTGCGATTGATGGCCTGGACGGCTCTTTCGTGACGGATGGTGAGCGCAAGAAGTTCCTTAAGAAGGTTAATGACAAACTGCTGCCGGCTATTCATACGGTAAGCTATGAAGTTAATGTCTGGAATGAGACTTATTGCTCGACGGCGAACAATCCGATGGCGCTAGCTTCCCTGCTGACGGGTGGCGGTGTTGGTCTTATGACGCAGGCCCCGCCTTTTACGGGCGTACAGAGTGCTACAGAGACTCTGAATGACGCTATAAACTCTGTCTTTGGTGGTCTTGGTGGCGTAATTGCTTCTGCTCTGGCCTACGATGCAATGGAGATCAAGAAGGCTCTTGAGAATCCGCAGCTTCCGGCCATGACTGGCGCAGCGAACCGTGATCAGATGCTGAAGTCGTTGAATCTGAATATTTCTTCGAGCTTTGTGCATCAGGAGAAATCGCTGACACGTTTCGTATTGGCGGCTACAAAGTTCTCTGAGATTTCACCTGGCGAAGAACCGCGCTATCTGACTGCTCTCTGGCAGCTGAGCCGTGCAATCGACTGGAGTGTTCTGGGCTACGGCTCTTCGAACATAACTGGTCTGACGGGCGGCAATGTGCTGTAAGTATTACCATCTCCGATAAAGAAAAAAGGGCGTCCCGTTCTGGGGCGCCCGATTTTTGTGCCTTAAATTTGTGGCAGGAAGACGTATTTTGCATAGATTTGCGAGGCGATGCGGCGATAGCGACGATCATAGAAGGCGCTGGTGCCGTCAATCTCTGGAAAATACTTGGTATGTTCCGAGATGTTGCCATAAATACGCTTGATTCCCTTATGCATAAGGCGATACTGGACGAGGTCTTGTTCGAGCCGTTCGAGGCTTTGGCGGCGTTCGACGGAATTTGGTGCGAGCTTGAGATATTGCTCGATACAGTGATGCTGGATATCTTTCAACTCAATACGACGGCTCAGCCATACGGTATCAAGGCAAATATGCGCAATGTTTTGATTAGGAATTGCACAACAATCTTTTAGCTCTTTACAGAAAACCGTAATCTGTTTTTGCTCTGGATCGTAGAAATATCTGTCGATATCGCTCGAAGTGGCGCTATATCCTTTGAGAAAGGAGCCACCGATAAGGATAATTTCGTCGTTGTGTGGCTGAGGAAGCATCCATTCATGAAAATTGGCCGAGAATGGTCCAGTGATGTTGTGTGGAGTGATTTTGCCCCACTCTTCCTTCTCTAGCCCCCGGAGCCATTTTTGTCGTTCTTCGCTGTTGAAGAGCGGTCGACTTTCTTTTTTGGGCAGGCTGCGGGCGAGTTTCGAGATTTTTAGTTGAAACTCTGGGCTTGTGACGAAACGGATATTGTAAAACATCTTTTCGCAATCACAAATGCTTCGGATAAGGGTTTTGCTTCCCTCCTCGAGAAGATCTAGGATTTCCGACTCGCTAAGATACTTGTATTTTAGGAGCCACGGGATGAGGTGGGCAGCCTTGACAACGTAGGGGAAATCTTCGTCTCTGGCGGCAATTTCCAGACTGTCGCCAAGGTTGAAGTTTTCGCGTACGTCCTCGTACTCCAGGCAACGACGCCAGGCATTGAGATAGCTGATCCGGAATGAGGTTGGCGCGTCTTGAAGCTCTTCTAGGGGGAGATAGAGTGCGAGGCGGGCATTATCTGGCAAGCTCAATAAGATGGCGAGGCTTTTGAAGTAGCTTTCGAGCGAGGATCGGCTGGGGCGGACGAGATATTGGCAAATGCTGGCAGCGTGCCGTGAATGTATTTCTACGGCTTTCTGTGCGACTGGATTATCTGAGATTTCGGCGAAAAGTATTGGATTGTAAAACTTTTCAATCGCAGGGATTTCTAGCATGGTTTTGACCTCCTTTAAAGTTCTTTTGTCTAACTTGACAAACTATGAAAATATGATACCATATGTTGCTCTTCTCTGCAATTTTTGAGGCAAGCTTTTTGCAGGATGTTTTAGCCATAATGAGCGACCCCCTTCGAAGGTGGAATTTTTCGGATTTCCTATCCGAATTTGTATATATGCCACTTATGGCTAAAAATGTCAAGCTAGTTGAGCCAGAGGATGATGAGGCTGAGCACGATAATAAAGAGGAAGACTGTCGTGCCGTAATAGACTTTGGCGTCGAAAATTAGGTAGCCAATAATTAGGGCTAGGCTGAACAAAACTTTTAAAAGATGATATTTTCTGGCGAATTTAAGGAAGTTGAATTTCTTTTTCTGGGCGCGTTCGGCGAGAGAAGTGCCACGCAAATCGGCGATTTCTTTTGTGCCGAGGAGTTGGTGGTTGTAAGTGTTTACAATGACTGCGCCATGTTTTTTATGCAGATAGCTCATCAAGATGGTTGCGGCATTAGTTTCGAAGGTTCCCTTCGGACTAAAAACACCTTTCGAATTGAGCGGGCTAAAGACTTTTTCGTAGTTCGGGAAGAGATTTGCGGTCTCTTTTTGTTGTGCGCGATCCATCTTATAACTACGGTAAGTATAGTAGTGTGAATCGTTATTTTTGCTTGTGACATTAATAACCAAAACGTCATCGGTATAGTCGCTGGTAATTTCAACCTCGAGGCCATAGCGTTCAAAATACTTAGCGCAGGCTTTAGGTTCAAAACTAGGGTCGTGTTTCTGGTAGCAGCTGTAGTCCATCGGGAATTATTAGGCTTTGTCTGAATTCTTTTTCGGTTTGTTATTGCGGCGTTTCTTGCGATTGTTATTATTGCCAGAGGTGATAACAGGGCGCTTAGCGACTTCGTCGGCGACGCTCGTATCGCCCTTCTCTGTAGTTTCGGAGCTGACGGCTTTGATATTTGGGCTAGTTGTAGCAGCCTTCTGCGCTAGAAGTTTGCCAAGGTTCTTGAGGCCGTTGCCGGCATTATCCTCTTCGCCTTGCATGGCGTTTGGCGAAATCTTCTGTTTGCGAAGCTCTTGCTGCGGGGTAGGCTGGAATTTGAAGACTGGTTTTTCGTTGGCGGCTTGCTTAGCACTTCCCCGTTCGCCAGCGGCGCGACCGGAGTTAGATAGGTCTTCTTTGAATTTTTCAGCTGCACCGATATTGGCGCTAATATCCTTTTCAACTTCGGCGCGTGGGCGAGAATAGTGCTGACGTGAATATTCAATAATCTGCGGCGTAATATCATGAGGTGGTTTTGGAATCGAAAGGGTGGTTGCCGAGAAAGCTGGAGCCTTTTCGCCGTTAATAATCATAGATACGACAAAGTGGCGGTTATTGAGGTTGAGAAGGTCCTGGGCCTCGAAGACTGGCTCGAACTGTTTGGCGAGCACTGGTGCATCGTCGGCGGAAACGCGGAAGGAAATCGTGGTACCGACGTTACCAAAGACGGCGTCGCGAACATTTTCGGTCATCTGACTGGTGTACTGGTTGGCTACGGTAAGGTTTAGACCGTATTTGCGTGCCTCAGAAAGAATGACTGAGAAAGAATCGGTGGCGAAGTTCTGGAACTCATCTACATAGAGATAGAATGGACGGCGATCTTCGATATTCTCGATATCTGAGCGAGACATGGCGGCGAGCTGGACTTTGGTAACCAAGAAGGAACCGAGCAAGCCGGCGTTATCTTCACCGATCAGACCCTTCGAAAGGTTAACGACGAGAATCTTGCCTTCGTCCATAATTTGGCGAATATTAAAGCTAGACTTTGGCTGGCCGATAATATTACGCACGATCGGGTTGGCCGTAAAGGCGCCGACCTTGTTAAGAACTGGTGCAACTGATTCAGTAACCTGCTTATCGCCCCAAGAGCCGAACTCTTTCTTCCAGAACTGCAAAACCGTAACGTCTTGGCAGTAATTGAGGGTTTCCTTGCGGAAATCTGCATCCGTAAGCATGCGAGAAATATCCAAGAGGGTTGAATTTGGACGATCGAGCAAGGCGAGCAAGGTATAGCGCAAGATATGCTCAAGGCGTGGACCCCAAGAGTCGCCGAACATACGCTTCAATACGCCAATAACCTCAGAAGAAATGTTTGGCTTGCGGGCTGGATCGTCGACTTCGAGTGGATTAAAGGCCATTGGATATTGCGTGTCGGCTGGATTGAAATAGACAACGTCCTTTACGCGGGATTCTGGGATGAACTTGAGGTTGTCCATGGCAAGGTCGCCGTGCGGATCAATAATACAATAGCCTTGGTTGTGGTAAATATCTGAAAGACCAAAGAGCGTCAAAAGACCAGACTTACCGGAACCGGTTTGACCGATAATGTAGATATGACGTGAGCGGTCGCGGCGATACATGCCGAACTGATTTTTGATGCCGCGGAAATCCGTCAGGCCGAAGGCGGAAATGTTCTCATCGAAGCTTGGGTTGCCCGTGAGAAGAGGGAGCTTGGCTGGCGGCTCAGCAGTCTTGCTATTAGCCCAGACGATATTTGGCGTTTCGACGCTAGTGTGCGGCAAGTGGTAAACTGATGCAAGCTCGGAAACGTTCAAAATAAAACCATGATCGCCAAACTCGCGGTCTTTGTATTTCTTGAGCGCATCTTTGTCAAAGGTGGCACCGCTCATCTTGAAGCCATTCAAAATGGTTGAATTGAACTGCTTGAAAGTACCAACGAGGGCCTGCATGTTGAGCTTCGCATTAATTTCGGTTTGACCAACATAGGCAATGCGGATTTTGACTTCATAGCCAAGCTTATTGCCCTTCTCTTCGGCTTTGGCGATGCGGTTTTTGTCGCGATCGCTGAGCTCTTTCTTTTCGACAACGTTAACTTCCTCTGGCGGTTTGGTTAAGGCGTCGAAAAAGGTAGTTAAAATGCGAATAATAATATTGGCCTTTTTGCCCTCTTTAACTTCCTTAATCCAAGCATCGCTCTTTTTGTGCCAGTCATCTGGAATTGGGCGAGTGAGGATTTGAATCCACATCTCTTCGCCGCCAGTTGGGTTAAGCTTGGCGAGCGTAGCGGTAATACCGGCCAATGGATCTACTTCGAAGGAGTCGAAAGTCTTAATTGGCAAGGCATCGTTTTCGGTAAGCTTGATTTCGGTCGAGTATGCAACTGGATATTTTTCGCGGCGGTCAACATAGTCTTCGTCCATGCGGTAAATCTGGACGCTTGGATACTGGGCATAAATCTGGCCCTCGACGAAGGACTGGTAGATTTTTGGCACCCAGACAAAGAAGCGAATTTGATTGCCGGTAGAGGCGATTTCGAAAGATAAGTGCTCCTGCACGCCGCCACTGTTTTTGAGCTCTTGGGCATCGCGCAAAATACCGTGCAGGGCCATGAACATCTGTTCGGCCGAAAGCTCGTTTTTGTCGTTGTCTTTTGGAATTTCGAGCATCAACAAAACGCTGTCGACATTAAGGACTTTGATTCTGTTGAGTTTTTTATAGTTTCGAATGGTTAGGATCGTAAGAAGTACTACAATCGGGATCCAAACGATTGGAGTTACAAGAAAGTGCAAGATATTCATAAGTATATTATATCACGGGGTGAGGTTTAGCGGTATTACCAACCGCCGCCGCCACCGCCGCCGCCACCGCCGCCGGATGAGCCGCCGCCTCCGCCGCCACCGCCGCCACCGCTACTGCTACTTGGTGATGATGTGGAGCTAGAGCTGATAGAATGCATGGCTGAAGAGAATGAACTGGTATCGAAGTGCGAGAAGCTCGAGGTGCCAGTGTACCAATCTGGTGGTTGCGCGATTGCGTCTTTGAATCTCCTTGCAAAGGCTGAGGAAAGGCCAGCCGCAAAAGCGAATGCAAAGGTGTAATAGAAGTAGCTGAAGCCATGGTCTGCATCTGGTCGAGCGTTTTTGATGTTTTCGTAGTAGCTCAGGACGTCGGTCATAATCTTGCGACCTTCTTCGGTGTAGCGTTTGCCGTTTTTGGCGCAGAGCCCAATGATTGCGGTTGCTGCTGCCGCCTCTAGAATCATGGTAATTTGTGTCGAGTCGAACAGGAGATCGATATTGAGAAGTAGCATGAGTGGAATATATGCAAACATACCACCAAAGATAATCATAATAACGCCGGAAATTCTGTTGCCTTCCTTGAATAGCTGTTTGAGTCCCAGAGTAGCAATCCAAATGCCCGGAATGATAAAGAATGCCAGCAGCATGAGAACAATCATGGTGTCGTCATTGGCGTATGGGTCGGCGATTAGGAAGATTACGGTCAAAACAAGATAGATAACTAAAGTTGTATAGGCGAGAGCCTGATAGGTGTTGCCGCTTTTTGTGTAGATTTTACTCTTGAGTTCTTTGACGCCGGCGGCTTTGATGATTTTGGAAATTTTGGAATAGAACCTGTCCTTGAGCGAGCTAAGCTTGATGCGGCCATCGTTGTCCGAATCGTAGCGCTTGAGCGATTCCATGAAAACTCTTTCGGACGGATCGGCGCCGTCGTAATCTTTGAGAATGATAATGTCGAACTTATTCTTCTTGGTTTCCTCGATCTTGAGATAGCCTTTTTCGGCGAGGTAATAGAAGAGCGAAGTAACGCATTCGGAATCGCTGGAGTTTACAAGTGCACCAAATTGGACTGGATTCATGCCGTCTGGTGGGCTGGTACGGTTGTAGAGCGGAAGTTTTTCGTCTCGGCCAAAAGCGAGGAAGCAAAGCAGAATGATGGCAAGAATAATGACGGTCAGTACGGTAAAGATAATCAGGCCGATCGTATTTGTGCCGTAGGCGGCGTTTTGAATGTAGCCTTCTGGAAGAGTGACACGAATTGTAAGCGCTTCTCCGCCCTTAAGCGGATCGGAATAACTACCGACAATGGTGCGATTATTTTTGAGTTCAAAAGGCGTGCCACCATCGAGCGAGTCGTGTTTGTAGCCATGCGTAAAGCCGATTTTGCTCTCTTCGATATCTTTCGGGAATTCGATTCTAAAATCGGTATCTAGGAATAGGACATCACTAGCCCATTCGGAGCCGATAATATTGAAATAAAATTCATCGACGCCGTTGAGCCTATCTGGACCAAAGTTGTAATCGTAAGAAATTGTATAGTGCTTAGTTTCGCCTTTGCTGAGCGTGCGGTCTGGATCACCGATTTTAAGGCGGATATTGTTGTTTTCGCGGCTCTTAGAAACCTTATCGCCAGTAACTTTGATGTTTGTGACCTGAGTTTTTACATTCTTAGTCACGTCGCCATTGGCGCGTCGAAAATCTGCGCTCGTTGGTATGTCGCGATAAATGCCATGGCTGCCGCTCTGCGTATAGCAGACATCGTAACTTTCGGTGATGTTATAGACGTTGTTTTCGTTGACTTTTATGTTGGCGTCGTATTTTGTGATGATATATTTTGCACCTGGATAAACTGCCGAAGAGACCTGGCAAACCATGTCGCTGACGGTTGTTGTGTTGTCTTGAGTTGATGTAATTGCAAAACTCGATACTGGTGCAAGCGTGATGAGTATTGTTGCAAAAAGCAACGATAATAATTTCTTCATTGGTTTTATTTTATCATACGCATTTTAGTAATTAGTATTTACTAACAAACAAAGGAACGTTAGTGAATGCTAATTACTAAAAGCGCAATAAAAATTAACCAATGAAGAAATTTCTCAAGAGTAAACGCTTAACAAAATATCCCCCTCATTCAGCGTTCCTTGTTTTTGCTGAAGAGGGGGATGATTTGTTAAGCGTTTACAAAGTGATCTTTACCGACTCTCTTGAAGAGCTTCTTGTTCTGGAGGTTAAGTAGAACGGTCGTTTCTTTGACTTTTCTCTTCTCGAGGACATGCTTCACGATATCTTTACGGGACATGCCTTCGTCACCGGCTTCCTTGAGGATGCGGGTGATAATTTCGGAGACAGTTCCCTTTTCGAAGCCCCAGCTATCTAGCGCATAGATGCCGCGGCCGATGAGGACAAAGCGTGAATCCTTGATTAGCTCGTTGTGGATTGCCTGGACTGTGACGTTTTTGCGGCGGAAATCCGAAGAGCTAATCGCTTCGGCGATTTCGGAGAAATGCATTGGCTTGTGGTTTTCTTCAAGAACAACGTAGATTTTGTCGCGGATATTCTTTGGGTTGACGGTTGGCCATTTAGCAAGACCCCATTGATTGTTAAAGCTGGCAAGCTGTTTGCTGAGACGAGCAACGGCTTCGATGTAGCTTGGATGTTCGTAGGTCAGCTTTTCGTCGAGCTCTTCTAGGCTGACTGGTTGCTGAGTGCTGGAATTTTCTTTAATAAGATTGACGATTTTGTCGACTTTGCCTTTGAGGGCTTTTTCGTCGCCGTATTCGGCGATACCAATAGCATTGTAATATTTGTCGTTTTCGTTAAGTACGCTGAGAAGTGGAGAGATTTCGGCGATGAAGTTGAATTCTGCCTTCTCTTTTTCAGTTGGGTTATGTCCAAGAACTTTGGCGGCTAGACTGGTTGTTCTAGCAACGCGGCCCATTTCGGAAAGATTTCGAACGAAGATCTTTTCGGCTGGAGCGAGTCCGGCGATTTTGTCTTCCTCGGCGGCGATTCTTAAACGAATAAGGATTGCCTTCTCTAACTGGCGAACACGTTCACGCGTAATTGCGAGCATTTCTCCAATTTGTTCTAGGGTTTCTTTATGGCCGTTAAGCCCAAATCTACGAGAAATAATTTCTATTTCGCGTTCTTGTTCGATAATCGCGAGGCTACTTTTAATGGCTTCGCTAATCGTCTTCGCACAGTCCATTGGTCGGTGGTCCTTTGTCTCTCCGTACTTATATTTAATATCTCAAATTGCTATTATAGTAACATAATCCGCGAGCTCTGTCAAATACAGAATTCTCTTTTCTGTATTTATTCTAACATAATTTTGACGTTGTTCCGAAAAAAATATATAAAACTTTAAACATTAGTTTTTTGTGGTGCGATAGTTTTAATGCTTATGCTTATTTAGGATAAAAATATAACGCTTATCGTTGTAATAAATACAGAATCGTGGTGTAATCACGGTAGCGAGGGACAACCTCGTAAATTTTATTGTTAGGGAGTGCGCCAGACTCCCGAACATGCTCATTAAAAAGGAGGAAAGTACAATGCTTAGCTATATCTTTGCGATTGTGGTCGCGGTCGTGGCTCTCTTTGTGGTCTGTATAAACTACAACTACATCAAGAAGCTGCCCGAGGGCACAAAGGAAATGTCCGAGCTGGCTGGAACAATCCGTTCCGGCGCAAACACCTTCTTGAAGACCGAGTTCAAAATGATCGCAATAGTTGTCGTGATTGTTGCGCTGATTTTCTCGCTCTTCATTCAGGCTTTCAGCGGACTGACTTTTCTGGCTGGAGCTTGCATGAGTAGTGCTGCTTGCCTGCTTGGCATGAAAGGCGCGACTTACGCAAACGTTCGTACTACGAATTCGGCGCGTGAGACGAAGTCGATCGGCGAAACGGTCAAGGTTGCACTGCGTGGCGGCTCGATCAGTGGCCTGTCTGTACAGGCTTTCTGCCTGCTGGGTCTGGCAGTCATCCTGATTATCCTGAACGGTATGGACGTAACGACTAAGAGCACGGGTGTCATTCCTCTGCTCGAGTCGAACACTTTCGGTATTCTTCTGACTACTTACTCGTTAGGGTGTTCGCTTGTCGCGATGTTCAACCGCGTTGCTGGTGGTAACTACACCAAAGCGGCTGACATCTCGGCAGATATCGTCGGTAAGGTGGATTTCGATCTGCCCGAAGATGATGCGCGTAACCCTTCCACTATCGCTGACTTTATCGGCGATACTGTGAACGACATTGCGGGCAACTGTTCTGACCTGCTGGAATCTACGGCAGCGACGATCATTTCCTGTATTGTCATTGCGGCAACGATTGCGCGCGGTGCAAGTACAGAGCTGCTGAGTGCGGCAATTCACTTCCCCGTCGTCGTGGCGGCCTGCGGACTGCTGGGTTCGATTATTGGTATTGTCTATGCGCAGTCTGCGAAAGGCAAAGATAATCCGTCCAAGCAGCTGGACCTCGCGACTTATATTGCAGCTTTCTTTGCTGTGATCGGGTGTATCGGCGCATCGTATTACTTCTTCGGCAGTATCGAGACCTTCGAGAGTTTCAAGTTCGGCTGGGGTTCACCTGTGCTGGCTGGAATTCTGGGTATCGCGTCTGGTATCGCGATCGGTAAAATCACGGAGTACTATACTTCGACTGATTATAAACCGGTCAAGGACCTGGCCAAGATCTCACCCGAGGGTCCGGCGTTCGTTATTACGCTTGGCGATGCGGTCGGTTCACGTTCCTGTCTGCTTCCTGTGCTGGTGATTGCGATTTCGCTCGTGGTTTCCGGCATGACTTGCGGCGCTTACGGCATTGCAGTGGCTTCGATGGGAATGCTTTCGTTCGTCGGAACGACGGTTACGATTGATGCTTTTGGGCCGATCGCAGATAATGCGGGCGGCATTGCCGAGAGCTGTCATCTGCCCGAAGATGTCAGAAAGATAACCGATAAGCTTGATGCAGTCGGAAATACGACGGCGGCAATCGGAAAAGGCTTCGCAATTGGCTCCGCGGCCTTCGCGACAGTCTCTCTGATTTTTGCCTACGTCGGCAACTACTCTGAGGCAAGCGAACCTGTCCTCAACTTTGCATCCTACATCGTAATTGCCGGTGCAATGGTTGGTGGCGCACTGATCGAATTCTTTACCGCTCTGCTGACGAAGAATACGATTGACTCAGCGAAGAAGATGGCGGACGAAAGTATCCGTCAGCTTAAGGTGCCGGGTGTTATCGATGGCACCGTTAAGCCTGAGTATGACAAGTGTATCGAGATGGCTTCGAAGGAAGCACTGCGCAAGATGCTTGCTCCTTCTCTGCTCGCTATGCTGGTGCCCGTGATTGGTGGCGTGATCTTTGGCGTGGAATTCGTCGGCGGTATTCTCGTCGGCGCAACTCTCGTGGCAATCACCCGTGCGATCTTTATGGGCAATTCTGGTGGCGCTTTCGATAATGCAAAGAAATATGTCGAGAGTGGCGCATTGGAAGGATACGGCAAGGGCTCAGATGCACACAAGGCTACGGTTGTTGGCGATACGGTTGGCGACACCCGCAAGGATGTCGTCGGCGTGGCGCTGGATATTTTCATTAAGATGATGTCGACGGTTGCAAATACGCTGGCGTCCGTATTTGTAAACTTCCACATTTTCTGATGTTTTTCCTCTAATAATAAAGCCCCGGGCTATACGCTCGGGGTTATTTTTTATGAAAAAGAAAGCCCCTGGCTCCGAAGAGTCAGGGGGTGTGTTGTAAGGTGCGGAAAGGGTTACCAGATCATGTTCATGATGCCAGAGTCGTAGCTGAAGACTGTGATGTCTCCGCCGTCAACGCCAACAAGTTCGTCGCCAGCCATGAGCATGCGCTCAAGCTCGAGAGCCATTCTGGAGGTTGCATCGCCGTAGCATGCGAAGGCGCCGTTGCCGTCCTTAGCGTAAGTGCTGATGGTAAGCGCCTTCTTCTCGTCCTCGGTGTCGAGGTAAACCTTTGCAGCGTCCTTCTCGGTGACCGCCTTATCGCCATTGATGTCCCAGAGGTTAATGAAGCCCTGGTCGTCAGTGATAAACTGAGTCTCATAGACGAAGAAGCTGCCGCCGTTTTTGTTGAGGAACATGAAACGCGCCATGTAGGGTTCGCCGTCCTCGATGTCGTCCTTCCAGATAGATACGAGCTCGAACTGATCCTTGCGGATGTAGTTCGCGATCTCCTGGAGCGGAACCGGGCTCATAGTGATGGGCTCAGTGTAGCCATCGTCAACGATGAAGTTGCAGATGGTTTTGGCGAGGGCGTCGTAGCCAGCCTTCTTAGCCGCGATAGCATCGGCGACGCGGACTTCGCCGTCGTCGTTCTGGTCCATGACTTCGAAGATAGCGTCCCAGGCCTGAGTCGGAATTTCCTCCTCGGGAAGGATGCAGATCGGGGGTGCGAGCTCGCGCTCAACCTCCTCCTCATAGCGAGGTACGAAGTTCGGATCGGTGGTGCCGTCGGCGGTGGAAGCGTTCACGGTGAAGCTTACGCTAGCGAGGGCGGATACGGATACGAGTGTTGCTGCGATTGCAGCAAGGATATTCTTTTTCATATAGAATATCCTCCTTTCAATATAAAATTTCGTTACCTGGGCTAATATGGTCCTCCCAAATAACTTTATTATTATAGCATAAGTAGTATAAAAAGTCAATAACCAGAGGGATATGGTTTTGCTGGCTTAGTTGAAAGACTGGGAAATTTTCTTGATAAAAAATAATCCTCATATCGAGGATTATTTTGCCTATTTCGCCGTAGCTTTTTTGGCTGTAGTCTTCTTTGTGCTAGCTTTTTTGGTGGTAGTTTTCTTTTTAGCAGTAGCGCGGCGCGTGGCTGGGCGACGTGTGGTTTTTGGCTTGTTGGCGAGCATTTCTTCGGCCTGCTCCTTTGTGATCGTCTTTGGATCGACGTCTTTTGGGATCTTAGCATTATTACGACGACCTGGACCCTTAACGTATGGACCGTAAGCGCCGTTAATGATCTGGATGTCACCCCAGTCAGCAATGTAACTGTCGCGTTTAGCGATATAGAGCGGTTCGGCCTGTTCGAGTGTAATTGTGTATGGGTCGAAGTTTTCCTCTTTGCTCTTCATTGGTACATTGTATTTACCAGCTTTGAGGTATGGGCCAAATGGACCTGCGGCTGCGATAATCTCGGTGCCATCGGCGGCCTTACCGAGCGAGCGTGGTAATTGTGGCAATTCGAGCTGCTTGATAGCTTGTTCGAGCGTAACGGTTTTGACAGATTTGCGCTTAGGCAGTGGTGCAAAGACTGGTTTTTCGCCGGTCTCTTTTTCGTTGTCGCCGAGCTGAATGAAACCGCCGTTTTTGCCGACCTTGGCATAGATAGCTTTGCCAGTCTTTGGGTCGTGACCGAGGAGGCGGGCATTATTGTAACGCTCGATGCCTTCGGCGGCGAGGACTTCGTCATTGAATGGGCCGTAGAAATCGCGGAGCATCTTAACGCGGTCGAGTTTTCTTTCGGCAATAAGGTCGAGGTCTTTTTCGATGCTAGCGGTAAACTTGTAATCGACAATATTCTTGAAATGATCCGTCAAGAAGCCAGAGATGAGCTCGCCGATTGGGGTTGGCATAAGTTTGCCTTTGTTGGCGCCGAATTTTTCTTGCACGATATTGCGTGAAATTTCTTGGCCTTCGAGACGGAATTCTACGACGTCGCGATCCTCACCTTCGCTCTCGCCCTTGACGACATAGCCACGGGATTGAATGGCGGTCATAATACTGGCGTAAGTACTCGGGCGACCAATACCGAGTTTTTCGAGTTCTTTAACGAGTGAACCTTCAGTGTATCTTGCTGGTGGTTTACTGTAGTTCTGGCGCGCGGTGATATATTTTGCTTCAACCGTGTCTCCGACCTGGAGATTTGGCAATTCGCTTTCTTTGAGGCGGCCATAAACTTTAAGGAAGCCATCAAAAGTAACCACTTCACCCTTCCCTTCGAAAACGTATTCGGTTGGCGTGCTGATGGTAATGGTGGTTTTGGCAAGTTCGGCGTCAGCCATCTGGGTCGAAAGTGCGCGAGCGCGAATCAAAGCATAGAGATGTTGTTCGTAGGTATTCTTGCCGGCCTTTTCGACGGAAATATTAGTCGGGCGGATTGCTTCGTGAGCTTCCTGGGCACTGGCGTCTTTAGTCTTAAAGTTGCGTACTTTAAG
The DNA here is from genome assembly GCA_045536655.1 of Candidatus Nanosyncoccaceae bacterium. Taxonomy (GTDB): domain Bacteria; phylum Patescibacteriota; class Saccharimonadia; order Saccharimonadales; family Saccharimonadaceae; genus UBA2834. Next base: position 13,983 of record JAZSOA010000011.1, on the reverse strand, counting down.
GTATTCCTTACCGTACGTATCCTCGATATAGCTAGCCATGCTAGCAATCGCCTGTTTGCTAAGGTTTAGAGAGTCGGTACGGTGATAAGTAATCAAACCAGCCTGATAGAGAGCCTGAGCGGCATTCATGGTGACGCGGGTCGAATAACCAAGGCGGCTGTTCGCCTCAATTTGCATGCTGGCGGTCGTGAATGGCGGAGCTGGTTTGCGTGTGCCTGGCGTGTGTTCAACAGCGCTGACGAGATATTCAGCATTAATAAGCTTTTCGAGGAAGGCTTTGACTTCTTCTTCGGTATCGAAAGACTTATTCAAAGCGGCAGGAAAACCGAAATCGCCGACAACCTTATAGGTGAATTTGCTGGCGAACTTCTCGATTTGCTGTTCGCGTTCGACAATGAGGCGCAGAGCTGGGCTCTGGACGCGACCAGCGGAAATAGCGCCTGGGACCTTTTTGCGCACGATGCCAGAAAGGTCAAAGCCGACGAGCATGTCGAGAGTCTGGCGGGCCTGCTGGCTAGAAACCATGGCCATATCGACGGTGCGTGGATTTTTAATTGCCTCTTCGAGGGCGGATTTGGTGATTTCATGGAAAGTAATGCGTGCAGTGTCTTCTGGCAGCTTGAGCACCTGTGTAAGATGCCAAGAAATCGCTTCTCCTTCGCGGTCTTCATCCGTTGCGAGCCAGACTTTGTCGCAAGCTTTCATGGCCTTTTTGAGGTCGGCGAGAATTTGTTTGTGTCCTGGGTCAACTTCGTAAGTGACGTCAAAAGTGTTTTTGTCTACCTTAGTATCTTTGCGAATGTGACCAACCGATGCAAGGACCTGAAAATCCGAACCGAGGTATTTCTCGATGGTGTGGGCTTTCGCTGGAGACTCTACGATTACTAAGTTTTTACTCATATTAATTTATAATAGCATAATCTTTGCGGGCTTTGTCTAGCCCTTATCTGTTTCTGAACTAGTGTATAATATTCTTAATTATTGTGCGAGGAGTTATATATGGAATGGGATGAATACTTTTTGAAAATTGCCGAAACGGTAGCTTTGCGCTCGAAGGATCCTTCGACGAAGGTTGGCACTGTAATTACGACAAAGAATCATCGTCCAATTTCGTTTGGCTATAACGGTCTGATTCAGCACGCAGACGAGTCTAAGTTGACCTTGTCTGAGCGTCCGATGAAGTATTACTTCTCGATTCATAGCGAAATGAACGCCATGATTTTCTCGCACTGCGATTTGAAGGATTGTGTAGTTTATAGTAGCGTGGCGCCGTGTGTAGATTGTTTGCGTCATCTTTTGCAGGCGGGTGTGACTAGAATCGTTTATCGTCAGCTTCATGTTAACTCACACGCGAAAAAGGCCAAGGCTTCGATGCAAAATGAAGAGACGGATAAGGCGATTATTGCCCTGCTCGAGGCGATGCCGCATGTCGAAACTTTGAATTATACGAACGGCAAGAATTACATTGAAGATTTGAAAGCCGCAAAGAAATAAAATAACCCCCGCTACGGGGGTATTTTATTTCATTTTGTCTGGTATAGTCCAGCCGTTTTCTTCCATCTTTTGGATCTGTTTTTCGCGGTCGTTGGCATTTTGCCTGGCGCGTTTATGGCCATAGACTAATTCAACCTTAGCCATATAATGGCTTTCGACTAGATTGAAAGGCAGATAGAAGAGGCTGCCAAACCAGAAGACTTTGATATACCAGAGGAGCGGCAAAATGGCGAAATACCACTTCCCGATCAGAATAAGCCAGATAATGAGGCCGGCCAGCGCACAATAGCTAATAAAGCGCCAAAAACGCATGAGGCCGATATCTAACATTTCGGTAAAGTCAAAATTCGCGCGTTCGCCCGAGCTAATGGCGTTTTTGGATGAGACGGCACAAAGAATCCACCAAATAATGAGTAAAAGCAGATAAATTGCCAGGATACAAATTACGATAAACATTAAGAATAGTATAGCAAGTTTTTGTGCATGACGAGAGCTTTATATTGACATTTTGATGTGTTGTGTTATGATATGTAAATCATGACCAATGAAATCCGGTGCATGATAGAACATTATTGTGAGGAGGTACTTAGCCATGACTAAGACCAAGATTATCAGCGCTATGCTTTCCGCCGTTCTGCTGTCTGGTAGCTCCGTTGCGATGCCTGCCGATATGACGCAGAACACCACAACTACGCCGGCCGTTTACGAGAGCGAAGCTCCCGCACAGAACGATCTGGCTATCGAGACCAGCGTGAACAACGAAGCAAACGTCGAGTTCGTCGCAGATTCACTGCCGACGATCGAGACCTCTCTGACTGAGTCTGTGCCGACTGAATCCATGCAGACTGCGTCCGTTCCTAAGGTGTCGTCATCGACTTGCTGCTACTACGTAAAGCCGGGCGATCAGCAGATCGAGGAGAGTGGTCTGGTGATTAACTGGACCGATTTTCAGTATGTCTCTGAGACTTACGAGGGCGAGTGGACAACTCTGAGTGGCTGTCTGAACGGTGACGAATGGAGCTTTTCCTACACTGATGACGGCCAAGTTGAAGGTAGCCTGGATCTGCCGCTGACATATGATTTCAGTGGCTGCGCTCTGGGTCTGCCGATTGCTATGAGCTATGGTCCGACCACGCTCGAAGGCTGGACGTTTATGACGGCCGGCAAAGTCTCTTACTGTCACGCTCCTGGCACGTGCTATGTGTCTGGGGACGGATGGGATGCGATTATTCTTGACTCTCGCAGATATGCAGAGTGGAAAGATGCAGCCAACTTCCGTGATGCCGAAAAGTACAAGCTTATCGTGCACAATAACGGAAGCTGGGTGATTGCGACCGGCAATGTGCCGGGCGTGGAGCTCGAGTCTTCCGGACCCGAGGATGTCGATATCGATGCTCTTGCCGAGAAAATCAAGAAAATGGCACCGATGCCGGGCGTGAGCAACCCGAAATGGGGCACTATCAACTGGTCGGAAAACATTCGTGAGGAAGTCACGGATAACGGCGTGTTTTACTGGCTTGAGGCCGAGCTGGATGGCCGTCAGTTCTCGATCGAGATTGACGATGAGTTTCCGCTTGGTTATACCGAAAAACACCAGTGGTCAGCTGCTATTGTGCCGGCGGATTTCGTGACACATGAGAATGTCAGCATGCTTCACTATGAGCACTATACCATTAGTGTGGTGAATAACGACGTCTGCCTCGTGAACACGGCGACCGATCAGGTGCGCAATGTCTCGATCGGTGGTGATGCGCGCATGAGCGGCTCTACTACTCTGCTGACACTCACAGATGGCAAGCATGCTAAGTGCGTAACAATGCGTCCGGAACTGGTTGCGTTTATCTACGCCATCTCGGGCTAAACTCCTAAAGGCTCGCTTTTAAAGCGGGCCTTTTTGTTGGCATGAAAAATCCCCCGCCGGAAAACAGCGGGGGTTCTTCTGCCAGAAATAAAGTGAATCAATCGCAAATGTTCGCGTTTGCAATCAATCCTATATATACGCCTTGCGCTAATGCGCCGCGCCTTGTAGTTTTAGGACTGCCGAGCAGTCAGTGTCGCCAGTCTTTTTCTGAGGCTGGCGATAGTATTGTCGATGGTGTCGCGGGAATCGATATCGAGTTCCTCGCCATCCATAGATAAAGTTTCCCTCATCTGGCGTTTGCGGTAGCCCTCATGTACGATGATTAGATCATCCGTGAGGCTAGCGAAAGGGCCGGTAGTCCAGGTTGTGACTGTCGAGACGATGTTGCCGGCCAGGTCGTAATAGATGATCGACCAGCAAGCGTGGGGCGGTGCGATGGTGAGTACTTCGTCACCGACAACCCTTTTGCTCTCCAAGACCGAGAACACGCTGATCTGCTGTCCGTCGTCCTTCAGGAGTCGGCAAACCTTTGGATACAGAAATCCAGTCTCAGAGATTCTCTCCAGGTTCTGGAGAGTTTTCTCCAAGATGCTCGAAGCACACGCTTCGAGGTATACCGGGAATTTTTCGTCGGCAAGAACCGCCTCGAGAAGAGTTCTAGAGATGACCTTGAAGCGGCAGTCGTCGACGTAGTCCCGGATCTGGTTCAGGAAGGAGTTTTCCAACTCGAGCTGGTCTACCGACCAGGGGTCGGAATACTTAGCCTCGATGGCGTTCAGCTCCTTCTTGATGTCGTCCAGTGCGCAATCGAGGATGTGGAGCTGCGCGAGAGCCTCCCTATGGGGGAGGTCGGGTCTGAGGCCGTCATACTCCTCGTAGATGTGGTGGAGCTGCTCGTGGGACTTCTGTAGTTCCTGCTTGCAGTTCTCATTCACGTTCGGCTCCGGCTTGACGTTGTCATGATGGATCTCGCTCTCGCTCTTGACGCTGCTCACGTCGAGCAGCAAGAAGATGAGGATGAAGACGATCATCGCCACCAGCGGAACGAGGTAGTTGTCGTTGTTTGCGGCGGCAACGGCGAGACCGATCGGGACGCCGATTGCGGCGAGTGTGGATACACTCAGGGCTGCAATCTTGAGATAGGTCAAGGTCTTGAAGTCCTTGATCTTGATCATATTCATGTCGTTCATCGTCTCATTCTCCTTTCGGGCGAAAGCGGGCTCATACATGTTGTCGTTTCTCATGTAACTCGACCTTTCTTTTCAACAAGCACTAGTAGTGCCTGAGGGCTAGGTAGAATCGCTCCTGCGAACATAACATTTGCTTATTTCTAAACAGAAGTTAAAGAGCGATTGGCAAGGAATTGACGTGAGTCGAAAACCAAGCCTGATTCTTACTAATTATAACACGAAACGCGTAAAAAGTCAATATGTCCGTTAGGGTCCAGGATTTTCGCGATAAAAATAATTATTTGTAAAGCATGCTGATTGTGTCTGAGTGGATGAAAAATAAGCATCAAAAAGCCCCAGGTAAGGGTGGGCATCACCTGGGGCTATTTGACCCTTTAACACACCTCCTAAGGCAACCGGGATGAACCCGGAGCGTGACCCACCTCACACATGGGGTCCGCCGGTTAAAGGGATTGCTAGCCTTAGAAACGACTTTCTAAGTGGAGGTAATACTTTTCTCTTTAAGCTATGTAGAAGAAACTTAAAGGCCGAAAGGGTTTCTAAAGCACGCAACACTTGCTAGAATAAAACTAGCAATGTCTATGGGTTATTTAGGTGCGGCTTTTTGACTCTTTCGAACCAAAAACTATTTACATAATAGCACTTATTTGCCTATGCGTCAATACTTTTTGATGGATTTCGTAAAAAATCAATAGTAAAATCGTTATTTTTAACACCTTAGGGCTAGAATTAACAGAGGTGAAAATGCTTATTGTTAATTTGTAAAATTATGGTATAAAATGGCTAAAATTTTAATATTTTGCCATAAAATCCGCGATCTCGCCAAGGATTTTTGGTAGCTGTTCTTTCTCTTCTGGCGTGTATTTGGAAAGCACAAAATCTACGTCACCCATCTGCTTGCGCAAGGCATCATTGGCAGTGCCAACGCGGAGTCTTGGGAACTCTTCGGTGCCAAGTTCAGCGATACAAGATTTGAGTCCATTATTGCCGCCAGCGCTGCCCTTTTCGCGGAAGCGGAGCTTACCGAAATCTAAGTTAAAATCGTCGCAGATGACAAGGAAATCGCTTGGTTGGAGTTTGTAGAAATTCATAATGGCGCGTGCGGCGCGGCCGACTTCGTTGTAGTAAGTGGTGGCTTTGATTAGCAAAAGATCGTCGTCTTTGGCGCTTTGGCAGAAGAATTTTGGCGTATCTTTCCATTCGAGATTATGAACTTTGGCATAAAAATCCAGGGCTAGAAAGCCCGTATTGTGGCGTGTCCAGTTGTACTGGGAGCCAGGATTACCAAAACCAATAATCACCTTCATTACTTAGTATAATAGCCTATTAACCTTATATTTCTCAACCAAATTAAACGTTTCGAAATATAAGGTAATAGGCTATTATGCTAACCCGCTCTGAGGTTTCTTGGGACATTTTCTGGCATATACAATAGCTCTAGGAACGTTCCCCTATTTTGTTCCTGAGCTATTGTATATGCCAGAAAAATAGCCCCCAGGCAAAGCCTGAGGGCAAAAGCAGTACATTGGATTAGAAGAAGTCTGTGGATGTCGTATTGATTATTTGAGGCGTCTGGCGACTTCCCTGGCGGCATGCGATCTGGTAATCTCATCTTCGAACATTTCGATAACGATTGCGTATTCAGAACCACGCATTTTTGTAGCCGCATAGCTTAGACCGTTCGAATGTTTTCCCAGGTGGGGATTAGAGATCTGATCCGGGTCACCAATGATGATGACCTTGGAGCCATCGCCGATTCTCGACAGGAGCTCTCTCATCTGATATCTTTCAGTGTCCTGCATTTCGTCATAAATGATGTACTTGTCCTTGAGCGAGCGTCCTCCCATATTAATCATGGCGACAAATTCGAAGAAAGTCTTGATGTAGTTGTCGATATCCTTCAGAATTTGTGCTCTGCCTTTGACCTTGCCATCCTTTTCCTTGTCCCCACGAAGCTTGAGATAGGCCTCGAGGTTGTCCGTGATTGGGCGTGCTTTCGCAATGGTTTTTGCGGTCTCATCTCCGGGAAGGAAGCCGATTTCCTTGCCAAGTTCTCCGTCTCTCGGGCAGATAAAGATTGTGTCATACGACGGATTCTTGTCAAAGATGGTCAGCTGTGCCCCGATAGAAGTAGCCAGGAAGGTTTTACCGGTGCCAAAAGGCGCCGGGCAGATAACGATCGGGATTTCGTCGGCGGGAGCCATGATAGCTTCTGCGAACATCGCCTGACCGGGCGTTCTGGGCTTGATGAATTTCGGAAGATTGTGGATATAATGGATCTGCTGTATGACGTGTTCCCTGACTTTTTCGCCATCTTCGTTTTCTCTTTCAATCTCTTCGAAGCGGCCGATATAAAAAGTAAAATGCTTCTTATCGGTTTCCATGTCTTCGTATGGATCGAAGTGTATGAATTCATTGACGTTGAGTGGCGGTTCGTCCGGGAAGTTTCTTTCGAACATTTCTTGGGTAATGAAGCCGAGCTTGCACCAAGCATTCATGGTTTCTTTGGTGAGCGCAAGTCTGCGTCTTCCGGTATAGATCTCCGGATTGACGTGAGCCACGTCCACGTCCTCCAGGGATGCGTATGCGACCAGCGTATTGTCGCCGGTCAGGATTGCGACGTCTTCCCTGTCCTCGTACTCGGAATTCTCGATGAACCATTTTGCGGAGCGAACGGTGACCTCTGCGGTGCTCTTGGGCGTGCCATCATGTTCCTTCTGGAAGATGATGCGCATGCCGTTGGCGCACGCGTATTCCTCGCCGTTACTCTGATGGATTGCTTCGAGAATCTTTGCGAAGGAAGCAATGAGCATCTGTGCAGCTTCGCCACGATTCGAAAGCTCGTCACGGAACTGACGGCAGCGATCGATGTAGTGGGCCGGAATGATCATCAACTCGGCCTTTTTCTTGGTTTCTTTGGTCGGAGTCAGGATGTCGGGGTCGCCAATGAGGGTATCTAAACCCGGGATGATATAGCGATGCATCCTTTCGGATGCGTTCTTAGGGATTTTAGAAAGTTCGGTCATGTCGGTTTCCTCCTTTTTGGATTCGACGGATTGGATTTTGCTTCTTTTCCAATGTGTGAATGTGCTAAAATAGCTCCCGTTTGAGATTAGGAGCTATCCTGTGTTTATAGTTTAACACTTTTTTGAAATTATTCAAGGCAGATAAGGGGTAAAAGAAAAGCTCCCGCGGAGTGCGGGAGCTGTGTAAGAGAAAGTAGTTTTTGCTCGGATTATCTGATCGGGAGAACCCTTTTGTCCCCAAAGCCTGTACGGCAGAAGAAGCCGTTGAAGTCGTCGCGGCTCGCAACATACACCGAGCCAGTGAAGGTCGTAAAGTAGACGCAGGTCTCGTTGCCGATGAAGCTAATGATGCGCGACGTCTCGATAACGTCTCCCCAGTCTTCATTGTACCCGACGAGGTTTGCGTTGAAGTTCACGGTCGTTTCCTTCTCGTCGTAGTGATCGAGGAAGGCGCGCATGAAGCTCTCTTCGGTGTTGCGGTCGGACGTTGTTGGGATTTTGATTTTCCAATCGGTGATCTTTTTGGTCATTTTGGTTTTCCTCCATTCTTTTGGTCGTAAACGGTCGGTTTCGGATTGGACTTAGCGGAAAATCTCCTTTCTCTAGAATATAAAGGTGCTGTGCTTCCTGGTCGAAGCTTCATTATAATAACACCTATAGTGTGAGTTGTCAAGGTGATTGGGATGGTCTTTTGAAGCGACAAAAAGCCTCTCTTTTTGGGAGAGGCTTTTGGGTTAATCGCGGTTGCGGAAGCTAAAGAAGATTGGCGTGCCGCCGAAGTCGTAGGCTTCGCGGAGACGGCGTTCGAGGTAGCGCTTGTAGCTCCAGTGCAAGAGGCTGAGCTCACTACCATAAACGACAAACCACGGTGGGCAGGTGTCGGTCTGGACCATGTAGCGAAGCTTTGGATGGGTATTCTTGAGGCCGGCCGGCGGATGGCTAGCAACGGCGTCCTGAAGCAACTTGTTAAGATCGGAGGTCTTAAGCTCGGCATGACGAGCAACGTCGATATTGGTGGCAAGCTCGAAGATTTTGGTGGCGTTTTTGCCGGTGAGCGAGCTGGTCATAACGACCGGTGCGAATGGAATAAAGTTAAAGTCGCGGGTGAGAGTGTCGAGAATTTGGTCAGTGCCATCGTTTTCGAGGTCGGTCTTAGTGACGACGAGAATGATGCCCTTGCCAGCCTTGATAATTTCACCAGCTAGGGTTTGGTCGAGCTTGCAATGCGGTTCAGTACTGTCGACGAGAAGGCAGCAAACGTCAGCTTCTTCGATAGCAGCTAGGGTGCGAAGTGCGGAGAATTTTTCGATGCCGACTTCCCTCTTGCCTGGACGGCGAAGACCGGCGGTATCGAGGAGTTCAATATTGCGACCTTTGTATTTGATGGTTGTGCGGTTAATGTCGCGGGTAGTACCAGAAAGGTTGGCGACGATGGCCTGTTGCTTCTTAGCGAGCGTGTTGAATAGCGAGCTCTTGCCGACGTTTGGGCGGCCAATCAAGGCGAGCTTGAGTGGCTGATCTTGTTTCTCTTTCTCGAGTTCTTCGCGGGTTGGGGCGCGGAAACCGATTTTTTCGAGCTCACTAATAATGCGGTCGCGAAGGTCGTTGATATGGAGACCCGTAGTAGCGGAGGTGGTCATATGGTTCTTGACGCCGAGGCGCAGGAATTCTTCGATTGGAAGTGCGTCGCCCATGTCTGCCTTGTTGAGAAGTAGCAGGGTTGGCTTGCCGCTCTTGAGGGCTTTCTTGGCGATAAGCTTGTCGTCCTGGTTCGGGTACTTGGTGCTATCTACGGCGAAAAGGATGAGATCGGCAGCCGTGACGGCATCTTCGATTTGGTCTTGGATATGGGATTCGAAATCGTCTTCGGCATCCTTAAGACCGGCAGTATCGATCAAAACATAGCGATCGTCGACGCGGCCCATGACGTTGTCGCGGGTGGTACCCTCTTCGCGCGCAACAATAGCCTGCGACTTGCGAACAAGGCGATTAAAGAGGCTGGATTTGCCTGCATTTGTTTGTCCAATGATTGCTACTACCGGTAATCTCATAAGTGGTTACATTATACCAAAATTGACAAATCATGTAAAGCGTGGTATAATAAACATATTCGCATTTGAGATGCGAATTATATCCTTTCATTTAAGTTAATGCTTGAAAAATCAGCCCCTTTGAGAGAGGGCTGATTTTTTGTGCTCTATTTATGTTTACTGGTTATCGCCGCAATAGATTGCGCCGCCTTCGAGGATATACTCGATTGTAATTTCGGTCTTGCCGCTAGTATATACGGTTTCGTTTTCATTACCGCATTTTGCGTTTGTGCGATAAATGATAGCATGCGCCTCCTGCGTGCCGACTGTTCTGCCCACTGCACTACCAATGGATTGGAAGGTGAAAGTGTCCGTCTTGTTATGTTTGGATGATGATGTGTCCGGGTTGCCTTTTTCGCCCTCAAATGGTGAAGTGGTGCCATGAAGCGGCATGGAATATGGCGTTCCGTCCGGGTCGCAGAATTGATCGCTGTAGCATTTTGTTTGTGCGAAATGCCAAGTGTCACTAGCAGGATTTGAGCCGCCATCAGATTCACTTGTTCCCATCACGTACTTTTTGACAAATGAACTTACTTCTTGTGCAGTACTAGGCATTGCGCCGTTATTGTTCGCTTGGTAATCGTTAAAAGCAGAGAGAATACGAGCCATATCCTGGCGGCGGCGCGTGTTTCTTTGGCTGCGTTGTAGTGCTGGCAAGGCAATAAACACCATTAAGAAGATAAGACCAGCGATTGCTAGGACTAATACGACCTCGATAATTGTGAAGCCTTTCTTTCTTTGCATATTTTACTCCATTTAAGAATGTTAGTTATTCTGTGTTTATTCTACCATAAGCATTATTTTTTATGCTTGGCACAAGTAAAGCTATATGCGGCAATATAGGCACTAATGCCCGCCATGGCACCAAGACTATCGATGAGGATGTCGATAGGGTTGCCGTCGCGATCCGGAATGAAGCTTTGATGATACTCGTCGATGCAGGAATAGATAACGGCGATGAGGATGGATAGAAGGATTGCCTTGAGCTTTGGAAACTTCTTCCCTTCGATACTACGGAAGAAATTGGCAAGCGAGGCACCGAGTAAAGCGTAGATTAGGAAATGGGCGATTTTGCGCACTACGCCGTTCGTGAGGCCGAGCTTGGCGGCGAGCGGGATAGAGAGACTGTCGGAAGAATCTCCGTTTTGGGCGGAAAAGCTCCAGATTAAGAGCATGATCAGGATTGGAAAAATGATTTGCCAGTAGCGTTTTATGTATTTCATCTTTACTATTCTAGACTATTGTTCAAGAGGAGGCAAAGCCTGTGCTTTACAGATAACCGGTTTTCTGTTAAACTTAAGGACATAAGTGGTCCCGTCGTCTAGTGGTCCAGGACGTCTGGTTCTCATCCAGAAAATCAAGGGTTCGACTCCCTTCGGGATCACCACAAAGGAAATAGAACGCCCGCAAGGGCTGTTTTTTATTTATGAACTTTTTGCCTTTACTGCAAGAAAATGCCCCCGCGCTTGCGGGGGCTTCGGACTTAGACGTAGTAGCGTGCCAGGGCGATATGCCAGCTGTCGCGTATGGCGAGCACTTCTTCCGGTTTTACACCGTAGCGATCCGCGATTGTCTCTTTCGGGATGCTGGCATTCAGGTAGGTCATGAAGAATTCGACCAATTGATCCTCCAGCTTTTCGTCATAGGTGGCCGGAATAATCATCTGTCCTGTGCTCTTCGAGTTGAGATAATGTGCGGGCAGCTGAAGCTCGAATTTTCGACTGTTGATGTCGGCAATGAGTTGCTTCATGTTCAGCTTGCAATGTGTGGTTTTTCTTCTGTCTCTCATATATGAGACCCCCTTCAGAAAAATATACTATATATTATATCATAAAAACGGGCATAATGCAAGTATGGCTCACTGCTTGACGTGATAGAATAGAGTTATGATGCAGTCTATAAACCAGTGGCTTACGAATAATAAAATCGATTGGAATAAGGTTATCTTGCCGATCGTTGTGATTCTGGGCGCAATGCTCTTCTTTCAGCTTATAAAAACGATTACAAAACGGCTCTTCAAGGCTTCTAGCGCCCGCATGAATAACGCGCAGCGCCGCCAACGCGTCGATACGATTCGTACTTTGGTAGTGAGTATCGAGAAATATGTCATTATCTTTGTGGCGATTGTAATTATTCTTTCGATTTTTGGCGTAAATGTAACCTCGATGGTGGCTGGGTTGGGCATCATGACGGCGATTATTGGCTTAGCCTTTCAGGATTTGGCCAAGGATATTATCGCGGGTGTTTCCCTAGCGACGGAAAACCAGTTTGATGTTGGTGATAATGTTGAGATTAATGGCTTTCGCGGAAATGTAATCTCGCTTGGTCTCAAAACCACAAAAATAATGAGCTACAAAGGCAATATTAAATGTATTGCAAACCGGGATATTACCGAGGTGACGAACTATAGCGACAAGGATAGCTTGGCTGAGGTGAATGTGGGTGTGGCCTACAAGCACAAATCTGAAGAGGTGGAAAAAGTCTTCGATATGGTGCGCGAAAACTTGGCTAAAAACACCATGCAAAATCCGGCGCTCGAAAACTCTTTGGGCGAGATGGTCGTAAATGGCATTACGGACTTTGGTGACTCGGCAATCATGTGGCGTGTTTCGATGCCTTGTAAGCCAAACACGGCTATCGGGATTGAGCGTGCGATGCGCCGTGAAATCAAAGCCGTTTTTGATAAAGAAGGTATCGAGATTCCATTCCCACAAGTTGTGGTTGCAAACGCTAAGAAGTAGCTAATTAGTAGCCGGCAAGTCTAACAGATGACAGCCGGCTATTTTGATGATATAATATTTGAAATTTCGCACATTAAAATTCAAACATACTTGAAGGGGGTGTTATTATGGGCGAAAACAAATGTTTCGTGTTCGTAAACGGTAGCATTATTGTTATCAAAAGTAACGGTAAGATTATGTTACCCATGGAACTGATGGGCTATCCGATCATTGTTACGAACAATAATGGCACCAAGGTAATCATTTCGCAGCCGATAAATAACGCAGAGAGCCGCGCCCTGATGCGCTCGTACATTCTACAAACAATTGAGCTGTATCGTAGCCAGGAGGCTGTTCCGCGCCTGGAATTTTCGCGCTGGAACGAAATGCTTATCTTCCCCGTTGCGCCGGAAGGCGCAGATGAGGAATACTGGTGTCCCGAACAGGTCGTCGATAGCTTTCTGGATCTCTATGGTCCGGAATTTGTGCTCTAGGAGGTGATTAGCGTGGCGGATAAGTATTTTCTTAGAGGCTTCGCAGATAAATCGGCCGAAGCGGTTTTGATTTGTCTTTACCAAGGTATTCGCATCGTGAATGGTACAACGCAAGTTTTCTGGGATGATATCTTCTCTGGAAATATTGCGGTGCCTTTCGTACTCGAAACTAAGGAAGGTGATATGGCGGTCGGTGGGATAACGGAAAAATCTCCAGAATTCGCCAAACGCTATATTGTGTCGCAGGTGATGTCTCGCGTGAAGCGAAATCACGAAAAAGGCCTGCAGTCCTCTGTTGTGCCGGTTTTCTCGGGCGTGCCAAACAGCTTTCTGACTGTCTCGGCGATTCCGCTTCAAACGAAGCTGCACACGGATCTGGAAGATTATGCTTTACTGGAGGTATTTCTGGACGACTGGATTAAAGGATATCCGGGTATGTTTGTCTAAAAAAACTGAGGGCTCACCAGATAGGTGGGCTCCCTTTTTTGAGATTTTTTGATAAAATGCTTGACAAAAATGCTAATGTATGCTATTATATAAAGATCGTGAGTTAACTGAGGCAGTATCTCAGGGCCCGAGGTAGGTGCCAAAGCTCACAGGATATTTGAAAAGAGGTGAATATTTAATGTATTGGTCTAAGGACTGGTACGTTCCCGGCAAACTTTAGTTTCGCTGGGCGCGGCCCAGGTCAGCAGTTGCTTCACAGCACCCTCTGTGATAGACCGTTATTGTTAACGGTACGACAAGCAAACCTGACCTTAAAAACCAGCCGTATGGGTAGCTAAACTTCCGAATCTTTCCTGCTCGTAAGAGCCGGGGCGAAAAAGATCGTGAAGCGATGCGCTGACGGACGACGAGGCACACTCCGCGCCGATCGTGCGCGCTGTCACTGCCTCCGTCCATGGAGGGACCGACGATATGCAAAGATATCCGTCGGGGTTCACTTAAACGTGGGCCCCAACTTCGAACCTCTCTAACACCTCCCGCTTTGCGGGGGGTTATTTTATTGCTTTATATTTTTATGTAAAAAGTGATGGTATGGAAAAGGGCGTCCCTTGCGGGACGCCCTTGGTTTTTTGACGAGTTCTCAGTTGCGGTTGCACATGAC
>JAZSOA010000010.1:0-56816 GCA_045536655.1 Candidatus Nanosyncoccaceae bacterium | reverse complement strand
TGGACAATAGCGGAACATTTTCCAAAAAATAACGTAAGTCACGCAGCTGACAGGCTGCTTACGCGTTCCACGCGTCAGCGAGGAACGAAAGGGCTATGCCCGCATAAGAAAAACCACCGGCTAGGCCGGTGGATGTTTATTGTGCTGGGGGGTATTTGACGTTGAGTGCTGCTTCTGCCATCATGTGGCTTATGTTTATCCTATCTATAAACCTCGGCGTGGTATAATATAGCTATGGATTTCGAAGGCCAGCGCAGCGGTGAAGAAGTGCTGTGCGTATTTCGCCGCCACATTCTTACTTCATTCAAGGGGGTCTTGTTTTTCGTTTTTATGTCTGGTTTTGGCGTGCTGCCGATGATTATCTGGAAGGATAACTCGCATATGTTCATGATCTGGATCGCCTTCATTATTATCGGCCTACTCGGCATGCTTTACAGTTATCTGTTGTGGTATTTTAGTTTTTACCTATTAACAACGGAGCGCTTGCGTCAGGTGCGCCAGAAAGGCTTGTTTAATCGGAGCGTTGTAGACCTTGATCTGGACAATATCGATAGTGTCTCTTTTGGAGTTGCGGGTGTTTTTGGTACAATATTTAATTATGGTACGATTTTAGTGCAGACGGAAGCTGGTGATTTGACTTTGAGTACAATCAATAAACCGGAAACGGTGTATAACGAGCTAGAAAATGCTGCACATGCGGCGGGTAGGGATATTTATGAAGATTAGTTTTAAGAAAAAAGATAGCAATAAAGAAAAGGACGACGCAAAGTCCAAGATTGTCACGCAAAAGAATCTCGAGGAAAGTCGTGAGCAGGTTTTGTCGCGTGGTAAAAAGTTCAAGTATCCTTTTCAGTATTCTAAACATCGGCTCGTAATCAATACGATAATTATTAGTATCGTAGCGATTATTGCTTTGGGGATTTTTGGCTGGGTAGAGCTCTATAAAGTACAAAATACAGGTAGTGTGGCCTACCGCTTTACGAAGGTGCTGAATCTTCCGGTCGCAAAGATTGATGATATTAAGGTGCGCTATAGCGATTACTTAATGTTTTACCGCAGTAGTGTTAAGTCGATTGAGTATCAGCAGGGCGAATTGGATGATTCAGATGATTCGAAGATGCTTCGCCAACATTACAAGCGTCAGGCTATGAATTCGGCTGAGGATGCCAGCTATGCGCTCGCTAAATTAAACGAGGCGGGTATTGCGGTCGAATCGAGTGAAGTTGATGAACTAGTAGCTTACCACATGCAGATTAATGGTCAAACGCGTAGCCTTGAGGCTTTCTCGGGTATTGTGAGTGATAACTTTGGTTTAAGTATGACGGAATATCGTCGTTTGTTAACTTTGTCGCTGGCAAAGAAAAAGTATTCAGAAAAATTCGACGATGAGGCTAATAAATTAAAGAATAATATCGTGAAAGCCCTGAAAGAAAACGGCGACATGAAGGCGGTTTCGGACAGCTATGCAAATAATATTGCCGTGTTGTACGAAAAGACCGATTCGCTCGTAGGCGATACGAACCTTGATGGTGGAAGGGTAGCCGAGGCTATGAAACTCAAGAAAGTTGGCGATATTTCTGAGCCGTTTGCCTCAAAGAAGGGCGATTGTTACTATATTGTGAAGCTAACCGAGAAGAAAGATGACAAGGTGCGTTATGAGTCGATTCGTATCAGCTTTTCGCATCTAGACAGTGAGCTCAAACAGTTACGCGATGATGGTAGGGTCAAAGAATTGATTAATGTTACCGAAGGCGAAACCGTCGGCGTAAGTGACGATAAGCAGGATTAAAAAATATGCCTCGATATGAGGCATATTTTTGTTACTTCATGAATTCGTAGAGGGCGATGGCGGTAGCGATTGATAGGTTGAGGCTGTCGACGGCGTCGCTTTGTGGGATGTAGATGGCTCGACAATCCGTTTCGTAGCTTTTTGGTAGGCCGCTGGCTTCGTTGCCCATAATTAGGGTGAATGGTTCGGCTTTGGTTTTGATGGCCTCTTGGATAGTCATGGCTTGGTTGTTTAGCATGAAGGCGTAGCGGTTGTGGTTTGGATGTGCGGTGTAATAGCTGGAGAAATCGTTGAAGATTTCTAGATTGAGATGGAAGGCTGCGCCCATGCTGGCGCGGATTACCTTTGGATCAAAGTGGTCGACGGCAGGCGGAATAATGCCAATGTTTTGGATATTAAAGGCGGCTGCAGTGCGCATAATGGTGCCGAGGTTGCCGGCATCGGAAGGATTGACTAGGAGTAGGTGATTGGCGTTAGGATTGAGCTGGTTTGTGAACTTTTTAAACTCGGCAATGAGTAGGCAGGCATTTTTGGTAGCTAGGACATTGAAAGGTTTGTTAGTTTCTACAATAGTAATGTTTTTGTCTTTGGCGAGTTGTAGGATTTTTGTGATGTCGTCGCCATATTTTTCGGCAGGGCGGAGGAAAATTTGCGTAATGATTTCCGGTTTAGTTTTTAATAGCTCAAAAACGAGCGTGGCGCCTTCGGCATAGCTAAGCTCGGAATCGTGCTTGTATCTTGCAAATTTCATGATTTATATTATACCATTCGGTCTAATATGGCGCATTCTCTGAAAAATGCGCACACAGTGCGCTTTTTCTCTCGAATGCTAATATTATAGCACGGAGTGCTTTGACTCTGTTTTTGTTTTGTGGGATAATGCAAAAGGCATAGAGAGGAGTGGTGTTTTATGCTGTTGCTTGACCAGATTTCTCAGATGTGTGAGGAATATGCGAGCTGCTCTTTAGAAGAAGACCGCATTCGCGTCGCGAGGACAATCTGCGATGAGTGTATTTGCGTGCTTCGAAAACAGTGCGACGTTGGCACGGATTATGTTATGCTCGATGGACTCGAGTTGGGGATGCGATATTATGGTATCGCTACGGAGGCTAGGGCGTGCGCCAAACGAATCGAAAAGCAGGAGAAGGACGAGTATAAGGCATCGGTGATTTGCTTCTATGCTACCGTTCTGACCTACAAGAGTCTGGTTTTGATAGATTATTACAGACGAGTCGAGGCAAAGAAGACATAAGGCCGAAGTTGTGCTACTACCCCGAAGGTGTTCGGGGTTATTTTTTTAGGGAAGCTTTTGGTGTGATTGGATGAACTTTGATATAATTAGCGGTAATTGCGGGTGTCGTATAACGGCTATTATGTATCCTTCCCAAGGATGAGACTAGGGTTCGACTCCCTATACCCGCACCAGAGAAAAGACCTAAGCGCAAGCTTGGGCCTTTTCTCTGGTGTGGAATAAGGCGAGGAGAACCCGTCGTTCGGACGAAGTAGGAGCCGAGAGAAAACAGAGAAGCATTTATGCTTCGGATTTTCCGAGGCGACGCCCTGAGTCAAGCAAAATCTGTTAAGATTTTGCGCTCTCCCTATACCCGCACCAAGAAAAGTCCCCAGCTTGTCTGGGGCTTTTTCTTGGTAGGCATAGGCGGGGCGAATCCCGTCGTTCGGACTACTGGTTATCTACGCAGTAAACTGCATTGCCTTCAAGCAGATAGAAGAGAGCGAAGTAGTTGGCGCCATTTGCAGATTCGGCCTTATTCTCCTCGCCGCACTTGGCTTTTGGTAGGGCGATGATTACGTGATGGTTGTCTTTAAAATCGAACGTTGTATTAGCAGTTTTTTCGTAAATAGCCTTGCTTGAATCGAACCCGTCTTTTGACGCCCATAGATTATATGGTGTGCCGTCCGGATCCGTAAATTGGTCCGAGCATCCTGTATATACTCCATCAATTTTAGCTTCTTTATCGTTCATATAAGTGCCTAGATTGTTGAAGGCTCCCTTTTTATTGGCTGTGCATTGATCGTCGACGTATTTTTTGACGAAGTCCATATTGACGTCATTCATTCTATTTGGTGTCGTCTCTGGGAATGGTAGTTTATTGTTATTAGACTGGTAGTCGTTAACGGCGGTTGCGATGCGAGCCATGTCTTGGCGGCGACGCGTGTTGCGTTGGCTGCGCTGTAAGGCTGGGAGCGCAATAAATACCATCAAGAAAATAAGACCCGCGATGGCAAGAACGAGGACGACCTCGATGATTGTAAAAGCTTTGCGTTGTTTCATGTTTTTATTTTAGCATAAGCTTAAAGATATCTGAAGAATAGAGAAGGCGCAAAAAGACCTCTACGAGAGAGGTCTTTGAAAAACTAAATATGGCGGGCCCGACCAGAGTCGAACTGGCGATCTCCTCCGTGACAGGGAGGCGTACTAGACCACTATACCACGAGCCCTTATGTGTGTAAGTATACAGGATTTTGAGATATCTTGCAAGGGTGAAATGTTTTTGTCTCTTAGGGGTTCTAAAAGCGGCTAAAACTGTGTTATAATTTGGGTAGGTGCCATTGTAGCTCAGTTGGTAGAGCAGCTCATTCGTAACGAGCAGGTCACAGGTTCGATCCCTGCCAATGGCTCCATTTTTAGTTTTTACGAACCGGTTTCGGTTCTTTTTTATTTTCCGTAATATGTAACTGTTTCTAAGGTGCCGTGCGTATCGATATCACTGACGTAGTTGTTATTGTAATAGAAGTATTCTCCTAGTACTAGTCCGGAGCCTTCGCCTGAGGTTACGTGAATGATGGCATATTTGCCTTCAGGGAAATAATATATGGAACCACCTTGGGCAGAAGGGGCTTTTTTCTTTGCGTCTGCGGCTATTTTTTCTAGATTGTTATTTTCTGCAAGAACTTTTTTGTATTGTGAATCCCTAGTTGTGACTTTGGTGCCGTCAACATAACTAACTTCGTAGTACTGCCTATCGGTAGTTTTGCCTTTTCGATTAAGTTGTAGGGTAATGGTGGTTGGCTTGTGATTAACAATGGCAATATAGGTATCATCGGACTGAATGATGCCGTTTTGGTAATTGAATTTTAATAAGTATTCGCAGTTATGGAGGAGATACGATTCGTATGCAAATGGAACGATAGCTAATAGGGCTGGAACGATAGCTAATATGGTATATAGAGTTAGATTTAGTTTTGCAGTGGATTGGTCGGTCTGGGCTTTGCCTAGCTTAGTTGTGCGGATAATTCCGATAATACATAAGATGGCTGCGAGGGCTGAGATCGGGAACAAATAAATAATATCCCAATCGACTTCGATGATGCTACTGTAGTAAAGAGCAGTGTTGATTATATCAAGAATCAAGGTTATGACGAGCGGTAGTCGAAGTTTTTGCGTTGCTACACTTTTACGAAAAAGCTGGCGTAAAAAGAATATCGATAAGGCTAAGAAGATAATAGTGTTGAGATAGATAGCGCCTTTAAGCATGATTGATCCTATTTCTGTATTGTGACTTATTACTATTAGTATGAAACAAAGCATAACTATTTTCTATAGTTTTGCCGGGATTTATATATAAATACGCTTATGGTAAAATGGTAGATATGGCTAATAAAAAGTCCAATACCTTTTCTTTCTTGCTAGATGCGATTGCTTCGGCTTTAGCTCTGGCGGTCGTGATGGCTGGGTTGGCGCTTTGCATTTATGCAATGAAGCAGCTGATCGATACGACGAATATTGATACGAATGCTTTGATGCGCTCGCCGTCGGAATATATGGACGTTAAGCGAGATTTGATGATTGAGGGGATTAGCTTCCTTATTCCGGGTATCGCGATTTTGCTGCTTGGCGAGTTTGTGTTGTCGATTATGATTGTTCGCTTAGTAACGATACTCAGGGAGGGGCGCCAAATTCGCCGCCTTGAAGAGCGTATTGAAAATCTTGAGAAAAAAGCCAAGAAATAGCTTGTGCTTTTTGAAAAAGCGTGCTATATTCGAATTACAACAAAGTCAAAATAAAAACCAAAAACAAAAAAAGGAACGAGAGAGTGGGTTCGTATATTTTGTTTGCTGCTGGCTTAGTTGTAAGTGGAGTGACAGGAGTATTAGCACTCGTCTTACATGGGACGGAAGCAAAAAAATAATTCAAAATACTCGCCGCAAGGCGGGTATTTTGTCTGTATTTTTGTAGTTATGGTAAAATGATATAAGCTATGAAAGAATTAGCGACTGATTTTAAGACGATTTTTAAGAAAGATCGCGGTCTATTTGTTTGGATGCTATTGCAGCTTAGCCTTAGTGTTGTGCTGTTTTTGGTTCCAATTCTGCGCGCAAATGCAACTCAGCCGAAGGTCTGGGCGCGTTATTCAGATATCGACAACGGTTATTCTCAGGGCGAGTGGTGGTATTTGATATCTTTCTCGGTCATGGCCATTACGCTTGGTATTGGTCACATTCTTTTGAGTGCTAGGCTTTATACAAAGCGCGGTAAAGATGTCGCTCGCTTATTTATTGGCGTGAGCTGCATCATGATCGTGATTGCGATTTATTTTGTAGGTTGCTTGCTCGGAGAAGGTTAAATGTCTAAAGTTATTGAAATTCCTCAAGGCAAACGTAGCTTTCGCTACCGTTTTTTTGAGATTTTGCCATTTGTGCTTAGTGTTTTAATGGTGGTACTGCTTCCGATTTTGTCTTGGATCTCGCCAGTTTTAGGCTCGATTTATCTACTTTTGATTGTAATTATGAATCTCGTGAAGGCGGTCGGTATTGCTTATCGCATGATTCAAGGGCAGGGCGTAGTAAGAAAAAGTGTCAAGGTTGACTGGCAGGAGCGTATGCGTGAGCTAGACAATGCCAGCGAAAGCCTCGCCAAGCACAAGGGTCATTCGAGAAAAGAATATGCCTATATGGAGCACATTGAGAATTTGGAACGTATTGCGCAAAATCAGGAGAAGTATCCAAAATCGACGGATATTTGGCAGGCGGTAATTGTAACTATGTACAATGAGACCGCGGATGTTTTGGCGCCGACTTTGGAATGTGTTTCGAATGTGAATTTTGATAAGGCGCGCATGATTGTGATTTTGGCCTACGAAGAGCGCGGTGGTGAAGAGGCCGAAAAGACTGCTTTTGAGATTGAAAAACATTTTAAGAATAAGTTTGCTTACTTTGAGCTCGCAAAACATCCTAAAGATATTCCTGGCGAAGTTGTGGGCAAGGGTGGCAATATTACGAATGCTGGTAGAGCATTGCAGAAATTAGTCGAGCGCGAAAGAATTCCAGTTGAGAATGTAATTGTGACGACGCTTGATAGTGACAATAAGCCGCACGCTTGCTATTTTGATCAGGTCGCTTATGAATTTATTGCGCGCGAAGACCGTCAGAATTTGGCCTACCAGCCAGTTTCGTTGTTTACGAATAATATTTGGGATGCGCCGGCCGTAACACGTGTGGTTGCGACGACAAACTCATTCTGGAATTTGATTTGTACGATGCGTCCACATATGTTGCGCAATTTTGCTTCGCACTCGCAGCCGCTTCAGCCTTTGATTGGTATGGACTTTTGGAGTACGCGTACAATCGTAGAAGACGGTCATCAGTACTGGCGTAGTTTGTTCTACTTTGATGGTAAATATGAGGTGGTGCCGATTCGCGCACCAATTTACCAGGATGCGGTGCTGAGTGATACTTTGTTGAAGACTTTGAAGGCGCAGTGGATTCAGCTTCGTCGTTGGGATTATGGTGCAAGTGATACGGCTTACGTGGCGGATTATATGCTTTCGAAGAAGCGTAAAATACCTATGGTTTCTTTGTTCCCGAAGTTTTTCCGCAGGTTGGATGGCGATGTGACGCTTGCGGCTGTAGCACCGATTATTATGTTTGGTGGTTGGGTGCCGCTGATCTTTAATTATGAGACGCGTGATTTGTTGTCGCGTAATTTACCGATTGTAGTGAGCTATATTCAGACGGTGGCGGCGATTGGTATTTTGATTTCGATCGTTTTGTCTTTGAAGATGCTCCCACCGAAGCCAAAGAATTGTAAGGGTAAGCCGAAGATTGTTATGATCTTGCAGTGGGCAATTTCGCCGATTATTTCTGTGGTCTATTCGTCTTTCTGCGCATTTTATTCGCAGGCAAGGTTGGCCTTTGGCTTATACATGGAGAAGTTTGACGTTACGCAAAAGACCGTCAAAAAACATGACGATTAAGTTGTAAACTTTGCAGGGTGGGGTATAAGATGTTGTGGAAAGCACAACATTTTTTGTTTGGCGGAGATTTACGGTCTCGGGGGTTGAATAAAATATTTATTGCTGACTGTCAAAAGTATTCATGCTTATGCTTGGCAGTTTTAGTAGGAGTCGTTAGTATCACCTGCAAGCAGGCGCGGGGTCGAGGAAATATGTATGACGGCGCCTGCTAACCCAATCTGATTTTTTATTAATACAAACGGAGGTAGTCATGTGATATTTGGGCTAGGTTTTTGGTGCTTTTAAAAATAATGGAGGTGTAATGAGTTTAAGGACAAAAGGTATAACGTTGGTCGGTTTTCTATCGACGATTCTAATGGGTATGTCCGGCGGAGGTTTTGCCAGTGCGGCTTCGACGCCGGTTAAACTGTCGGACAATCCAGATAGTCCCCAGAACGTAACATTGACGCATGTTATCCATAATGCATATCCGCAGTCGAATGGTAAGATTCACTACGTAATCGATTGGTGTAGTAATCCAGCGCCTTTAAGTTCAGGTACGGATTTTAGCGTGCTTGGTGGAGATTTAGAGTTTGTTAATACCGCGCGCGATAGTAACGGCGATGCGACTGCGACGAGCGTTGTTTCGTTTGCGGACTATAGCTTCAGTACTGCCGGAACATATGAATTTTGTGTCTATGAATCTATGCGAGATTTATCCGGCGGTATTACTGGTATTGACTCGACGAATTATAAGATTATGGTCGATGTCGTAAATGAGCTCGATGGTAACGGCGATGCGACAGGAGGATTGATTCCGACACTCGCGGCACAGGCCCTAAATCAGACGACAGGCGAGAAGGGTGAAATTTTGTTCTCGACGACCGCCGAGAAAACCTCGATGCAGTTTACGCATAATGTAGCTGGGCCGAAGGCCGATAGAGAGCACTACTTCCCATACGATATTAGCCTGCCATACACGAGATTTATTGCGCGGGGTACCAAGTTTGATCTAACTGGTCTCGATGCTGAGATTCAGGATAGTTATTCTGGTACAACCAAGACTAACCCAACTGAGATTACGGCTGGTTCGGGCAAAGTGCGCGTTTACCTTAAAGAGGGGCAGACCTTAAAGATCGGCCAAAAAGACGGCAATGATGATTTGCCAATTGGCTCAGAAGTAACAATTGAAGCCGTTACGGAGAATGGCCTGGAAGAGAATTACGTTACTACGATTAATGGTCAGTTGCAGAGCTTAATTAACAGCACTGTTGTTGGTCAGTTGGGCGATAATCCGACCGCAGATCAGTTGGCAGCCTTCCAGCAGAATAACGACATTAAGATTTTGCGTACTTCACAAGAGAATGCTGTTTCGACGGGTCTTGTTGCGCGCGTAATGCCTTTTGTAGCCCTAATCTTTGCGGCGGGCATTGTTGGATTTGTGGCGTATAAGAGCGATAAGAAAAAGCTTAGAAGTCTATAATTATGAGAATTAAGTATCGGGTTTTCTATCGCTTGGTTGATCGTCTGGATAGATTGTCGGGTGTTTTGCTGAGGCTTGTAATCTTCCCAGTTGTCCTGATTGCTGCTTATGCACTCTTTGATTTTTGCCAGACAGAACTAGACGCGGAACGATCTGGTAAGCTCGCAGCGGAATTTGTAGAAGAGAACGGGGCAAATGAGGAGGCTGAGGTAGATTTTGTGGCGCTCAAACAAAAGAATCCAGAAATCGTGGCTTGGCTAAGGATACCTGATACGAAAATTGATTTCCCAGTTATGCATGCGAGAGATAATCGGTTTTATCTCTCGCATGACTACGAGAAGCAATTTGCGATTACGGGTGGTATATTTTTGGATTACCGGAATAGCGCAGATTTTCTAGATGATTTTTCGATTATCTATGGCCATCGTATGAGTAGCGGAAGGATGTTTTCGGATGTTGGCAAATTTAAGGACAAAGAATTCTTTGATCGGCATCCACGGGCGTTTTTATATACGCCAGAGCGAAATTATGCTTTAAACATTGTTACTTTTGCTTCCGTAGAGGGAGATGATGGGCCGATTTATGGGTTTAATTATTATACGAAAGAAGAAAGCCTGGAGAGAATAAACGCAAATGCAATAAATCGGAGAGGGGAGTTTGTTGTTGGAGCGAAAAAGTATGTTTTGCTTTCGACTTGTAGTATCGAGAGCGAAGGGGAAAGGGATGTACTGCTCGGGGTGTTGGAAGAATAAAAATAACGGCCTTTTGGTCGTTCTTTTTATTGAATGGTGGGGGTTAATTCGCCAGGTTTTAACGGAGTACAAAGAAGATTTATATCAAAAATGGTATAATATAAATATGATTGCTGAACCATTGTTCCCCAATAGTGCGACTGAAGAAGAACGCAAGATAGATTGGCGGTTAATAACTGAAATATCGGACGATGATTTTGGGTTCGATAATCCAAAGCCAACAAAAGGTGATAAAACTAGATTCAATGTACGTTGCATATTGCAAAATAACAATGGCGAAATTTGCGTTGTTGAATCTGAAAAATATGGCTACATGCAGATTCCAGGTGGCGGCATAGACAATGAAGAAGCTATCATGGATGCTTTATACAGAGAAGTCCAAGAAGAAACAGGCTTCTTGATTGTGAATATAAAACCCATTGGCTATATCATAGAAAGACGCGAAGATGCTCAAAATAATCACGATTGGAGTAAAGCTATTTCTTACGTGTTTAGTGCTTCTCCCGAAAAAGAAATCGGGATAAATTACACAGAAGAAGAAAACGCAGACGATTTTAGGTCGATTTGGATGACGCTAGACGACTTCATTATCGAAAAAGAAAAAATAAAAGACAAAGCCAATAGCTATAGTGGCTACTTTTCAGATAAGCGCGATTTAGAAATTGTAAAGTATTATAAAAATGTTATATAGATCAAATTGTTTAGGGTATTAACAGACGTTTTAATAGGGGTGAAACGTGCATTTTTGGCAGATTTTGGCCGTAAAAATGGTCTAAAATTGCATACTATTACTGTAAGATACTTAACAGGAACTTACTACTAAAAAATCGGCCATTTTGCCGATTTAAATACGGTTTGGTGGAGTGTAGGAGATTCGAACTCCTGACCTACTGATTGCGAACCAGTCGCTCTACCAACTGAGCTAACACCCCGCTAACGTGGTTCTATTATAGCATGCTTTTCGGTACTAATCTGGATTATTGATATACTAGAGGTATGTATAGCGGCGTAATCATCGAAGAAAGTTTGGCAAACAAACAGGCTCTTGAGGGCCTAAATATCGTAAAGCAAGAAGTTGAGCAAGTTACTGAGGAGCATGAAACGCCTTGGTTGACGCAATGGACTTGCGATACGGTTGAGATTCCCGAGGCGGAGATTGAAGCCGCCGTGCAGAAACTCAGTGCTGCGATTGATACGGAACATATTGGGAACTGGTATTGCGACTTTAGGAATGATAATTGGCACTATGTAGTTTTCTCTGGGAAAATCTTTAAGATCGATCGTTCGAAACGCGAAGCCTATGATGAAATGCGCGAATATGCGCTTTCGATTGGTTTGCCAGAACATCAGCTGCCAATGTTTGAGGGTTTTGATTTGCAGCAGTTGGCGAAGTTCTTAGTGGAGGCAAAGAAGCAGACCTATGCGAGCGGGGATGATGCAAAGGTTGCTTCTGGTCGCGAAGATTCGAATGATTACGAATATACTGACGGTTCGATGACTTATCATGATACTTATTTTGGTGGCGTGAAGTTTATCGGTGAAGAAGTAGTTTATAGCGCAGAAAAGAAGGCGAGCTGGGGCATGAATTATCGAGGCGAAACCCTGCGCCTAGATATGTCTGAGGTGGCGATGGATGCCGTGTTGCGTCCGGCTTTGAGCATGGTTGGCGAGGATATGGAGATAATCCCGGTGCGTGGCCCACGTCGCTTTGAGCGTGATGGATATGTTTATGAATTTGAAGTTGAAGGCTCGCTTGAAAGCTTCAGTGGTCACGAAACAGTCTCGAAAGACGGTGAGGTGATTTATCGCTTAAGCTGCAACGGCGGAAGGATCGAATAATATGGCGAAATCGAAAGCTTGGGATTGGAAGATTGTTGAAGGAGAGCATCGCGCGCATTGGCTAGAGCCGAGCGAGGAGTCGTACTACTTAATTGACCGCTGGCACAAACAAGACAAGAAAGATTTTCTTGATTTGGGTTGTGGGCTTGGACGACATACGCTTCAGTTCGCGAAGGCTGGTTTTATTACGAGTGGCTTTGATCTGAGCGAGGAAGCAATTGCGCGGACGCGCGAGGCGGCCGAAGCGGCTGGCTTCGAGATCGATTTGGAGCAGGGCGATATGCTTGAGCTGCCGTATGCGAACGAGAGTTTTGACTGTATTTTGTGCCGTAATGTCATATCACACAGTGATACGGCCGGTGTAAGAAAAATTGCCAGTGAGTTATATCGTGTTTTGCGTGATGGAGGTGAATGTTATTTTACGCTTGGTTCAAAGCGGACCTGGGGTTGGCAGCAAGATTGGCCGATGTTGGACGAGAATACTAAGATTCGCCAAGAGGATGGCCCGGAAAATGGTATTCCGCATTTCTATGCAGATTATGATTTGATTTTTGATATCTTTTCGGATTTTAAAATTGTAAAAGTTTACCAGCTAGAAGATTATATTACGAAAAATGGCAATACGACTAGCTCGTGGCACTATCATGTGCTTGTTAGAAAGGAGAAATAATGGAACGCCCAATAACGACACTTTTTATGCTTGAATCGCTAGACGGCAAAATTAATAGCGGTAATTCTGATGCGCTTGATGTAGATCGCGATTGGAAGAATATTCCTGGGCTCAAGGAAGGGTTACAACAGTATTACGATATCGAGTCGAATACAGATGTCTTTTCTTTGAATACTGGTCGCGTGATGGCAAAAATTGGTGTCAACGAACGTGAGAGTGATCCAGAAAAAATGGATGTGATGACTTTTGTAATTATTGACAACGCGCCACATTTGAACGAAAAGGGTATTGATTATCTTTGCCGTTGGGTAGGGAGATTGATTTTGGTTACGACAAATCCAGAACACCCAGCTTATGGATTGCAGGATAAATATAACAATCTTGTGATTCTTGGCTATGAAAAGCTGGATTTAGGCCAAGTCCTAACGGACGTGTATGAGAAATTTGGTGCCGAGCGTTTGACGATTCAATCTGGCGGTAGCTTGAACGGTGCTTTCTTGCGCGAAGATTTAATTGATTATGTAAATATGGTAATTGCGCCAGTTTTAGTAGGAGGCAAAGACACGCCAACCATCATTGATGGCGAAGCGATTTCGACTCCAGAAGAGTTAGACAAGATTCGTCCAATGAAGCTAATTGAGTGTAAGGCCCTAAATGATTCGTACGTGCAGTTAAGATACGAGGTAATCCATCGGTGATTTTATTCTGTGATTTCGACGGCACGCTGTTTCGCCGCAATATAGAGGGGGATCTAGAACGCAACCTTGAGGCGGTGCGTCGTTTTCGTGCGGCTGGACATAAGTTTATTATGACGACTGGCCGTAGCCCAGCAAGCCTCGCCGAAGTGCTGCCAAATTATGCTGAACTATTTGATTATACAATCGGCGATAACGGTGCGGTCTGCCTTGGTCCGGATGGAATTGATTTTGAAATCACGATTCCCGATGACGAGCAAGATGAAATCACGGCTTTCGCGCGCGCCTTGCCGTATGGCGATCAGTTTGATTTTGTTTACGATAGAGGCTGTCACGGGCATCCGGATATTGATGGTGGCGCAACAAAGATTCGTATCTGGACTTTGAACAAAGAAATTATGGATGCGACAATGGTGCAGCTCAAGGAGCGTTTTGGTGACAAATATGTCATCTTGGGCATGAGTAGCGCCAAGCCGACTTTGCCGTTCATCCACGAAGGACATTCGGCGGCGATTAACTTTATGGCGAAAGAGGCGGGCAAGGAAAAGGCCTTGGTGCGCATTGCTGAGAAAATTGAAGAGCCACTCTTTGCTATAGGTGACGGCGGTAATGATATGGCGATGCTGCAAATGTATGATGGCTATATCATGCGTAGCGCGCGCGAGGAATTGTTGGCGCAGTTTGGCGAAGACCGAAAGATTGATTCAGTGAGTGATTTGATTGATCGCTTGCTAGTATTTGAAGATATCTACAAGAAGATTGGCGTAGATTTGAGTCGTGAACATGCCACGATCTACACAGATGGCGCTACGCAGTCGAGCGTATTTAGCGTAAAAGACGAATACCTGATAAAAATTACAAGCCATATGACTGTGCGCACGCAGAGCGAGTTTTTGTCAAAAGTTCAGCATCCGGCTTTTCAAAAAATTCTTTGTTCAGACGTAAATCTGCATTATGAATGCTACGAGTTTATTAAGGGTGCGCATTATAAGAATGCGCCACTTGATGCTAGGGAAGCTGTTTGCCAGATTGCGAATATTGTAGAAAGTTACCCACGCTACGAATGCGATGGCTATGGCTTTTTGGGAGACATGAAGCCGAGCTGGCGTGAGTTTTTGTTGGACGAGATTGAATATGCAGCAAATCGGATTCCGGAGATTTCGCAGGAGCGCGTATTGAAGGCTTTGGTAGTGGCAGGGCAACATACGCCAGAGAAGTATTTGATGCACGGTGATTTTGGTGCGCATAATTTTTTGACGGAAAATGGCAAGATTCGCGTGATTGACCCGATGCCGATGGCCGGCGATAGATTGTACGATTTCTATTTTGCCGTGTTATCTAACGTGAATATTTTTGCCGAGCTTGGCCTGGATTTTGTTTTGTCTTTCTTTAATGGCTATGACGTAGAATACCGGAAGGCCTTGATTACGATTGCGTTGTATGTGCGCACGAGTCGTGCGGCGGTGTATGATAAGGCAAATTTGGATAAGTATATTGAACTATATAATAGTCCGTTTTTGGTTTTGGGCTAAGCTTTACGAGACGTACAAAAACTGATATAATACGTGTATTCCTTTTGGGTCGCTAGCTCAGTTGCTCTGTCCGAGACGCAAATGCGCCGAGTAAGATAGAAAACAAGCGCCAGCGCTCTAGCCAACTGAGATGTTGGTATTAACAGGAATATTTGGGTCGCTAGCTCAGTTGGCTAGAGCGCCTCGTTTACACCGAGGAGGTCGGGGGTTCGAGCCCCTCGCGACCCACCAAGCAATGAAATATATCCCGAAGGGATATTTTTTTATCTATTCCGTAATCTATAATTGTCTGTTAGATCCCTTGGAATTCGGGTTTTATAATGGAATTCTCGTATAATAATGTTCTTCGTTCTCGCGCACGATTTTAGCGCCATTTTTTTGCTGAACTTTTAGAGATGCGAGGTTGTTCTTTAATACTGATAAATATAGCTCATCGGTGTCTATAGGCAATTTACGAGCTTCCTCAATGATGAGGCGCAAACCCTCTGTGGCATAACCGCGGCCACGATATTCTTTTGCGACTCCATAGCCAACATGTCCAGCATTGTCCCGCAGCCAATCGTTTAAATAATGGCGCAGCTTAAATATTCCTACTGGAGTGTCGTCTACCCATAAGAAATAATGGGTGTCTGGTACACATCCGTCTTCTAGGTTTTTCCCTTCATCGGAGTCAATCCACTTAGGGATAGTTTTATTTACGAATTCCTCAAAAGAAACACCGTAAGCCTTATTCTCGTAGCCATTTTCTAGAGCTGGAATTTTTTGTACCAGTTCGTATTCTTTTGCGGCGTCTTCAAGATTGGCTTTCTTTAGATAAATCATATTAGTATTATACCGCGTCCGATTGTTTATTTGCGCTTATGGCTTATCGTATAATAGGGGTAATATGGACGAGAATGCAAATACGCCAAAACCCATGAGTACTAACGACCTCTTGAAAGAGCAATGGAAGAATTTTAAGAAAGTTACTGAAGAGCGCGGGCGGTATATTGTAGACGCGGATGGTAATAAGCGTCTAGTGTATAACTCAGATGATGTTTCGACCGCGACTCAGCGCACATTAAACGAGACCGAAGCTGGTCGTGATATGCTTAGCGAGCATCAAGCGAATCTTGAATTGGCATTGAAGCTTAAAGCCGAACAACAGGGAAGGCCCGTGGCGCCGATTAGCGAGGTGCCTGAAGCTGCGGCGCCGGTTGCACCAAAACCAAAGACTACGGCCGCTCAAAAAATTGTGTCGGTTTTATTTGTCTTGATCCTGATAGGTATAATTGTCGTATTAACCGCAATGAATATGTAATTGTAAAAGATAGCATCCGAGTAAAGGCCGTTTCATGCAAAGCTCACCACTAGAGAGCTTATGCTTGAATTATTTTGTATTTCTGATATAATACATTGCTAAACGAGGGAGGTGTTCTTTAAATGATTGAAAATATATTCTTTGACTTCTTTGAAGTCATCGCCAATGGCATGTATTGGGGCGGCATAATGGGTCGCCTCGTCGAACAGAGATTCGGCATTTCAGTTGATGATTTTCGCAAGAAAGACACAGGTGAATGCTGGGATCTATGGAAAAAGCTGAATCGTGCTGAAATCCAGGAAAAGGAATACTGGGATAAGATCCTTGAAGTCCATCCTTGGCAGACTACATCCGAACAGTTTATTCAGTGTACGC
Organism: Candidatus Nanosyncoccaceae bacterium; assembly: GCA_045536655.1. GTDB lineage: Bacteria > Patescibacteriota > Saccharimonadia > Saccharimonadales > Saccharimonadaceae > UBA2834. Next base: position 40,187 of record JAZSOA010000010.1, on the reverse strand, counting down.
TCGATGCTATGAAGGTTGAAGTTCCTGGTACACTTCAGATAATTCGGGAACTTCACGCAAAAGGTTACAGTCTGTATCTTGTTTCGGACGTATGGGCTGAGATGCGTGACGCAATGTTCGTGCGGTATCCATGGATTAGCGAGCTGTTCAAGAAGTGCTACTTTTCTTGTGATTTTGGACAGATTAAATCTGATCCGGGTTACTTTGAAAAGATCTGCCAGGATGCCGGCGTTGATCCAGCAAAAAGCCTTTTTGTAGACGATTACGACGTAAATGTTAATCGCGCTATCGAGGCCGGAATGCAAGGAATAGTTTTCGAAAACTCCGCTCGGTTGCGCACAGAATTGGAGAGGGGACTGGGGTATTTGCAGAGCTGAGCAATAGTTCAGTTCGGAAATGTCTAGGTTTATTCTGTGAAAAAAGATCGCAATTGGGCGTGGCCCCGTCTTGTACGGGGCCATTTTTATGCCATAATGGATGTATAGTTTTTCAAAAAAGAGGACGAAAAATGGCGATTGAAGTTAAGGTCCTGCAAGACAAGAAAATAGGCGTTTGGCGCGGCCTAGGTGGCGCTATCTCTGAAGCGACGGCTTACAATTATTCAAAGCTAGACCCAGAGAAGCAACACGATTTCTTGCGTGCTTACTATGGTCAAGATGGCCTAAACTACAACTGGGGAAGAATCAGTGTCGGTAGTAATGATTTTTGTCTAAAGCCTTTCGAATATACCAAGCGAAGCGACATGGGTGATTTCTCGATTGCGCATGATGAAAAATGGGTGATTCCGCTGCTGCACGATATTCAGAAATTCCGCAAAAAGGAAGGGCTGAAGGAAGAGCTAATGCTGATTGCGAGCCCTTGGTCGCCACCAAGCTATCTTAAAACTACGCACATGACGCGCTTTGGTGGAAGTTTGCTTTGGTGGAAATATGATGATTATGTAAAATACTTGCGTCGTTGGTATGATGCCTATGCTGATCAGGGCATCACAATTCGCTATCTTTCGCCACAAAATGAACCGCACGCCGTACAGATTTGGGAGTCTTGCGTGTATTCGGCCGCCAGTCTCAAGCGCCTAACTTATAAGTATCTATGCGAAGAGTTTAAAGATACGGATTTGCAATTCTTGCTCTGGGATCATAACAAGCCAGATTTAGTCAAAATGGCGCAGAAGTTCTTGCGTGGCATGTATGTGACGGAGTTTGGGCGTGACAAGCAGGTGGCGGGCATTTGTTATCACTGGTATCGTGGCACGCATCCAGAGCAGATGTGGCGGGTGCGCGAAAAATATCCGGATATTATGCTCGTTAGTTCGGAGATGTGCTGCGGTTTTTCGCCTTATGACAAAAATGATTGGCAAAATGATGCGCGCTTTTATTTGGGTGAATTGTTCCACGATATAAATTGCGGCTCAGATGCTTTCATTGATTGGAATATGCTGCTCGATTATACGGGCGGGCCAAGCTATTGCAAGAACAACGTAAAGAGCCCGGTGATTTTGAATGAGAAGGGTGACGATTTTATCTTGTCGCCGATTTACAGTGCGCTGAAGAAATTTGTAAAACTTTTCCCGGCGGGAAGCCGAGTGCTGCGTTGCGAGTTTGCCGAGCGTGGTGTAGTGGCAATCGCGCGCGAGGAGGACGATGGCTGCGCGGTGGTGGTGGCAAATGTTACGTCGGACGAACGCGAAGTGGTGGTGCATTGCGGCGAAAAAGAGAAAGCTATTACTTTGCAGGCATCAGAGATAAAGCTCGTGCAGTTTTAGGCAGCTTAGACAAGATATACAAAAGAAAGCCCCGACTGAAAGGTCGGGGCTTAAAAGTGCGCGGAGTTGTTTAAATGCTGTTGATTATTTTGTTAGCGATGTCGAGATGAGGATATTTCGCAGTCGGCTCACCGAACAGTTCGGTGATTTTTGTGAGCAGATCCTCGTCGAACTTTGCAAAATCAGACAGCGGGGAATTCTTTTTGCTCAGCTCGATGGCTTTGACATAGCCTTCGAGATAGCTTCGGTCAGCCTGACGGCTGAAGCTGTGTGGATTGGTCATGTTGTGGCAGCCTCTAAAGATGCGGATTGCCTGCGTGAAGCATTTGTCCAGGTCGACATTCCATTCGGCATGGATGCGTTCGGTAACCTGAGCAAAGCTTTCGCCTTTTTTGGCGAAGTCAGCCATGATGATATACCAGGGCTCAGGCGTACCGTCGTCAGTGCCGAGGCAGCGTTTATTGACGATGGCGTCGCTCATTTTGGCGAAGCCCTCTGTCAGGGTGCCATCACGGTCAGAAACGAGTTTTGCGGCGATGTCTCTCGGGAGATCGAAGTGATCCTGGAGAAAACAGATGCAGTTTTCGTTGTGCCTGACGTGATTTTCCACTTCGTGTCCGCCAAGCTGAATCACTTTGATCTCGTCTACGACGCGTGTGCGCGGGATATAGATTCGGCTGTCGCCCTCGGATGTGAGCGAGGTTACGCAGATAGAGGAATGCGCATCGTCAATTACGACCTTCCAGGTGTCCTGGAGCTTGTAATCTTCGAGCACAGCATCAAAGAGTTTTTTGATGTCCGCAGCTTCGTAATCTTTGCTTACGCAAAGCATTGCGCTGTCGGGACTGATTTTGCGCGGAAGCACATCGAGCAAAGGGAAGTTCACGGTGGCGGTGCCGTTGGCGAGACCGTAAGCCATTTTGACAAGGTCGGGGTTAGTTGGCCCGTAGTATTTTGCCATCAGGTGATTGGTCAGAGCGTCGTCGCAGTTTGCGATTGAAAGCGCAATGAGGCGAATCGTTCTCTGTCGGTTCAGATAGTCGCTCACGAATTCATGAAGCAGCCGTTCCTTTTTGTCTCGAGGGGTGAATGTCTGCCATCTTGCGCAGAGGTCGTTCCATTTGCTGAGAGCGGCCTTGCATGTGTCGAGGTCGGAATTATAGACAAAAGTCGGATTTGTGAAGTGTCCTCGTTCGGCCTGTTCGAGCCACTCCTTCTTGGCCTGGACATGGTTGGCTGGGGTGATAACCTTCAGCATCTCAACCTTGTCTGCGGATAATGCTGTTTTGATAAAATCCAGCATTTTTATCAACTCCTTTTAAAAAAATCGCGCTAGCTGGACTAGCGATGTTTTTATTATACCATATTTCACCTAAAAACGCAAGCACTTTAAGGGGTGGAGGGGTTTGGCAAGCGTATCTAAAAGTGGTAAAATAGGAAAGTATTATTTAATCAAGAAAGGGCAGCGATGTCAGAAAACAATATAGAAACTATGCGTCATTCGCTCAGCCATGTGATGGCCGCGGCGATTAAGAATCTTTATGCTGCCACAACAACAGTCAAGTTTGGTATTGGTCCAGCTATTGATAATGGCTTTTATTACGATATCGACTTCGGCGATCTCAAGGTTACCGATGCTGATTTGCCAAAAATCGAAAAGGAAATGCGCAAGATTATCAAGGCTAAATTGCCAATCGTGCGCAGCGAAAAATCCCGCGACGAGGCTTTGGCTTGGGCGCGCGAAGGCAAGCAGAAGTACAAGGTAGAAATTATCGAAGAGCTCCCAGCTGACGAAACGATTTCCTTCTATACTCTTGGTGATTTCGAAGATCTTTGCCGTGGTCCTCATGTTGAGCATACGGGCAAGGTTGGCGCTTTCAAGCTAGACAAAATTGCTGGTGCTTACTGGCGTGGTGACGAAAAGCGTGAAATGCTCACTCGTATCTATGGTCTCGCCTTCGAAACCGAGGCAGAGCTCGAAGCTTACGAGAAAAAGCAGGAAGAAGCCAAGGCTCGCGACCACCGCAAGCTTGGTAAAGAACTTGATTTGTTCTGCTTCTCGGAGCTTGTTGGCTCTGGCCTTCCAATGTTTACTCCTCGTGGTACGATTTTGCGCGACGTTTTGAATGATTTTGCTCAGAGTTATCGTATTAAGAACGGCTACCAGAAGGTTACGATTCCACACATTGCCTTGGTTGACCTCTATAAAACTTCTGGCCACTATGAGAAGTTCCCAGAGATGCTTCAGTTTACGAGCCAGGAATCTGGTGATCATCTTGCAATGAAGCCAGTGAACTGCCCGCATCATTCGCAGATTTTTGCTTCGCGCCCACGCTCTTATAAAGAGATGCCAGTGAAGTTCCTCGAAACCACGATGGTCTATCGTGATGAGCGCAAGGGTGAGCTCGGCGGTTTGAGCCGCGTCCGTTCGATTACTCAGGACGATTCGCATGTCTTCTGTACGGAAGATCAGATTGGCCAGATCTTTGGCGAATTGATTGCTTCTGCGCAGGATTTGTATGAGCGCATTGGTATGGACTTGAAGCTTCGCTTGAGCTTCCGTGATGATGGCGATGGCTACACCGGTACGACCGAAATGTGGGAGAAGGCCCAGAACGCTATCCAGGCAATGGCCGACGAGCACAAGATCGATTACTTTATCGGTATTGGTGAGGCTGCAATGTATGGGCCAAAGATGGACTTCATGGCAACGGATGCCTTGGGGCGTGAATGGCAGGTCGCTACGGTTCAGCTCGATTACGCAACGCCTAGCCGCTTCGGTCTTGAATATGTTGCCGAGGATGGTTCTAAGAAAACTCCAGTCATGGTGCATTGCGCCTTGGTTGGTTCGATCGAGCGCTTTATGAGTGTCTTGATTGAGCATACGGCTGGTTGGTTCCCATTCTGGATGGCGCCAGAGCAGGTTCGCGTGCTAACTTTGAATGATTCGGTTGCGGATTATGCAGAGAAGGTTAAGGCTGTGCTCGATGAGACTGAGCTCAATGAGCCACTCGAGCATCGCAAGATTCGCTATACGGTCGACGATCGTAACGAGAGCCTTGGCAAGAAGATTCGCGAGGCTACGAAGATGAAGATTCCTTGCGCTTTGATTGTTGGTCCAAAGGATGCTGAAGCTGAGGAAGTTTCCGTCCGCTTGCGCGACAAAGAAGAGAAGGTAAAACTCAAGGATTTGCAGAAATATCTCTTGAGCTTGTAAAAAGATGCAAAAACCGCTCTAGCAATAGAGCGGTTTTTGTGTGCAGTGATTCAATTGTGCTTATGTTAAAATAGATGGAAAGGAGAAAAATGGATAATAATACAATGAATACTAGTGTTCAGCCTCAGTTCCAGGCTCAGCCTCAGCCTCAGATGCAGGGCACTAAAAGTGCTCCAGTTTCTTATAACCAGGGTGGCACGAAAAAATCTTCATCAATTTTAACAATCGTCTTTTTGATTACGACGCTTGGCTTTGCCGGTGCTTTTGCCTGGGCAATGCTTCGTGGTGATGGCGATACTTCGGCTGATAAAACCGAGGCAAAGTGCGTAGTGACGCAAGAGCAGGTCGATAATCCTGAAAAAGGTACGGTTGCCGAGGTTGTAGCGGGCTACGATGAAGAGAAGGAAGTAAAGACTCTTGTCGATGAATTGGTTGCGCATATCGACACGAAAGAAGACACTATCGCACGCCAAGCCCAGGCCCTGACTTACAATGCGGGCACCGTGTTTACGAAGCTCGATGACGGCAATTATGCTCTAACCAGCAAATCCTTTGGTTTTATGGTTACTCCAGCAATCGCTGACGCAGTTGGTCCTTACATGAGTGCCACGGAAGAATTTTTGACTTCCAAGGGCTTTACAAAGAATACTGATCTTAGCTTTGAGCAGAGAAGTGTATATGATAAAGACAATATTCGCTGTTCGTATTCACTAAACTCTAGCCCATTCTTGGTGGCCTGTGCGAATACTTCTTGGGTAGACAATAGCGAAAAAGAGTTGGCAAGCGCTCTTGTGAAGGCTTATGTTGCCAGCGGAAAAGAAATGGGCAATGGCTTTATTACGGCCGATGCTGACGATATCGTAACAAGCCCAAATGGCAAATACGAAAGAATTAAAGCTTCTTACGGTCTCATAAACTCGGTTACCGGTGGTGGATATGTATTGTTCTATCGCGAAGTTGGTGCAACTGACTGGACTTTTGTGACCGGCGGTAATGGTATTCCTGATTGTACTCTCTTTGAGGGTGCAGCTGGCGAAGCATTTGCTGGCAGTGGTTTAGGCTGTATGACTGATGGCGAAGCAAAGAATCTTTAAAGAATAAACTCAATTAAGACTAAAAGGCTCCTTGAAAACAGGGAGCTTTTTGTTGTATTATATACAACATTTACAGATGAGAAGTGCTGTTGTTTAAAAAACTTTGTATAAATTTTTTGTACTTTTTCAAAACGCTTATGCTACAATAAAACTAAGTTTTGCCGTTGTGAGATTCGGCAAAAATAAAAAAGAGAGAGAAATTGGGATGAGGTTCAGAAGAAGCTTTTTGTGCAAAAAAGTTAAATTGGGAGCGCTTATTGCTATGCTATGTCTTGGCGTAGCTTTGTTTGTTTTTGCGAAATTGAAGGGTTCAGCAGCTAGCTTACCAGATGAAGCACGTGTTAACGAGAACGACTTGTTGACCTACTATATTACGGTTAATAGTGACGGCATTGACTGGACTAGTACGGAGTCTTCGGATGATATTACGGCAGAAGAGGTTAGTGGTATTACGACGGTTACCGATGTTCTTCCTGATGGCCTCACTTTTGAGGGGTTTGTTACTTCTTCGGACGGCGCCTTTGGCGCAGTGCAGCGCGATGATCAGGTTACAGCATGTTCTGGTAAAGTCATTGACGACACGAACGAAGCGAGCACCGATGAGGGTGTCTGGAATAGCGATAATACGGAATATACCTATCATGGCCTACATTACAATGCGAACACTCGCACGGTTACTTTCCGTACGAAGGGTATTGGTGCTGGTTGTGAATTGACGGTCGGCGTAATTTCGCGTACGCCAACTTTGCCAGAGGGTACCTTTAGGATGGACTTCTATGATCACGCAAAGTTTGTTGACGAATCTCTCTTTGGTAACTCGAATACTGTACATGCCTGGATTCAGAAGGATGCGACAGATGGCGAATGGTGGATTTCTTATCGCTATGATGGTGAAGTTCCAACGAACGCGCCAGCATTGCCTCCGACTGATTTCTATGCTTCTTTGTCTGATCCTGTTACGATCGCTCCGGTTCCGACTCTCGAAGGTTATACTTTTGATGGTTGGTATTGGGATAATAGCTCCTCTCAGACTAAGCTTCCTGCCTCTAGTTTAAGAACTTTGCCGGGTAAGAGTATTGAACTTTACGGTGAATGGATAAAAGATGGTGACGAGCCTATTCCGGATGATACGCCTGTAAAGTATGATGTTTCATACTCAATTGATGGCACTAAGCCGGATAGCTTCACTGTGCCTGCTGGTCGCTCATATTATGAAGGCGCTAGTGTCGAAATCGATCCGACGAAGGATGGCGAAAACTTTGATGGCTACGATTTCTCTGGTTGGGAGACTGACGATGTTGAGCTTGGTGATAATGATACTGCCTTTACGATGCCAAGTAAGAACGTTGCTTTAAGGGGTAGTTTTGATCGTCAATCATATTCTGTAAGTTATGAGTTTATTGGCGATGTTAAGCCTGCAAATGCAGGTAGTCTTTTGCCGCAAACAACTGAGCATTATGCGGGCGATAGTATTGAAGTTGCTGGCGCTCCAAGTGCTGAGGGCTATACGTTCTCGGGTTGGTATGCTGATCCTTCTTTTGAAATGCCAGCTGAAAGCGTAACGATTAAGGGTGAATGGACAAAGAATAAGACCGAATTTACGCCTGAGATTGCTATTGAAATAACGAATCCTCAGCCGGAATTTTATAAAGGTGACACCGTAAAATTCAAAGTTACTGTTACGAATAATCAGGACTTTGATTTGAATAACGTCTGGCTAGAAGAGATTTTGGACGGTGCTTATTTCGTGACAGGCGAAGGTTATACGATTGAGAGCATATCTTTTGCAGACATTGCTACAGTGCCGGCTCATGGCTCAGTGGATGTTTTTGCCGAGTATGTCGTTTCGAAGAATATGGCTACGGTCTATACAAACACAGTTGAATTGATTGCGCTCGATGCCGATAATTCGGACTTCGTTTTGCCGGAAGAGTGGGAAAATGGCGCTTCGGTCGATTTTGTGACGGGCATTATCGAAGATGAACCGATTGATGAAGGCGGCGATGGCGGTTCTGAAGAAAAGACGCCAAAGACCTATGATGGTATTGGTAAGGCCGCAATTTCGGCTTCTATTATTGCGGGCGGCTTTGGTCTTTGCGTTGTTCTGCTGAAGAGAACACGCCGCGGCGGTATTGTTTATGGTTACTGTGCGGCAATCTTGGCTGTTTCTGGTTTGTCGGTCGTTTTGATCAATGGCGGTATTTCGCTTGCTGACAGTATAAGTGAAACGCCTGAGCTTGATATCTATTCTACGATTTTAAATTATGAAAACGGTGATGCTGGCGCCTGGAAAGTACACGAGAGTGGTGAATGGGTTGGTGTTGGCGAGGCCAAGCTTAGAATTACGGCTGAGTCGAAGAAGATTTCCGACCTGCACAATAAAGATGTCGTTTTGATTCTTGATAATGGCAAGTGGACGAAGAGCGCAATTAACGGTACTGAGCCAGATGACGAATCAGATTTGCCATCGATGGCCTTGATGAAGAACGGTGCGATCGAATTCGTGAATGATTTGCTAGAAGACGGCGATAGTAGAGTAATGGTGATTCCAACTTGGGGAAGCACCGAGAGCTCATTGACCGATGACCTAGATGTGGCGATTGCTCAGATTGATGCGATAGAATCTACTGACGATACTAATTATTATGGCTATTCTGCAAGCTATGATAAGGTTTTGAATTGGCTCGATTATTATGAAGAGTCTGATGATAGGGCTTTGAATATTGTCTATGTCGCCGATGATCATATTGCAAATAGTGGCGATATTGCGAAGTATAAGATGATTAAGGCGAAGGCGCCAAATGCCATTATTTCGGGTATTGGTTTTGGCGTAAAAGAACTAATCAATGAGCGTTATACGAGCGCTGCGAGTGCCGATGAGAATGGTGTTGCAAGATATTGGTATGGCACCGATGGTAATTTGAGACCAATTGGTGGTTACAGTGATGCTGTTAATGGTCTAGATAAGATTTCGGATTACCACGAGAATCCATATTACAAAGAATATGTTCCTGCGCTCGTACGCAGTGTCGATGGCTCATTGCTTTATAGCAAGTTTAATATCGATACGACTATCAATACGGATGATTTCGAAATCAGAGGCATTTATGGTGATGTTGGCGATATTCAGGTGAGCGATAATAAGATTTCTTGGATTAATGAAGAGAAGGGCTTGGTTTCGGGCGCTAAGTATGAGATGAGTGTGCTTTTGAAGGCAAAGGACTCTAGCGTTGAGAAACACAAGCTATATCAACTTAACTCTAATACTAACGTTACGACAGATGCTACGGATATCGAAGAAGATAGTAATTCGTCTGTGCCGGGTATTGTTTTGAAGAACGGCTATGAGCTAACATTTAATATTAATAATGAGGGGGTTTGTAATCTTGGCAATAATACTTCTGGCGTTTATCTAGCTTTCCAGCGCATTGATTTAGATGAAGAAAGCGTAAGTTGTGATGGTTGGAACTTTGATACCTTCAAGAGTTCTGTTAATGGTACGATTTATAGCGCGCACAACAATATAATGCCGGTCGATGATATGGAATTGATGGCCACATGGCGCAAGGTTGACGTTGAAGTTCATATGGATGGCCAGATTCATTCGGTTGCTCCTGCGATTTTGAAGAAGGGCGAAGAATTTAATCAGGCGCTTTACCAGATTAGTCGTGCAAGGTATTCGGAGTTAATGCGAAAGGCTGAGGCTTGCCCTCGAACATACATGGATGATGATCATCGCTTGTCTGATGATGCTTCTCCGACAGCAGTCTATGCATGGTTTACGACCGGTGCACCTATTTATGATGTAAATCCAAGAACGGGCGAGAGTGACTATTTGTATTCTAGTGCGGTCTATTACTGTACGGACGCCGACAAGATTATGTTGAACGAAGATTCGACCGGTATGTTCTCTGACTATACTTACTACACCTATGACGATGATACTGGTAGCGTGGAGCATCGTTTTGAGACTTCGATTAATTTAATCGATGAAAGCGTTGCTGATTGGGATGCGTCAAATGTGAAGAAGATGGATTACTTCTTTGCTGGTACCGAACTTGGTCTTGTTACGCTTGAGCGCATGAAAGATTGGGATATCTCGAAGGTCGAGAGCATGGATAACTTGTTCTACTACAAGGGTCAGGACTATGCCTATGATCGCTACAGTGAGAACGCTCTAGCCGGATGGAATACTAAGAATGTTAAGTCAATGAAAAATGCGTTTGCTTACACCGTGGGTGTTCTAGAAAATGTCGGCGGCATTGCTAAGTGGAATGTGTCGTCTGTCGAAAATATGAGTGGTCTCGCTTATAAATCTGGAACTACGACTACGAATATGTTCAGTGAGTGGGATACGCAGAGTGTTAAGGATTTGAGCGCAGCGTTTAGTAGTATGGGCCGTTCTTGGTCTGGCAGCGCGTCTGGTTCTCAGATAAACCTGAGTGGTTTAAGTGGTTGGAATACGGCCAGCGTCGAAAATATGTCCCAGACATTCTATAGGAATGATATTGCGGATTTGAATGCAATTAAGGATTGGGATGTCTCGAATGTTAAAAACTTTAATGGTATGTTTAGTGGCTCCACGTTTACTACTAACGGGGTTGATGGTAGCCCAGCTGCTTTAGAAGGGTGGATGCCAACAAGCGCAACCGATATGAGTGGAATGTTTGGGGGTTCTAACATATCTGATTTGACCAAGCTGACTTGGAACGACGATGTAAAGAATGTTGAGAATTTCAGCAACATGTTCTCTGGCACAAAGTACTTAACGAGCCTAGATGGTCTTGATGAATGGAATGTTGGAAGCGCTACTACGCTCGCTGGCATATTCTGGAACGACACTGCTCTAGTAGATATTCAGGCGCTGGACGATTGGAATGTAGCCAATGTGACGGATCTATCTAGTGCATTTAGAGGCGCCAGTGTTAATGATTTGAACGCGTTGCATGATTGGGATGTTTCGAAAGTGACAAAATTAGACTATACCTTCTGTGGTGCGCCTGAGCCATATAACAACAATCAATATACCTTTGATTGCGATGATGGCACGAGCGATAAGTTTATATATCATCGTAACAATAGTGGTTATGGCGGTCCAAAGTCGCTTGCTGGCCTTGAGGGCTGGAAAGATAAGACTGGTAACGTAGAGAGCATGAATTCTATGCTTGCCGGTGGCGTCGTGACGGATCTGTCGCCGATTAGTGAATGGAATGTAACTGGTGTTAAATCTATGTCAAAGACATTCCATCGTGTTAATGTTCAGAACTTTGACGATTTGAGCGAATGGGAGACAACCAGCTTAACGAACCTTGAATATGCCTTCTCGTTTGCTAAGGCCACGACTTTGAGCGGTCTTGATGAATGGGATGTAACAAAGGTTACGAATATGAATGGTACGTTCAGTTATATGTACAATCTTACCAGCGCTGCGGCTCTCTATGATTGGAAGACTGAAAGTTTAACCTCGATGGGATTGCTATTCAGTAACCATAGAGTTTTGACAAGTCTCCATGGCTTAGAAAACTGGGATATCTCGAAAGTATCGAGCTTCTATAGTGTATTCGAGGGTGATGCGTTTAACGATCCTGAGTATAATACGGATTGGTCGCAGAACTGTAAGACTCAGCTTACGGATGTTTCTGCACTGAGCGGATGGACGTTCGGTACGGTTGATAACATGGAAAGGTTCTTTGCTTGTGATAACAAGATTACGAGTCTATCATCGCTTAGCGATTGGAGAATTAAGCTTCCTAGCTATATTACTAGTCTCGATAGATTCCTTGAAGGCGCCTCGAGCCTCCAGTCCTTGAGTGGTGTCGAGCATTGGTTTGACGAGAGTGCTACGACTAATAATATTCCTGCATATCCAACCTTCAACTATGCCTTTATGAACATGTCTAATCTTCGAGATATCACGGCACTTGCTTCTTGGACTAACCCGAGTATTCAAGCGGACGGCATAAAGTGCTTTATGCGAAATGACACTTATATTAATAGCTTGGCTCCTTTGGAAGATTCATTCTTTAAATACATGACTTCCAGTACGAGTACATGGACGCAGGATGCCTTCGACAGAATCCCCTCGAGCGTCGCAAGGCCAACTTGGTATCATAGCACGTAGTAGCTACTAACAAAAAGACCCCCACATCGTGGGGTCTTTTTGCTTTTTCATGGCTTAAAATCCGTCTAAGGCTGCGTGGGGAGTCTCTTACGATAGAGATTATTCATTATGTTTTAGCTATATGCGTATTTAGTTGCCATTTTGGCAACTAAATACGGTATCTCTGAATTGGTTTCACTTTAATTAGTTGCGGATTTGGCAACTAAATGAACATGCTACTAAATAATATAGAGCTGAATTGGGCTTTAAGTGATGATAAAATAGAGTAATGAATATTCTGGAGGGACTTAATAAAGCGCAGCAAGAGGCGGTCGAGACGTTGTCTGGTCCGGTCTTGATTTTGGCGGGTGCGGGAAGTGGTAAAACAAAGACATTAACGCATCGGATTGCGAATTTGATTGCTAACGGCGTAAGGTCGAGCGAAATTTTGGCTCTAACCTTTACAAATAAAGCCGCAAAAGAGATGCGTGAGCGTTTGGCAAAGCTCCTAGATATGCCAAACAACTTCAGTTTCATGCCTTGGATGGGCACTTTTCACTCGATCTGCGTGAAGATTCTACGTATCGAGGCAGTGAATGTTGGTCTCGACAAGAACTTTGTAATTTACGACTCTGACGATCGATTGACGCTGATCAAGCACGCCATGAAAGAGCTGAGCATCAGCGACAAAAACCTCAAGCCAAAGGCGGTTGAGGCGGCGATTTCGAATGCCAAAAACGAGGGCAAGGGCCCAGATGAATATGCCGACGAGGCAACTTATCCGCAGCAGAAACAAATCGCAGAAATCTACGAACGCTATGAGGATAAGCGCCTCAAATCTAATGCGGTGGATTTTGACGACCTGCTACTAGAGGTGGCGAAATTATTTAAACAGCGCAAAGATATCCGCGAAAAATGGAGTAACAAATTTAAGCATATCCTGATTGACGAGTATCAGGATACGAACCATATTCAGTATTCGTTGGTTAAAATGCTGGTCAATGAAGAGCGCAATATCTGTTGTGTGGGCGACGACTGGCAGTCGATTTACTCTTGGCGCGGGGCGGATTTTACTAATATTTTGAACTTCGAGCGCGACTTCCCGGGCGCGAAGGTTATAAAACTTGAACAGAACTATCGCTCGACGCAGAACATCTTGGATGCGGCGCAGAAAATTATTACAAAAAATACTCAGCGCTCGGATAAGGAACTCTTTACCGAACTTGGGAAGGGCGAGCCGATTGACATTCATGGTGCGCGCGACGAACAGGATGAGGCTAGCTGGGTGGCACGTCAAATCAAAGTGCGTCATACAACCGGCGGAAGGCCTTTGTCTGATTTTGCAGTACTATATCGCACGAATGCGCAGTCGCAGGCCTTTGAAAAAGCCTTTATCGAGAATCGCATTCCATATAAGTTGGTTGGCGGTGTCAGATTCTACGATCGTAAGGAAATTAAGGACATTTTGGCCTACTTGCACTTAATTGTGAATCCGCACGACGAAGTTTCGTTTAGTCGTGTCATTAATGTGCCGGCACGTGGCATTGGTGCCGTGTCTTTGCAACGTATCTTGGATGGCGAGACGGATAACCTGTCACCAAAGATTAAACGTGCCTACGAGAATTTCCTCGGTATTTTACAGGAGCTTCGTCTTAAAGCAGCAGCCGAGATTAATCCGGCGGATATTATTGAGCGCTTGTTACAAAAGATTGGTTACAGAGAATATCTGAATGATGGCGACAAGCTCAAGGCTGAAGAGCGTAATGAAAACTTAACGGTCTTAATTGGTGAGGCGGGCGCTTATAGCAACTTGGATGAGTTTTTGGCGGATGCGGCTTTGATGTCCTCGGCGGATGAAGCGGCAGGGGATGAAGCGGTGACTTTGATGACCTTGCATGCTGCAAAAGGTTTGGAATTCCCAGTGGTCTTCTTAGTGGGCATGGAAGAAGGTTTGTTGCCGCACGTGCGCTCAATGGACGAATCGGCGGAAGATGTCGAGGAAGAGCGTCGTCTGGCCTATGTAGGCATGACGCGCGCCATGCAGCAGCTGTTTTTGACCTATGCGCAGTCGCGCTTTATGTATGGCGGTCGCAGCTATAATTTCCCGTCGAGGTTCTTAAATGATCTCGGTTTTAATCCCTATGGCCAGAAGGGCAGCCTCGGTGATTTTGATGACGATGATGATTTTGGTGAAAATGATTTTGCCGATACGAACGGCGACGGTTTTGTAGACGACGGTTACTCGGATGGCTGGGATTCCGACCCATTTCCAGACGACGGCCCGATCTATGAATAAACAGGGGTGAATCTCTTGATAAGCTGAGCTTTTTGTGTTAGAATAGCAACATATATTAGCTCAGCAAGAGGCATAAATGTCAAATTTATCGTGCTCTTGCTTTAACCAAAGGAGTGTTCATGCGAGAATACGAATTAACCGTTCTCGTGCATCCAGATTTGGAAATGCACCTCGAGACGGCAACCGACAAAGTTAAGGCTCTTATCGAGGCTAACGGCGGCAAAATCGTCAAAGAAGCCAACGAAGGTAAGAAGCGTCTAGCTTACTCTATCAAGGGTCAGGACTTTGCGGTTTATTACTATTACGAACTGGAACTTCCTGCAACTGCAACTGCGAAGATTTCTTCCGTTCTCAACATTACGGACGAAGTTATCCGCTACTTGCTCGTTGGTAAGGATCCACGTCGTGAGAAGTTGGCTGCAAAACGCCAAGAGCGCAAAGCGCAAGAAGAAACTAAAGAGGAGGAATAGTACAAAATGGCGCGGGGATTTAGCAAAGTCATAATAATGGGAAACATGACCAGGGATCCAGAACTGAGAAGTACCCCTACAGGTAATCAGGTCTGTGCATTCTCGGTTGCAGTTAATCGTGTATATAACGGTAACGAATCAGTCTCATTCTTTGAATGCTCGGCATGGGGAAAAGTAGGTGAAACCATCGCGCAATATTGTAAAAGAGGTAGTGGAATCTTAGTCTCGGGTCGTCTCGAGCAGCGTAGCTACGAAACCAAGGAAGGTGAGAAGCGCAGTCGCGTAGAGATTGTCGTGGACGACTTTAACTTTGTAGGTGGCGGCAATGCTGACGTCAGTGCCGATTCTGGTTCAAGTAGCAGTAGCCGCAAGAGCTCCAGCAAAAAGTCTGCTCCAGCGGAAGATGTTGCGCCAGAAGACATTGGTGACGAACCAATCGATCTAAGTGAGATTCCATTTTAAGGAAAGGGAAATATGAAAAGATTCAAAAACGATCCAGATATGTATTTTGACTATCGTGACGTCAAGACTCTACAGCGTTATGTAGATATCTACGGCCGTATTGAGCCTATCAGCAAGACTGGTCTTTCTGCTAAACAGCAGCGCCAGCTCGCTGTCGCTATCAAGCGCGCGCGTCATCTAGCACTAATGCCATTCGTGGCTAACGCTTAAGGTGGTCAAATGTACGGACCAACAGATTTAAAGAAGAATACTCTCATTACGCTTGATGGTCAGCCGTACAAGGTGGTTGAATATTCACAGAAGGTAATGGGACGCGGTGGTAGCATCGTAAACGTCAAGGTAAAGAACCTTGTTACTGGCGCACTTTTGCCAAAGACTTTCAAGGGTCAGGAAAAGATTGAGCCAGCAGAGGTTACGAACAAGACTGTTCAGTATCTTTACAATGACGGTGAAAAGTTCTATTTCATGGATCCAGCTAGCTTTGAACAGTATGAACTCAATGCTGACATGGTTGGCGATTCGAAGGACTTCATGAAAGAGGGCAACGAAGTAGATATTCAGTTCTTCAATAACGCACCAATTAACTTGGTTTTGCCAAAGAATGTTTGGCTCGAAGTTGAATATACTGAGACCGCTGTTAAGGGCGATACTTCGTCTTCGATCGTTAAGGATGCTAAGCTTGAGACCGGTGCAATCGTAAAGGTTCCTGCCTTTATTAAGACGGGTGATGTTGTTTCGATTGATACTGAGACTTACGCTTACCGCGAACGCCAGAAATAAACCGAAAGGGAAGTTTTTGGTGAATTCTGCACAAAAACACAACAATGACCAGGCTCCTGTCCTGGTCATTGTTGGTCCTACGGCATCGGGAAAAACTGGGCTAGCCGTGAAGGTGGCGCAGATTTTTTCGCAGCTCAAAGGTTGCGATATAGAGGCGGGCGAAACTGCTGCAGAGATTATCTCGGCGGATTCGCGGGCAATCTATAAGCACATGGATATCGGCACGGCGAAGCCGGATATGGAGGAGCGGGGCGGTATTCCGCACTATGGCTTCGATTTGGTGGAGCCAGGTGAGCGTTTTACGGTCTATGAGTTCCAGCAATACGCGCGAGAGTGTATTGATAAAATTCGTGTTCAAGGCAAATTACCGATTGTGGCAGGCGGTACAGGATTGTATGTGGATGCCTTAATTTTCGATTACGACTTTAGCGAAGGCTCCAAGAAAAATTATACGAATCGTCAAGAAATGAATTTAGACTATATCGTGGTTGGAATCGACTGGCCGCGCGAAGTCTTAAGGGAAAGAATAGAGGAAAGAGCGAATAAATTTTTTACTCAAGATATCGAGAAAGAAACTCTGTATCTGGTAGAGAACTATGGCTGGGATTCAGGCGCTATGACCTCGAATATCTATCCAATTATTTGGGATATGATGCGCGGCAAGATCAGTCGTGAGGAAGCGATCCGTCTCTTTGCGCTAGACGACTGGCATCTCGCCAAACGCCAGCTGACTTGGTTTAAGAGAAACAAAAACATTCACTGGCTCAATTTAGTAGATGCTGAAAAATTCATCGTAGATTACTACAAGAAATATTTTTGTAGTAACTAACTTATTTGTATAAATGATTTGGAAACGTCGCGCAGGCTACGGCCGAGCGGGAAGAATGATTCGCTCGTGACGACGAGCCGAATCAATTCTGTTTTCCGAATTATTTATACAAAGAAGGCGTTGTGCTACAATAATATTAATATGAGCAAAGAAAATAGTTTACCACTAGAAAAGTTGTTCGGTTCTAAGACCCGTGCAAAGCTCTTATCTCTATTCTTTAGCAATCCAAACAAGTCATATTATGTGCGCGAGATTACACGTGTGATTGATGAGCAGATCAACTCGGTGCGTAGGGAACTTACAAATCTTAGCTCACTTGGTCTCGTTCGTACGGAAAATTATGAAAATAAAGTATACTATTCGGCCAATATGAAGCATCCATTTGCTCGGCCGATGGCACAAATTTTCTCCAGCAAGATTGAATCGATTCAGGAGGTTACGGCTAATACGGACAGCTGGGATGATTACATTAAGCCAGTATCGAATATACTCACTGCGCTCGTTGTAACAAATCGTGCGCCAGGGCAAGAGGGTATCGATATGCTGATTGTGGGCGACGACCGTTCGCATAAATTGTCTCGTTGGGCCGAATTGGTTGAAAAGAGGCAAGGCAAGCCGCTCAACTATGTGATCTTTAGTCGCGAAGATTACTTCTATCGTAAGAGTTTGAGGGACAGATTTATCGCTGATGTCTTTAAACTGCAGATTACTAAACGCTTTGATCCAGAAAATATACTATAAGAGGGAAAGGTCTGAAAATGTTTGAAATTGAGTTGAAAAATTCCGAGGAAATGACGATTCGCGCTAAGGAAAAAGTCGTAAACGTCAATGTCGCACAATCCGTGATTGATGCTGGTTTGAAAGTTGGTAAGCTTGAAGGTGCTGGCGAATATGAAATCGGCGATGTGATGATTAACGCTATCGCGATCAGTGGCGGCGTAATTTACCGTATTGATGTCGACGGCGTAAAGATTGGCTTGGTCTATGCCGATGCGAAAGCAGAGGACCTTGATGAGCTTGGTCCAATCGATATTCTTGGTACGAATAGCACTAAAGTTGTAAATATCGTGACGCCAAAGGTTGTAATTCCGCTTGGTGCGCTTGATTTTTCTGAGATCAAGGCCGAAGTGAAGGTAGAGAAGAAGCTCAAAGTTAAGAATACGAGCAGTTTGCCATCTGTTTTGACTATTTATAAGCTTGATTAAGATGGCTACCCTTGCGTAAAGGGGAAATATAAGGTATAATAGACCACAGTTAGAAAATATAGGAAGTATTAAAGATGGCAATTTGTGAAATTACCGGTAAGGGCAAGATGTATGGCCACAATGTGAGCTTCTCTCAGAGAAAGACTCGCAAGGTTTTCAAGCCAAACGTCCAGAAGCGCACCTTCATGATTGATGGCCAGAAAGTTCGTTTGAACGTTTCTACAAGCGCTCTTCGCACCCTTCGTAAAAAAGGTTTGATTAAATAACAATTTAGTTATTTGGTATAATAAAGGTAATGGAAGTAAATCTCTATTACCTTTTTTGTGTGTTTATTGTCACTCTTGTCTCGATGATTTTGCACGAGATTATGCATGGTGTGGTCGCGCTTTGGCAGGGCGATCAGACTGCGAAGCTCTCGGGGCGCTTGAGTTTGAATCCTCTGAAGCATATCGATCCGATGATGACGATTGTAGTGCCGCTTTTGCTCGCTTTGACCGGCGCGCCAATCTTTGGTGGGGCAAAGCCAGTACCGATTAATACACGCAATTTAAAACATGGCGAGTTTAGTTTTGCGCTCGTAGCTTTGGCAGGTCCGCTGACGAATTTTGTCTTGGCTTTTATCTTCTTCTTGCTGTTTTCGTTTGTTTGTAATACTGGTTATCTGGGCCTAATGTTTGATGTTGGGGTAGGGGTAAACCTGGGTTTTATGCTATTTAACTTGATTCCAATTCCTCCACTGGACGGTAGTAGGGTGTTGTATTTCTTGGCACCAGATTTTGTGCGCGAATTTATGATAAAGCTTGAGGGTACTGTCGGGATTGTCTTGATTTATGTTTTGATTTTGATATCTGGTGGTCTCTTGGGAAGCTACCTGAGTGGGGCGTCGAGCGCCGTTATTTCCTTCTTTGAGTTGATTACTGGACAGTAAGTCCAACTATGTTATAATTAGGGTAACCGAGCGAAAACGTATTTTTCCGTAATAAACTATTCAAGGGAATTCGTGGTCGCAAACCCGTGGGTTTGAGGCATAAGAGTTTACCCACCGTGCTAAATAGGCATGGGAAAATCGATCGCTCGGTTTTTTGATGTTATTTTTGTGTATTTTACCTTCCTCGGCTTCTTGCTCTATGTATAATAGCGCTGCAAAGCCTCGTAAGGTAAACTACGCAAAAATAGCTATCAAAAAACTCTTGTTGCCGTTTTCTCGCTCATTACGCTTATGCTAAAATATAAGTAGAATGAAACAGCGGATACGGGTGGTAGCCCTCTGTAAAAAGGAAGATAGTATCCTGCTTTTGAAGCGGGCGGGGAGTCGTGTAGAGAACGCGACTAATTATGAGTTCCCAATCGGCAAGATCGAATTCGGCGAACAGCCCGACGAAGCTATGTCTCGTGTGGTATACGAGCATCTAGATTTGCAGGCGAAAGCTTTGCGTCTTTCGGATGTCATCACCTTTACGGAATTGGCCGATGCTTCGCAGATTGGTAATTTATATATCATATATGATGTTGCGCTGTCGGAAAATTCGATTGATTTGAAAAGTGAACGCTATAGCGCATATAAATGGGTCAAGATTAGCGAAATTGGTAAATATGAGCTCGATGAAGCTTCGCGGATGGTTTTTCAGATTACTTCCACAAAGACTGTACGCCTGTCGACTCCTGTTATTTCGGTCGAACCAGGAGAGCACAAAAAGAGCGAATCGCTGGGCTTTGCGACGATTTACACCGATGGTGGAAGTCGTGGCAATCCTGGCCCAAGTGGCATTGGTTATTATATTCTTGGCTCCGATGGACACGAGATTAAGCGTGGCGGTGAATTCCTAGGCTTCACTTCGAGCCGTTTGGCGGAATATTATGGCCTTAAAGAGGGCCTCGAGCAGGCATTAGAGCTTGGTTTGAAGAAAGTTAACTTCCGCAGCGACTGCTTGATGATGGTAAATCAACTCAATGGTGTTTATCCGGTCAAAAACAAGGATCTTTTGCAGGTTCATGAAGATGTTCTGCGCTTAATATCGAAGTTCGACGCCTTTAGCATTATGCACGTGCCGCGCGAGCAGAACAGAGTGGCAGATGCTGAGGCGAACCGCGCGATGGATGAGCATTTGCGCGTCGATTAGCTTAAGCTTTTGAGTTTTAAGGGGTTTTATGGTACAATATGTGAAGCTCATTAATTCAGTCGCTGGCCTGCAAAATGGCGAGAGGAAAGTCCGGGCAGCACAGGGTAGAATAGTTGCTAACGACAACCGCGCGTAAGCGTAGGAAAAGTGCCACAGAAACATATACCGCTTTGGGTTCGCCCAGAGTAAGGGTGAAAAGAGTGGGGTAAGAGCCCACAGTTATCGATAGCGATATCGGTGAAGGGTAAACTCTATTCGCTGCAAGGAGACCTAGATACCGTTACCCGCGGATGGTCGCTCACCGCTTGAGCATGCGAGCAATCGTGTGCCTAGATAGATGACTGATATATTCCTTCGGGAATGAAACAAAACCCGGCTTATCGATGGGCCCCAAGTAACACTTCTACTTTTCTGAACAAATACAAGGAACGTTCAGAAGAAGTAGAAGTGTTACTTTTTGTTTTTGAGATACTGTTCATTTAGTTGCTATTTTGGCAATTAATTTCAGGTAGACCGATTACGCTTAGGTGTATTTAGTTGCGGATTTGGCAACCAACTGAACATGCTCATATATATATTATCTCAAAACAAAGAAAACCCCGCTCTGGGGGAGCGGGGGAGACTAGTAGTCGATGCGGCGGGTACGGCAAGCCTTTTTACGGCCGGCCTTCTTCTTGTCGGGGATCACCTGATGGCGAGGCATGTCCTGACGGAGCACGCGCTCGCAGTGTTTTGCGGCTTCGACCTGGCGCATAATAGTGTCGCGACGGGTATCATTTGTCTTTTTCATAATGTACATCCTCCTATAAGAGTCGATTTGGATTTCGGATTGGAATATATATTATTATAGCATAAGCGGTGCTAAAAGTCAATATCTGTGCTTGAAAACGCATGGTTTTGATTGTATAATATGCGCATTGATTGCTCTTTTACAAAAAAACTTTTGAAAGGATGTGAGTTTATGACAGCAAGAGAGCAATATTTGGCCGCCGCGACGGCATGGACGCACCATCACGCGCATGTCGAGAAGGCTCCGCCACAGGTCGCAAGCCCGGTTGAGGGCTACGAAATCTATCCCGGTTGGCAGATTCTGATCATGACTACTTCGCGCTGCAACACGCGTTGCGAGCACTGTTATCTGCCTTTTACGGGACACTTTGATCCGGATGAGCTTTACGCTACTATCCAGAATTTCCAGAAGCAGGGGTATAACGTATACCTAAACGGCGCCGAGCCGCTGATGGTACCGGAATACCTCAAATCTTTCCGCCTGGCGGATCAGAAGATCGCCATGACAAACGGTATGGTGCTTTGCGACAATTCGCAGTATATCTATGAGATCAGAGATGCTGGCATCGAAACGCTTGGCATTTCGTATCACTTCGATATTCACAAGCAATTCAGCAAGGTGTCGCCGAGTTTGGCTGAAGCAGCTCTCAAGATTACGGCGTTGGCGGGGCTGAAGGCTCGTGTTATGACAACCGTAACGCGCCCGTATCTTGAGAAAATCCCCGAGTATTGTGCCTGGTGTGTAAAGCAGGGTTTCAAGGAGATTCGCTTTACGAACTACATGGCACAGGGGCGGGCAAAGAGCATGAAGGACGAGCTTGTTCTGACTCCTGACGACCGCAAGCGCTACTACGAGATTATTACGGAGCAGCGCATGAAGTATCCGATTGATGAACTTTGCATTACGAGCTGCGGGTCTTTCGGGGCCTGTGGTACTCCGCACATGAGCTGCATGGCGGTGCGTGATTTCGTTGTTCTGACGCCAGAGTACAAGGTTTATCCTTGTTTCTTCATGGCGCAGAAGGGTATGGAATGTGGTTTCTATAAGGACGGCTATATCTTCACGAAGATTGGCTGTGCTCCGGAAAACCAGCACGATTGTTATGCACTCCACCTTTTTAATGACTAAAAAGACCCCCCGTAGGAAACTACGGGGGAATTTTTGTATAATATAGGTATGGATAAGATTGAAAAAGAAATTAAAGCAATTAAAGAGCGCAATAAGCGCGTCGAGACAGATAAGGCTTGGGAGACTAGCTGGACTCGCCGTATCTGCATTTGTGTATTAACCTATATCGTAGTGGTTTGCTATTCGTGGCTTATCTCAAAGATTAGCAATATCTGGCTCAGCTCATTAGTGCCAGTAATTGGTTTTACCTTATCTACTCTATCTCTGGGCTTGGTCCGCAAAATTTGGGAAAAGAACAAATAAATCAACAAATCCCCGCCTAAAAACGGGGATTTTTGTAAAAATCTACCTGTAGTTTGTGGTAAATATGGCCTTTTGGACCTAAGATTGGTGACAGAAAGGAAAAAATGGAATCACGCAAAATAGGAAAATTCATTACAGAACGCCGAAAAGCGCAAAAAATCACTCAGGAAAAGCTCGCCGAAATGCTCGACGTTTCGGACAGGGCGGTCAGTAAGTGGGAGCGCGGCATTTGTATGCCAAGTACCGCCGTGATGCCTGAGCTTTGCAAGATTCTCGGTATTTCTGTGAATGAGCTGTTTTGCGGCGAAAGGATTGAGATGAAAGACGATAAAAAAGTCGAAGAAGCTCTGCTTGAAGTTGCCAAGGCAAAAGAGAAGGCCGACAAGAAATTACTCGATTTCGAGATTATTATAGGGGTGGCGATGCTAATACTGTTCGTACCGAGCATTATTCTCTTGAGCTACGCAGATATGGAGAACTGGATTCGCGGCACCCTGATTACGCTTTTGACCGCATTTGTGGTTGTGGTTGCATTCTTGCTGGTGAAGATCGAGCAGATTGCAGGCTATTATGAATGTCAGAAATGCCATCACAAGCATGTGCCGAGCTATTGGACGGCCAATTTGGCTCCACATATTGGTAGGACGCGCTATCTAAAATGTCCAAAATGCGGCAAGAAAAGCTGGCAAAAGAAAGTATTGAAATAACAAAAAACTCCCCGGAAGGGGAGATTTTTGTAATCCGATAGACTATTTTACGCTTTCGCAGATAGCTTTGAAAGCTGGGGCGTCGTTGACTGCGATTTCGGCAAGAACCTTGCGATCGAGTTCGATACCTTTTTTCTTCATGCCGTTAATAAGCAAGCTGTAGCTGATGCCGTTTTCGCGAGCAGCATTGTTGATGCGGGTGATCCACAATGCGCGAAGATCGCGTTTGCGGTTGCGGCGGTCGCGGTAGCTATAGCGAAGGGCCTTGATAACACCCTGCTTGGCTAGGCGGAAGCTGCGGGTGCGGTAGTGCTGCATGCCCTTGGCAGCTTTTAGAATCTTTTTGTGCTTATCACGAGCTGGAACTCCACGTTTGACTCTCATCTTAGGCTCCTAATGCAGTTTTAACGTTTTTCTTAATCTTACCGCTAATCGTTGCAGCAGTTTTCATGTTGCGTTTGCGGGCCTTGGACTTCTTGGCCAAGATGTGGTTACCGAAAGCTCGTTCGCGCATGACTTTACCAGTGCGGGTAATACGAACACGCTTAGCAGTACCCTTATGGGTCTTCATTTTTGGCATTTTATTACCTTTCCTACTTTAGTTTATATTTAGAACGCTTTGGGGTGTAGGGAACCGGTGGGCGTTTTGCAAAGCTAATTATTTATGGCGAACCATAAAGATTAGATTGCGGCCGCTAATCTGCGACTTGCCGTCGACGACAACCTGATCGCCAAGTTTCTCGATGATTTTATTCATGAGTTCGGTGCCGACTTCTTTGTGGGCCATTTCGCGGCCACGGAAGACGAGCATAACTTTGACGCGATCGCCATCTTCGAGGAATTCGAGGATTTTGCGGATTTTAATATTGAGGTCATTCTCCCCAATCTTCAAACCAAGTCGAATCTGTTTGAGTTCGCTGCTTTTAGCTTTTTTCTTAGCTTTAGCCTGTTCTTTCATCTTCTGGTATTGGTATTTACCCCAGTCGATGATCTTGACGACAGGTGGATTAGCGTTAGACGCAATCTCTACGAGGTCAAGGCCAGCTTCATGAGCTTTAAGCTGTGCTTCGCGGCTTGACATGATGCCAAGCTGTGCGCCATCAGCACTAATTACGCGCACCTCCGGATAACGAATTTCTCCATTTAGGCGGGTATGCGAATTATTGTTACTGATAGTAGTAGCTCCTTCAAAAAATTAGACTTGTTATGAGGTAGATTTTAACAGATTGCGCTTAAAAATGCAACAGAGAAGCACTTAGTAAGCGATTTGGCGATAGCGAATCGCTTCAGCAATGTGTTTCGTAGTGATTTCTGGCTCGCCAGCGAGGTCTGCAATGGTGCGAGCGACGCGAATCAGGCGGAAGTAGGCGCGCGCGGAAAGCTGAAGGTTTTTGGCGGCCTTTTCTAGGTAATTACGAATTATGGGCGAGTTGATTAGCTTGGCAGTTTCGATGGACGAGAGGTTGACATTGAAGCATGGCCGTCCAGTAAATCGTTGCAGCTGAGCGGCGTAAGCGAGCGCAATTTCGGACTTAGCAGTCTTTTGGGTGAGTGTGCTAGATGTTGTGGAATTTACTAAAACAGTGGTAGGAAGTCTTGGGACATGGATAAACATGTCGATGCGGTCGAGGAGCGGACCAGAAAGTCGCTTTTGGTATTGTTGGATTTGGTAGGGCGTACATTTACAAGTAAGCTTAACTGAGCCATGGTTGCCGCAAGGGCAGGGATTCATGGCTGCAATAAGCATAAAATCTGCTGGGTAAGTAGCGCGTTGGTTGGCGTTCGCGAGCGTGATCTGTTTTTCCTCAAGAGGCTGACGGAGCGACTCGAGAACTTGTCTGGAGAATTCGGGGAGCTCATCGAGAAATAGAACTCCGTGGTGGGCGAGAGAGATTTCGCCAGGTAAAAGTTTGGTCCCGCCGCCAATGATGGCGCTAGGCGTGGCTTTGTGATGCGGGGCGCGGAATGGCCGATTTAGAGTTACTTTAGGATGACTATTAGATAAGGAGTGAAGCTTTACGACGTCGAGTAATTCGTCGGGACTGAGTGGCGGTAAGAGGTTTGCGGCGGCGCGAGCAAGTGCGGTTTTGCCAGATCCGGGCGGGCCAATCATGAGAATGTTATGGTGGCCTGCGATGGCGATTTCGAGTGCGCGCTTGGCGGTTTCTTGACCGTAAATTGAATCAAAATTTTGGTCCAATTTTTGTGATTCTGCCTCTGTTTCTGTAATTTTTACATTTTTGCTAAGGGGTTTAATTTTGTGGATATTTTTGAGATGTAGTCAGAGTTCTTGGAGTGATTTGGTGGGGTAGATTTTGAAATTTACTCGAGAGGCATAAATTTTGGCCTCATTGCGATTTTGAAACGGAATGAAGACGTGTTCTAAGCCGGCATTTTTGGCATGTTCGAGCAGGTTTATGACGCCTGCGATAGGGCGTATTTTGCCGTCTAAGGCCAGTTCGCCTACAAAAAGGCAGTCGAGTGCGTCTGAAGCTAAAAGTTGATGCGAGAGAGCCAGAATTGCGACCGCAATTGGTAGATCCAAACAGTGGTTTCCCTTGGGTATTTCGGCTGGCGCAAGATTAATAACGAGGTGTTTAGATGGAAAGGAAAAACCACTGTTCTCGATGGCAGAACGGATACGACTCCGGCTTTCGCTGATGACGTGGTTGGCGTGCCCGATAATCTCAAAACAAGGCAGACCTCGGGTAGAATCTGCTTCGACCGTGACGCCGTTCGCGGCGTAGGCGATAGGTAGTGCTGAATGTATTTGAATAGTCATGCGAAGGATATAGCCGAGGTAGGCTTGAGAGGCAAGCGTAAGTATGATAAAATATAGGGGTAGAACTTGTTCTGCAGACTAATGGGGCTGATCAAGTTTAGACGAATTATTAACAATACGCAGGCGAGTCGATTTGTACCGTAAGTACAGTTCATAAATGCAGAAAAAACTGCTAGTAAGCATGTGGCATACATGCCAGCTTACGCCTAAGTCGTTGATTTAATCCGACTTTGTTAGAGTGTCTGATTCATCATAGGGCAATCTAATATCATACTCATGATGCTAAGGTAGATCGTGTGACGTCGATAGACTCGAAAATCTAGTTATGGCTAGATAAAGTTTTGTTATTTCCAGCTTTATCTGTTACGCCGAGAGAAAGAAATGACTATGCCCGTAGAATGCGTATCTGAAGATTTTTCGGACCCGGAGGCAGTATCCGGCAGCTCCACCAGTATTTTGTTAGTTATATTTCATCTATTTTTATAATCTTTCAGCTATAGACTCAAAAAAGGAATCGTACTTACGATTCCTTTTTTGAATCAAAGGGGGACATAGCTTGAAAGATAAAAAATAGAGAAATATACCCTAACAAAATACGTCTTTTTCTATATAAAAGAAGAGAACCGGCAACTGCGAGTAAAGCCGGTTCTCTATGTGGAGTGTGGAGTTATATTTTTTTGGATCAATTTTTGTTTTTGGCTTTTGATTAATATTTTTATTCAAAAGCTACTTTAATAATATCGAGGTAAAATGCTAATGTCAATAACATTATTGATGTTTTATTTACAACGCTAACAGATAAGGGGTATAAGAAAGTGTTCAACTTTTTGGAACGATTTTTGGGGCATGTCGCGCACAAAAAATCCAAAAAGTTAACGAAATTTTTGGATTTTGGAAACAATTTTTTCGCCCGCTCTGTTGGATACAATTATTTAAAGTGCGCAGTGTTGGTTAAAGAATTTGCGATCCGGAAAATATTGCATTCGGTTAGGGGAATGCGATGCGTCTTCGTGATACAGGCAGCCGCGAGATCGAAAACGGGCCGAAATAATCGAAAAGTTTTCCACGCTGGGTGTTGTAAAAATTATGTATAAGCACGATAGAACACTCACCCCTGTAAAATAGGGCATTGATGTAAAAAATACAACATAACATTGAATACAATTATTGACATTTTTGTTTGTCTTTGCTATAGTCAAGTCAGTGCTTAACAAACACAAAAACAAAAAGCACAAAAACAAACATTGGTATTGGATTTAACGTGTATTTTGGCGTAGCGAAAGCTTATTGCTAGCCATAAATTACACCTAGGAATAAGCTAAGCTCCGCCAAAAGCCTGCTGAGAAGCAGAGCGGCGTAGAGCGCGTAGAATCACGTACACAACTCGCACCTTGATACCCAAAAACAAAGTAGTGTAGTGAAACTGCAAGGACTGTGCCTCTCTATACGAGAGGCGGTCAAAAGCTAAGGGCAGAGAGCTAAGTTTGCGGCTTATAGTAATGTATTTTTTGCCGGATAAACCCTCTCTACCTTAGCCCATATCTTAACTATAGTGGCAGCCGTGACCGACGGATAAAGTAGTAGTGAGCGGATCGCTTTAATTGGCGATGCGTACGACATATCGAATGGAGAAGGGGTAGCTTTTGTTCCTGACTCCGGTAGCTTTGTGGAGTTTTGTTGCCGAAGTGAAGAACAATATGCCTATCGAACGAGCTTCTTTTGCGTGCTATAATACGCTTATGGATAAAGTCGTGTTGACTGCTAGTTTGATCGCATTGTTTTTGATAGCAATGATGATGTTCCTCACATCGCCTGGAGTGGTTGGACCACTCGGCATTATGATATTTTTCGTATTGATTTACGTGTTCTTTTTAGGGCTTGCAGTCTTTGGCTGCAGGCTGTTTTTCCGGTTGCTAGGGCAGGCGAATAAGATTTATGCTAATCATATTGTCAAAAAGAGCTATCGTTATGGATCAATCGTGGCTCTAGCCCCAGTTATCATGCTGCTGTGCATTTCTTTTGGCGGCGTGTCTTGGTTTCAAATCGTTTTGACGCTCCTAATCGAAGCAGGGCTTTGTTTCTTGGTTTCTAGAAATATCGCCTAATTTTTCGATATTTTTTGGGTTTTACAGGGGTTGTCCGCGAACAAAATTTTAGTACTATTTTTGTATATTCAGTGCTATAATATTGCTTATGGATAACCTGGGAGGTAGAAACGAAATTTCGAGGCAAACTGAAGCAATGCGCTCTCAGGAAAATTTTGATGCCTTGAATAACCCCGAGCAGGCGATGCCGGCTCAGGAAAACGCCGTAGATGCTCGTGCGAACGACACGGCTGAAGCACGCAAGGCTAAGGCTGAATTACAACAATTTTTTGCGCAGAAGGCCGAAGAAAAGGCGAACGCAGTTGAAGAAGTTAAGGCGCGGATTGAGCCTTCCGAGGAGTTGGCCGAAATACCAGTAGAGCACGACGCAAAAGCGATGCCAAAGGCCTACTACAAGAAAACAATTGAAATGATCAAAAAAGACGAAAATGACCCACATGAGCTCTGTGATGATGTTGCTAGGGCAAAGTGGGATTTTATGCGCAAAATTTACAACAGGGATCTTGGTGATGGCCTGAATGGGGAAGGAAAGAACGCAGCATAATGGAAGGTTTAATCCCGATTGCGATAGCAGTAGTTGTCGTCATTGTGGGCTCGGTGATTGCCTGGAAGATCTTCGTATCTTCGGCACGCAAAAGGAAAAATATCGAGCGTGCAATGAAGCTTGTAACAATGCAGATTCACCTGCCGCCAAGTACAGATGATATTCAGGGCGGCGGTCGTGACGAGCGTGATGTGGCTAACGAGGAAATCTCGAAGGCACAGGTCATGTATGGTATCTTGTCTTCGACTCTCAAGAAAGGTCTCGTAAACAAGATTCACGGCCAGCGTGCGATTAGCTTTGAAATTATCGCGCACAATGGCGTGATTGATTACTATGCAGTAGTGCCAGCCGTTCTAACCGAGACAGTGCGTCAGGCAATAACAGCGGCTTATCCTACGGCACGCCTTGAGGAAGTGCGCGACGTGAACTTCTTTAGTAAAGAGGGTGGCATCAATGGCGTCTGCGGTGGCGAATTCCGTCTCAAGAAGGAAGCGGGCTATCCAATCGCGACCTTCCAAGATACGCGTTACGATGCGAGCCTTGGCTTAATGAACGCAATGTCGACTGCGAAGGCAGGCGATGGCTTGGCCTTGCAGGTGATTGTGCGCCCAACGGATGGCTCCTGGATGAGCGGTTCGTTGAAGCGAATACAAAATATAAAAGACGGCAAAAGTGGCTCGGGTGGAAACTCGGCGTTGGGTACAATTGCGTCAGGCGCTGGACAATTTCTTGGCGACTTGAACAACGCATTTTGGCATCCTGGCGAAGACAAAGCCGATAAAGCCAAAGATCCTCTGACGAACTTGCAACAAGACGAGATTACAAAACTTGAAGAAAAGACTAAATTTCCGGGTTTCGAAACTAAAATTCGTGTTCTGGCTAGCTCGACGGATAAATCGCGCGCAGAGGCTCTATTAGGTGCACTTGTGCCAGTTTTCTCGCAGTTTGATTTGCAGAACTTCAATGGCTTCAAATACGACCAGTGGGGCAAACCGAGTGAGCTTGTCCGAGATTATGTCTTAAGAAACTTTAGCCAGACCGATCATGCGATGGTTTTAAACTCGGTCGAGTTGGCTTCTATCTTCCACTTGCCAAGCCAGAACGCAATTCCAACCAGCCAGGTTGAGCGTCAGCTCACAAAGCAGGTTGATGGTCCGGCGAAGTTGATGAACGAGGGTATTGTCCTTGGCGTCAATGAATTCCGTGGTCAGCAAAAGATGATTCGCCTCGGTACAAAAGACCGCCAGCGCCACACTTATATCATCGGTGGTACGGGTATGGGTAAATCTGTGCTTTTGACGAACTTGGCTTATCAGGATATGTGTGATGGTCGTGGTTTCTGTTTCATTGATCCGCACGGTGATGCGATTGAGACGATTCTGTCGAAGGTTCCACCAGAGCGCATGGATGACGTGATCTTGTTTGATCCAGGTAATACTGAGACGCCGGTCGGTATGAATATGTTCGAGTTCATGAGCGAAGACCAGAAGGACTTTGTGGTTCAGGAATCCTTGAACATGATGATTAGCTTGTACGATCCAGGCAACCAGGGTATCTTTGGTCCGCGTGCTCAGCATATGTTCCGTAACGCCGCGCTTCTTCTCATGAGCGATCCAAAGGGTGGTACCTTTATTGATGTTCCACGTTGTTTTACGGATCCAGAATTCGTTAAAGAGAAGCTTCAGTATGTAACCGATAAGACTGTCTATGACTACTGGACGAAGGAATTCCCAGCTTCGCAGAAGAGTAGTGAAGCGGGTGACCTTGTCTCCTGGTTCGTCTCGAAGTGGGGTCCATTCCTCAGTAACAAGATGATGCGTAATATTTTGGGTCAGCCAAAATCTGGCTTTAATATTCGCGAAATCATGGATAACGAAAAGATTCTCTTGGTGAATCTCTCTAAGGGTCGTACGGGTGAACAGAACGCAAAGCTTCTTGGTATGATCTTCGTTATGAAATTCCAGGCTGCTGCTATGAGTCGCGCGGATATGCCAGAAGAAGAGCGTAAAGATTTCTGTCTCTTCGTGGATGAGTTCCAGAACTTCGCAACGGATAGCTTTGAGTCGATTCTGTCTGAAGCCCGTAAGTTCCGCCTGAACCTAATCGTGGTTAACCAGTTCATGACACAGCTCACGGATAAGATTCGCGAGGCTATCCTTGGTAACTGTGGCTCGATTATTTGTGGTCGTATTGGCGTGACGGATGCCGAGATTATGGAGAAGGTCTTTACGCCGGTCTTTACGGCAGAGGACTTGCATAAACAGGCAAACTTCCATGCGATTGCAACGGTTATGATGTATAACGTGCCAACGACACCGTTTACGATGCGTTTGTTGCCTGCAATGGGTAATTCGAACCCTGACCTAATGGTGAAGATGCGTGAATACGCCTTGTCGCGTTATGGTCGTCCACGCGCTGAGGTTGAAGCTGAAATTGATGAACGTCTTGGTGTAAAGAATGGCTCTATGACTGGTGAAGATTCGGCAGCTGAAGGGGCGGGCGCTCCAGATGCGTCAGCAGCACCAGCAGCGGCTGCGCCGAAGAAACCATCTGGGCCAAAGAAGAGCTTCCTTGAAAAGTGGAAAGAGCGCAAAGCGGCGGTGAATGCTGAAAAGGATACGAAGAAACCAGTGCTAAATATATCCGGGGGATCAGTGCCAAAAGTTGCACCAAAACCGACGGCCGCGCCGGCTCCGACGTCAGCGCCTGAACCGATTGCTCCGGCGCCTAAGCCAACACCAGCGCCTGCGCCAACGCCACGCCCGGTTATGCCTGAGCCAGAACCAGAACTAGAGCCGGCCGTGCCAGCGCCAATCCCTGAACCAGCTCCGGCGCCAGCTCCAATGCCAACTCCTGCGCCAGTATCAGCGTCAAATAGATCTACGATTAAACCGGTGCAAAAATCTGATCCGAGTGTGCTAAGGGTTCCACGTAAGCCAGCCGCGCCAGCTCCTGAACCGGCACCGGCTCCAGCGCCAAAGCCCGAACCGAAACCGGCGCCAGCCGTGCAACAACAGGAAGACGGTGCAGTTTTCCGTTGGCGCTAGGGTGGAATACGAGAAAATCGCGAAATAACGCCACAGAAGCCCCGATACGGGGCTTTTTGCTTGAAAATGTGTGTCTATACCATTTTGAATAAAAAGTCGCAAATACGGGCGTTTTAGAGCCTTAGATGTTTGATTATAGATACTATAAGTGGTATAATGGGGAAGTTAAATAAATATAAAAGTTGAGGTAGAGATGACTGCAAAAAAGGCTGATGGAGCCGAGGAGTACAATGCGTCCGAGATTCAGGTTTTGGAAGGTCTCGAGCCGGTGCGTAAGCGCCCAGGCATGTACATTGGTTCTACTGGTTATGATGGTCTGCATCACTGTTTGAAAGAGATTGCAGATAACTCAATCGATGAAGCGATCGCAGGTTATGCTACGCAGGTGCGCGTTACGCTCTTGGCTGATGGTGGCTGTAGGGTAGATGACGATGGTCGTGGTATTCCGGTCGATATTCATCCAAAAACAAAATTGTCCGCTTTGGAAACCGTTTTGACGGTGCTCCATGCCGGTGGTAAGTTCGGTGGCGGTGGTTATAAGGTGTCTTCTGGTTTGCACGGTGTGGGTTCGTCGGTCGTAAACGCGCTTTCGAATCACATGATCGCCGAAGTATATAAAAATGGTAAAGTTCACCATATCGAGTTTGAACGTGGTAAGACGGTTGTGCCGTTCGCTGTGACGGGTAAAACCGACAAGCATGGTACGAGCGTGACTTTTTATCCAGACGAAACCATCTTTAAAGAAACTGTCACTTTTGATTATGACTGGGTAGTAAACTATCTACGCCATCAGTCCTATTTGACTAAGGGTCTTAAGACGACTGTTTACGATGAACGCACTGGCAAATCGGATAGCTTCTATTTTGAAGGTGGTATCAAGAGCTATGTTCGTCGTTTGAACGAGGGCAAGGAAGTACTCTCTGATGATACTTTCTATGTAGAGAAGCCTATTGAGGATTGTATTGTTGAGCTCGCTGTGCAGTACAACGATACTTTCACTGAAACAATGCGCCCATTTGCAAATAACGTTTTGACGCCAGAAGGTGGTATGCACGTCGTGGGTTTCCGTACGGCTTTGAACCGCACTTTGAACGATTACGCCCGCAAGAATGGTCTACTCAAAGAGAAGGAAGACAACCTCACTGCCGATGATATTAAAGAAGGTTTGACGGCAGTTGTTTTGGTTAAACTTCCAGATCCACAGTTTGAGGGTCAGACCAAGAACAAGTTGGGTAACCCAGAAATTCGCGGTTACGTTGATAAGGTAATGAGCGAATATTTCGCTTACTATCTTGAAGAACATCCAGATGTCGCAAAGAAGATTGTAAATAAGGCAACTTTGGCCGCTCGTGCCCGCAAGGCAGCCCGTGCAGCCCGTGACAACGTAATTCGTAAGGGTGCATTTGAAGGCTTGAACTTGCCATCGAAGTTGGCTGACTGTTCTTCGCGCGATCGTACACAGTGTGAGTTGTTTATCGTAGAGGGTAACTCTGCGGCGGGTTCGGCTAAGGAAGGTCGTGATTCGAAGATTCAGGCTATCTTGCCACTGCGCGGTAAGGTGCTTAACACTGAGCGCGCACGTCTTGATCGTATGTACGCTAATGCTGAGATTGTTTCCTTGATTAAGGCTCTTGGTGTCGGTATCGGTGATCAGTTTAATATTGATGGCTTACGCTATTACAAGATTGTCTTTATGACAGATGCGGATGTTGATGGTGCACACATTTCTACCTTGCTTTTGACTTTCTTCTTCCGCTATATGCCAGAGGTGATTAAGGCTGGCCACGTCTATCTAGCAAAGCCACCGCTATTCGGTTTGATTAAGGGTACAGGTTCAACGCGCAAGATTGAATATATCTACAACGAAGATGCACTTGAGGCAACCTTGACCAAGAAGATCGAAGAGCGTAAGAAGGCTGGCACAAAGATTGATCCAGAGGCTGAACGCTTCAAGCAGGCCGGTTATACTGCTCAGCAGCGCTTTAAGGGTCTAGGCGAAATGGATGCCGCGCAGCTTTGGGAAACTACCATGAATCCAGAGAAGCGCACCTTGATTCGCGTTAATATTGAAGATGCTGAAAAAGCAGACGCAGTGTTTACGAAATTGATGGGCGACGAAGTATCGCTACGTAAAAACTTTATTCAGACTCGTGCGGCGTCGATTGACTTGGATGAGTTGGACTTCTAAGGAGGAGATAAGAGATGCCAAAGAAAGATGATAAACAGTTTGGAGAAATCGCTGACAGCTCTAACATTGATGACAGCAAGGTCGGCAACATCCCAGATAGCGCTGACGACATGGGTGTAGACGAGACTTCTGGTCCAGCTCCAGTTGAAGGTGAAGTCGTAGACGAAGAAGAGCTCGACGAAGCGATTAATGAAGTGAAGGTGGGCGGCCTCGTTGCTAAGCGTGGCGACGATGGTGTTGAGGAACTTACGGTTGAGAACGTTATGGAGGATAGCTTCCTACGCTACTCGATGTCGGTTATTATCGACCGCGCCTTGCCGGATGTACGTGATGGTTTGAAACCAGTCCATCGCCGTATCCTCTTCGCAATGGAGAAGAACGGCTGGAAGGCGCCACATGCGACAGTTAAGTCCGCGCGTATCGTCGGTGAAGTAATGGGTAAATATCACCCACACGGTGATTCCTCGATTTACGACGCTATGGTCAACCTTGCTCAGCCTTGGAAAGAGCGCTATACGCTCGTTGAAGGTCAGGGTAACTTCGGTTCGATGGATGGTGATGAACCAGCCGCATCGCGCTATACTGAGGCCCGCATGGACAAGGTCGGTTCCGCACTTTTGACGGATATTGATAAGGATACGGTTGACTTCCGCGACAACTTCGACGGTACAGAGAAGGAGCCAGTGGTCTTGCCATCGGCTTTGCCAAACATTCTCTTGAACGGTCAGATGGGTATTGCGGTCGGTATGGCAACAAACATTCCGCCACATAACCTTGGCGAAGTGGTCGATGCAACGGTTGCGCAGATTGATAACCCAGATATCACGCTCAAGGAATTGATGCAGTATGTAAAAGGTCCAGATTTCCCAACCGGTGCAGAGGTCTATGGTGGCTCACCAATGAAGCAGGCCTACGAAACTGGTCGTGGTTCCGTGACGATTCGTGCCGTTACGCATATTGAGGAACGCAAGGGTGGCCGCTTTAATATTGTGATTACCGAGGTGCCTTATGGTATGAGCAAGGAAGGCTTCGTTGATAAGGTACGTGAACTCGTCCTCGCGAAGAAGCTTGATCATATCGCTGATGCACGTGATGAATCAGCCCGTGGTAAGATTCGTGTCGTGGTCGAGCTCAAGAAGGATGCCTTCCCGAAGAAGATCTTGAACCAGCTTTACAAATTAACTGGCTTGCAGACCACCTTCCACTACAACGTTTTGGCTCTGGTCGACAACGGTCGCGTGCCAAAATTGCTTGGCCTGAAAGACATTTTGGCTGAATTTATTCAACACAGACAGAAAGTTGTTCGCCGCAGAACGGAATTTGAGCTCAAGAAAGCAAAAGATCGTGCTCATATTCTCGAAGGTTTGAAGATTGCACTCGATAACATTGATGAAGTTATCAAGACGATTCGTGAATCTTACGATGATGCAGACAAGCAGCTTATGTCGAAGTTTGGTCTTAGTGAAGTGCAGGCCGCCGCTATCTTGGCAATGCAGCTTCGCCGTCTCCAAGGACTCGAACGCGACAAGATTGAAGCCGAGTTGAAAGAATTGCATGAACTCATCGCAAAACTCGAAGCGATCCTCGCCGACGAGAAAGAGATTCTCCGCGTTATCAAGGAAGAACTTATTGCTCTCAAAGAGAGATTCGGTGATGAACGCCGCAGCAAGATCTTTAACCATGAACTTGGTAAGTTCGCCGAAGAAGACTTGATTCCAAACGAAGAGAGCGTTGTCTTGCTCACAGCTGAAGGTTATGTCAAGCGCGTTCTCCAGAGTGATTTCAAGAAGCAGAATCGTGGCGGTAAGGGCCGTCGTGGTATGACAACGAAGGAAGAAGATGTCATCGATACGATTATTACGGCTAACTCGCACGACTTTGTCCTATTCTTTACAAATCAGGGACGTGTCTTCCGCATTAAGGCTTATGAAGTACCACAGAGCTCACTCGTAGCAAAGGGTACAGCCGCAGTTAATCTCTTGAATCTTCATCCAGAAGAAAAGATTACCGCAGTAATTAAGCAGGGTACGGAAGCGGGTGAAGATGGTTATCTCTTTATGGCAACCACAAAGGGCACCATCAAGAAGACTTCGCTCAAGGATTACGAGAATATTCGCACGAACGGTTTGATTACAATCAAGCTTGACGACGGTGATGAACTTCGCTTCGTAAAGGGTACGACTGGCAAGGATGAGATTATTATCTCGACCTCGGCTGGTCAGGCAGTCCGCTTTAATGAGGATGAGGTCCGCCCAATGGGTCGCGCTGCACGCGGCGTACGTGGCGTCAAGCTCCGTCCAAACGATACAGTGGTTGGTATGGATGTCGTAACCGATTCCAAGAACCAAAAGCTCATTGTGATTTCGACTAAGGGTTATGGCAAGCTTACGAACGTGACGAACTTCCCACCGCATAAGCGTGGCGGTGTAGGTGTCAAGGTGGCCGCGATCACCAGCAAGACTGGTCCAATCGCCGCAGTCCATACGCTTGATCCAGAGGCTAAGGAAATTATCATGATGTCGACTGGTGGCCAAGCGATTCGCGTCGGTGTAAAGGATATTCCAACCTTAGGCCGTGCAACGCAAGGTGTACGCATCATGAAGCTTAACGATGGCGATTCGGTAGCTTCGATCGGTATTATTCCGAAGGAAGAGGAGGAGTCCGAAGAAGCTAGCACCACAAAGGCTCCAGAAACCGCTGAGAAGGCCGAAAAGGCTGAATAATATATAAATATATATATTATGCAAAAACGCCCAATACGGGCGTTTTTGCGTGTCCAATAAAAACAGAAAAAGCGCCCCGCATTGAAGCAGGGGCGCGAAGATGAGGAATTATCTGGCGATTCGGTAGACTTCGCCATTAATAGTCTGGAAGGCGAACGGGGTGATCATGCAGATGATCTTAGCGGTCTGAGTATATCCGCCCGCACCGTAGACAACGCTCCCTCTTGTAATCTTCTCACTGATGAAATCTTCGTCAATGACGTGGTCGTGAAGGCAACCAGAGCTATTGTTGCGCATGTAGTCATAATAGATACCATCTATGTAGAAACTGTAGATATTGGCATCGATAATCTGACTAGGGTAAACATCGAGAGTGATTTTAGTTTGGTCGGTCTTAGGATAGATCTGGCTTCCAGTGAGGGTAATGATGCTTCTAAGAAGATCGCGCTCCAGGCCGTCCAGTTCGAGCTGTACGGCGCTTGAGTGGCCTTGCTCGTCCCGCTTAGAAATATAGGCAACAACGGGTTCCTGAGTTTCCTCTTGAGCGCACTTGAGCCATTTCTGAGCAACAATGATGTCACTGGTAATCTCGTCGCCATAGCGGAAGAGCTTGAAATAATAGGGTGGGGCAGGGATTTTCTTTCTCTCCATTTAGTATTCCTCCTCATAATAAAGATCGTTATCGTCTCAAGTTAGAACGAAAAACGTTTATTATTATAACATTGTTTTGATGAAAATCAATCTGACGAGAAAATACATAAATAATATATAGCAATAATATATGTATGCTATAATGTGCTTATGGATGTGGAGGATACCAACGGAATTGGTGCCATTGTTGCTTTTGTTTTGGGTTGGTTGTTGGCTCAAGGTGGAAAGCTGCTTGGCGATCTCCTGCGTGAGAAACGCGTATTATCTTTTCGTGAGATCTTAGATTGTATGGTACGCAGCGGCGGTATGCCGAGTGGCCATACGGCAAGTTTTGTCGGCTTAACGACTTATTTTGGTATGACTTTTGGGTTTTGCTCTAGTATCTTCGCTTTGGCGGCCTGTACGACAATTATAGTTATATATGATGCCGTCAATGTGCGTTACGCCGTAGGGCAACAGGGTAAGTTATTGAATTTGATTGCCGTAGATGGCAAGAGGAAGTACCAGAAGCAGAAAGTTGTGGAAGGTCATACGGTGCCTCAGGCAATTATCGGCGGGATCTTGGGCATAATAATCGGAGTAATAATTGCAAATGTTTTCTAAAGCGCTTAACAGAGGTTGAGTGCTTATTTTTTGGAAGAAAATACAAAAAAAGTGGGATTTTTCAAAAAAAGTCCCAAAAATCCCTTGACACTTTTTTGGAAGTTTTATAAGATAAGGACAGTTCAATTGCGAGATACAACAACAAGGGCAATTCCACACTGCCCAGTAGCTTAAATTGGATTATGAATTTTAACAATTTAATTGTGCAATTATATATAGATTTATCTATATACATCGTCAGTCTTTTATTTGAGAATTAAGTATCAAATTCAAGTCTTTACTATTTAGAGTAAAGCATTTTATGGAGAGTTTGATCCTGGCTCAGGATGAATGCTGGCGGCATGCCTAATACATGCAAGTCGAGCGGTAACATGAATAGCTTGCTATTTGATGACGAGCGGCGGACGGCTGAGTAACGCGTGGGAACATACCCCAGACTGAGGGATAACTACTCGAAAGAGTAGCTAATACCGCATACGATCTACGGATTAAAGCTTTCGGGCGGTTTGGGAATGGCCTGCGTACGATTAGATAGTTGGTGAGGTAATGGCTCACCAAGTCGACGATCGTTAGATGGTTTGAGAGGATGATCATCCAGACTGGGACTGAGACACGGCCCAGACTCCTACGGGAGGCAGCAGTAGGGAATCTTTCACAATGGGCGAAAGCCTGATGGAGCAACGCCGCGTGCAGGATGAAGGCCTTCGGGTTGTAAACTGCTTTTATAAGCGAGAAATATGATGGTAACTTATGAATAAGGATCGGCTAACTACGTGCCAGCAGCCGCGGTCATACGTAGGATCCGAGCATTATCCGGAGTGACTGGGTGTAAAGAGTTGCGTAGGTGGTGTCTTAAGTAGCTAGTGAAATCTGGTGGCTCAACCATTCAGACTATTAGCTAAACTGACTAGCTCGAGAGCGTTAGGGGTAGCTGGAATTTCTAGTGTAGGAGTGAAATCCGTAGATATTAGAAAGAACACCGATAGCGTAGGCAGGCTACTGGGACGTTTCTGACACTAAGGCACGAAAGCGTGGGGAGCAAACGGGATTAGATACCCCGGTAGTCCACGCTGTAAACGATGGATGCTAGCAGTTCCCGGTATCGACCCCGGAAGTTGCGAAGCTAACGCGTTAAGCATCCCACCTGTGTAGTACGGCCGCAAGGCTAAAACATAAAGGAATTGACGGGGACCCGCACAAGCGGTGGAGCGTGATCTTTAATTCGACGATAAACGTTAAACCTTACCAGGGTTTGACATCTAGGAAAGGCTCTTGAAAGAGAACTGTGCCTTCGGGAATCCTAAGACAGGTGATGCATGGCCGTCGTCAGCTCGTGTCGTGAGATGTTTGGTTAAGTCCATCAACGAGCGCAACCCTTGCAACCAGTTGTATTTTTCTGGTAGGACTGCCCCGGTAACGGGGAGGAAGGAGGGGATGATGTCAGGTCAGTATTTCTCTTACGCCTTGGGCTAGAATCGCGCTACAATGGCCGGTACAATGCGAAGCGAAGCAGCGATGTGAAGCAAATCGCACCAAAGCCGGTCCCAGTTCGGATAGGAGGCTGAAACTCGCCTCCTTGAAGTCGGAATCGCTAGTAATCGCAGATCAGCATGTTGCGGTGAATACGTTCCCGGGTCTTGTACACACCGCCCGTCAAACCATGAGAGTCATGAGCACCCGAAGTTCGATTCGTCGGCCTAAGGTGAGCAGGATGATTGGGGTTAAGTCGTAACAAGGCATCGGTACGAGAACGTGCCGATGGATTACCTCCTTTCTTGAGAAGGATTTGATGCGTCTGTTTCCGCAAGGGAATAGATAGCTAGGTCGGTTACGGTTGTGCCTATAAGCTTAGGGCATAACAGCACCTGCATTAGCAGGCGTGACGTAAGCTAACATTTGATGGTGAAAAGATTGCACAGCTAAGTTGTTAAAACTAAAATCGCCCTACGGGGCGATTTTTAGTCCAGAGTTCAGTCTTTATCCATCAAAGTTTGCCCATCAGCGCTCGTCCCCCGCGCCGTTTAGTTTACCGCGAGCTTTGCGGCTAGACAATTTCTCTAGATTACCAGAAGCTACATCGGATAGGGAAAAACCCAAATACCGCGCAACATTTGCAACATACCATAATACGTCTCCAAGTTCTTTAGCAATGGCAGCCTTATCCTCAGCGGAAGCATACCCACCCTTATCGCGAATAATTTTCTTTACTTTATCGGCTGCCCCGCCTGCTTCACCCACCAGGCCGAGTACTTTTTCTAAGAACTCTAGCGCTCCCATG
>JAZSOA010000003.1:0-25018 GCA_045536655.1 Candidatus Nanosyncoccaceae bacterium | reverse complement strand
CGCGAATCAATGGTAGCTAACTCTGAAACTTGGCGTGGCACGATTGATCGCATTGGCCGTTGGGTAGATTTTGATAACTGTTATCGCACCATGAACAAAGATTTCATGGAGTCGGTTTGGTGGGCTTTCAAGACCCTTTATGAAAAAGGTAAAATCTACGAAGGCGAAAAGGTCTTAATGTATGATACGAAGTTTGCGACCCCTGTTTCTAAGGCAGAAGTCACGATGGATAACGATGCGTATCAGACGGTAACCGATCCAAGCGCCTTTGTCTTCTTTAAGCTCGTTGATCGCGACGAATATATTATGGCTTGGACGACTACGCCTTGGACCTTGCCAGCTAACATGGCACTCGCTGTGTCCGAAAAGCTTGAATATGGCCTGTATGACGTTGATGGCAAGAAAACGGTTATGGCTAAGGTTTTGGCTAAAAAGTTGCTTGGAGAGGCTGCTAAGGCCCTTAAAACGTATTCTGGCAGCGACTTGGCCGGTCTAAAATACGAGCCACTCTTCGACATGGATGATGACATTCAGAAGAACGAAAATGCTCATAAGGTTTGGGCGGCAGATTTTGTTTCTGCCGAAGATGGTACGGGTATTGTTCATATTGCGCCAGCTTATGGCGAAGACGACTTCATGCTCGGTAAGAAGAATGGTATTCCAACTCGCCATACGATCGATGACAACGGTTACTACTTCCCAGAGTGGGCAGAGAAGCTGCATGAGATTGGTGTTCGTGATACCGATGATAACGGTCTCGAGGTTTGGGTGGCGAATAAATATATTGCGAAGTGCCTCGAAGAGAAGGGTATCATCTGGAAGATCGAATATATTAAGCACGAATATCCATTCAACCCTCGCTCGAAGCAGCGCATTATGTACCGCGCGATTCCAAGCTGGTTCTTCGATATCGAAGGCAGTAAGCCTTTAATGCTTGAGAAGAACGAGGATATTAACTGGTTCCCAGCACATCTTAAGCATGGTCGCTTCGCAAAGAATATCGAGCAGGCTCCAGATTGGAACCTCTCACGCGATCGCTTCTGGGCAACTGCTATGCCGGTCTGGCGTGGTGATAAGGGTACGCTCAAGGTGGTTGGCTCTTATGATGAGCTTTATGAACTATCTGGTAAGCGTCTCGAAGATTACCATCGCCCATGGGTTGATGAGATTGAGTTTGATATTGATGGCGAGCATTTCAAGCGTGTTGATAAGGTTTTGGACTGTTGGTTCGAATCTGGCTCAATGCCATTCGCTCAGCTCCATTATCCATTTGAGAATAAAGAGAAGTTCGAAAAGAATTATCCAGCCGACTTCATCGTCGAGTATGTCGGTCAGGTGCGTGCATGGTTCTACTATGTTCATGCCGTAAATACTGCGCTCTTTGGTGAATGCGCTTACAAGAATGTGATTACGACCGGTACGCTTGCGGGTAATGATGGTCGCAAGATGAGTAAGTCGCTTGGCAACTATACCGATCCGAACGTTTTGATGGATCAGTATTCGGCTGATGCTTTGCGCTTTGTAATGCTGAGTAGCCCAGTGCTTGCTGGTGAAGACTTTGCGCTTCTCGATAAGGATGTTTCGGATACGGCACGCAAGTTGACGATGATTTGGAACGTCTACGACTTCTTTACGATGTATGCCTCTGTTGATGGTTGGGAGTTTAAGGACAAGAAGCTTAAAGCTCCAAAGAAGCTTGAGAATCCATTGGATGCTTGGATCGTGAGTCGCTTGTATCAGCTACGCAATGAAATCGATGAGCATATGCATGAATATAATATTCCAGCAGCGCTCGCCGGTGTCTTGCCATTCGTGGATGATATGTCTAACTGGTTTGTCCGTCGTTCTCGTCGCCGTTTCTATAAGAGTGAAGAGACTTCGGATAAGAATGAGGCCTATGAGACTCTACACTTCGTCTTGAGCTATCTCGCGCTGATCTTGGCGCCATTCGTACCATTCCTCGCTGAGGAACTCTGGCAGAATATGATGGGTACTGGCAGTGTTCATCTACAAGATTGGCCAGAAGCGGGCAAAATCGATGCTGTACTTCTAGGCAAGATGGAACGTTGCCGCGCAATCATTACCGAAGGTTTGGCGGTACGCATGGATCGTAATGATGAGTTTGGTCAGATCAAGGTTCGCCAGCCACTCGCGAAGTTAACTTACGGTGGCGAGAAGCTCGAAGAATTCTATGAGCAGATTATTGCCGAAGAGGTTAACGTTAAGGCAGTTGAACATGGCGAGGCTTTGAGCTTGGATAAGAAGCTTACGCCAGAACTTGAAGAGGAAGGATTTGTTCGTGAACTTATCCGCTTCGTTCAGTCTGGTCGTAAGAAAGCCGGACTCAATGTCGATGATCGCATTAAGCTGAGTGTTTCCTGCAAGGTTCCAGAACAATACGTCGAGACCTTGAAGGGCGAAGTCTTAGCTACAACTCTCGATGACGGCAACTATGACTACGATGAAGTAGTAAAGGTAAACGGCGAAAAGGTTACTATCTCGCTCGAGAAAGCCTAATAGTATATAAATAAATCTCCTCATGATATATCTACATGGGGAGATTTTCTGTGGACGAAAATATTTTTGAAGAAAATCAAGTTAGTTTTATATCTATTAATTTTGACAATTGTGAAAAATAGGGCATAAATGTAGTTGACAAAATAAAATGCTTATGCTAATATAGGGGCAGTTAGATAAGCAAACAAACATCTAACAAAACAAAAATAAAAACAATTCCGCTGGGTATCCGGAAGGCAAAAGCCGAAAGGAAACAAACAAAATGGCAAAACGTAATAACAATAACGAGATGTTCAATATTCCAGAAATGAGCAACTACGACGCGAATGAAGACGCGAAACAATACAAAAAAACAAAAGAGGCTCTAAAACAGGAAGACGATCTCGACGGTATGGACTTCGAAGCAATGAAGGGTGAAGAAACTTACGTTAGCCCGGAAGAGGCATCGCCGGAAGCCTTAAAGAAAATTAAAGCAATGAAAATTGGTGGCTTTATCAACAATGTCCTTGGACGCGTTGAAGCTCACTAATTAAAAATAAATAAATATATAATATATAGTTCTTTGTAATAAACAAAACCCACAACCGAAAGGAGCTCGTTATAAGAAGAGAGTTTAGGGTGCCATAAAATAACTATGAAACCCAAATATAAACCTTAACGAAAGGGGAAATTTATACGACGAGTGTATTAAAACCAGCTTGAAAGAGCTGGTTTTAATAGTTTTGTATTCGGCGCGTGACACGAAAAATGTACGGGCCGAATTTTTCGTGCGCAATTTTTCGCAAAAAATTATCAGTCGCAAAATGCGTATAAAAAATTTGTTCATTGTACGGAATGTTTTTTGACGCGATTTTACTTCTTGACAATTTAATTTCGCTAATGCTAAACTTGTCCAAAAGGTCAAAAATAAAAAAGTAAAAGGAAACAAAAATGCAGCACGAAACTGGTCCTGGTGCTTCTCGTGAGAGAGAGAACAATCAGGAACTTACCCAAGATGATATCGAGCTTCGCGATTCGATTTTCGATGATGAAGATTCGATGGCGGCTTTGCGTAAAGTACGTCCAACTATGAGTCTAGAGGATTTCAATAAGTTGAATCATGATCAGCTTAATGAGCTTGCTGGTGATATTGCTAAGCGTCTCGAGGCTGAAAAGGTTCACAAAGAATTTCTCGAAACCGTTCATAACTATGACTTTGTTCTAGTGTCTCAAGCGGCTCAAGAGCTTGGCATGGATGTCAGAACGGTTAATCAGCTTAATGAACTTGACGACTTTAGCATTGCAAGAATCAGCGATGTTTTGATTCGCAAATACGGTCGTAACGGCGAACGCGCTTCGGGTGCTGGTGCTGGCGCTGGTACGACCGGTTTGAGCTATGATCAAGGACCATTCACTTACGGCGGAACAACGGAGCCGATTGATGCAAGCCAGCTCGAAATGTATAAGCAACGCCAAGCTGA
This sequence comes from Candidatus Nanosyncoccaceae bacterium, assembly GCA_045536655.1. GTDB lineage: Bacteria > Patescibacteriota > Saccharimonadia > Saccharimonadales > Saccharimonadaceae > UBA2834. Next base: position 21,041 of record JAZSOA010000003.1, on the reverse strand, counting down.
AGAGCTTGCGCGTGCCGAAAAAGACGTTCGCGACGTTCGCGAAAGGCAGGCTGAAGAAATGGCTCGCGCTCAGAAAGATGTTGAGGATCTCTTTAAAAACGCGGATAGCGGCGAAAGGTCCGAAGCTGAAAAGAATTTCCGCAAAAATATGATCGCGAACCTACATATTAACGATGCATGGCTCCGCGAAAGAGCTGGCGTCGATCCTAGCTCACTCAGCCGCATGTCAACAGTCGATCTTGGTAAACTCTTCGATCGCTTCACGGATGAAAAAGGCGCAAGTTATGTTTCAGAAAGCGACCGTGCCAAGAAAGAAGCCGCTAAGAAAGAACAAGCAGGCGATGAACAGACCGGCGAAAAGAGTGGTGATACTGCTGAAAAACGCGAAAAGAAGAAAAAGAGCCGTATGGGTATGCGTGTCGCGGCTGCCGTTGCTGCACTTGGTTTGCTTGGTGGTGGTCTATTCGGTGTGTTTGCTAGTAGAAAAACTCAGAAGGCTAATGCTCAGACTGAAACAACCGCTGCAACTACCATGGATAGCGAAGATCTCGGCATTACAACCAGCGAAGATGCCATTAGGGAATTAACTGGCGATACTGCCGAAGAAGATGAAGGTATTTGGAGCGCCGCCGATGGTAATGATGCGCGCGGTCTCTTTGCAGACGAAAACGATCCAACCAAGGTTAACCCAGACAAATTGGGCGAACACAATTTGGTAGACGATGAAGAATTTGCTAACGAAGATTTGTCGACTGAAGAAGGCACAAAGAAATTCAAGGAACACTTCATTAAGGTCAATGAACGTCAGGCTGTGAACATGGCAATGTTTGCAGACTATATGCAACAGCACGGCGGCGACAAATATATTCCAGATTCATTGAAGGGTTTGAGCGGCGAAGCGCTTGAAAATGCAATTGTCGAGAATAAGGATGGTTGCTATGACGATCTTTGCAAGAGTTATGAAGACTTTATTAATAATGCCAAGGTGCGCAAGGGTTCACTCAAAGCTGGCAAATATACTAACTATTACGCCAAGCAGATTAATCCAGATCAGATTATGACGAAGGATAATATTGAGTTATATAGCACGACGACCTTCGAAAAGGATGGCACGCCAGTCTTCGTCTTTGAGACCGATGATGGTCTTGTCTATACAGTTAAACAGGGCTGCGCACAGGCGATTTTGGAAATTACAGGCAATCCGGTTAATCCACCAACGGAGACGACAACGCCTCCACCAAGCGAGACGACGCCTCCGCCAACGGAAACTACGACGCCTCCGCCAGATACAACCACGCCACCTCCAACAGAGACTACGACTCCACCACCAGATACGACAACTCCGCCACCAACGGAGACGACAACACCTCCACCAAGCTACGATGATTCGAAGAAGGAAGAAGATCTTGCGGCTGGTCAGGGTGGCAACGTAACACCAACCGAAGCGGGCGCTCGAGAAGCCGAGAATCATGATCAACAAGATTATGATCCTGCACACAATACGCCAGAAACGCCAAGCGCCGAATCTCAGGCAGCTAACCAAGATCAGGCGGGCGACGTAAATGATACGGCGCAGGGCGCAGCCGAGCGTCAGCAACGCCAAGAAGCGGCAGCTCAGCAGGAACAGATTAATCAGGAACGTAACGACGATCAGGCGGTACAGCCTAACTATGATGCATTGAATTCTGACAATTTCTAGAATTCATAGGGTAGGGGGATGACTTTTGTAATAAGGAGTTAAGATATGCCAAAAACAAAAAATACAAAATCTAAATGGAGAAAGTTGCTCTTCACAGCAACGGCGACCGCAGCGTCGCTCGTTGCTCCTGCGGCAGAGGTTCTCGCTTGGGATACAAATATTCCAAACGAATCCTATACCATGGGTTCTCCAGCGAAGTATGGTATTTTGAACCATATTTCGAACAACTGTGAAGAGGACAACTACCAGGACGGCGACAATAACAAAGCCTGTCTCGGGGTTGGTCTTGGCTCGGAGTTCGAATTCGTTCGAATCCGCAAAGCCAATGATACGAATGCAGACTTTAAAGCTTACGCTGGCGCAGGCGAATATTTCGCCCTCGAACCAGGTGTAACCTACGAAGTTCGCGCTTATTACCATAATGACGCAATCGCAACTCTTGGCAACATGAATGCCAAGGCGGGCGCTTATTACGTCAATAATCACGCTTTGCCAGAAGGTGGTTACACCGATCTTGGTGAATGTGGTGGTATTGGTACAATTTATAATACGCGTTTTCGCATTAAGCTTCCTCAGTCGGTAGCTGCAGGCCAAACTGATGCCCAGCTTGGCGCACAGTATACCTACGATAGCTTCCACTGGGACGACAAGACGAACGCTTATCAGGTTGATGCCAATGGCGATGTAGTTCTTACGAAAGATGACTATGTCTTCGATAGTCTTCATCTAGCCAACTTGGGCAGTAGCGATATCAAGATTGTTTTGGACGATGCAACCGTAACTTTGCATAATGCAAATGCAACGGATAATACAAAGCTCGCTACGAACAATTCTTCCGATAACGATGTCTTCCCGGAATCCACGACCGGCGGCGCCTTGATTGGTAGCTTGGCCATGGACGGTAGGATTTGTGCTTGTGCGCATTACTCTGGTTATGTAAGTTATACCTTCCATACCGAGCAGACCGCTTCGGAGCTCGTAAAGGAAGTTTCGCTCGATGGCGAGAACTTCTCGAACTCGATCGAAGCCAATCCTGGCGACACGGTAACTTATCGTGTACGCTATACTAATACTGGTAGCAAAGATTTGACGAACGTTACCTTCCGCGACGAATTGCCAAAGGGTGTAACGCTTGTTCCTGGCACGACGAAGTTGGTAGATAATGCTAATCCAGATGGTAAGATTCTTGCCGATGTAATCAATACAGATGGCTTCAATCTTGGCCTGTTTGGCCCTGGCGCTTCAGCAACTTTGACCTATCAGGTCAAGCTTGACGAAAATCTTTACGATCAGTTTGATTGTGAAACCACGCTTGAAAACAAAATCTCCGTCGTAGAAGACGGTGCACCTGAACCAAAAACAAGTACTTCTCGCATTATCGTACGCGAAAACTGCGATAATCCTGGTACGCCTGGTACGCCAACCGAGACAACCACTCCGCCAGAATACCCACATACGGGTCCTGCGGAAATTATCACTGCTATCATAGCTGTTACCGCCCTCGCAGTCGGTGGCACCTACTGGTATCGCAGTCAGAAAGACCTAAAGCGCGCAACTGCTGGCGCTAAGGCTCAGAATATTTCGGCTAAGAAGGATGAAGCTTCAAAGGCTCATGCTGACAAAGCCGAAAAAGACGTTAAGAAAGATTCTTAATAAAAGCCTAGGGGGAGGCTTAAGGGGGTAGTTCTTTTCGGATCATATATGCATTTTTGGCAAAACAAATTTGAGAATAATTCGTTCTTTATCTGTAATTAGCTCCTATCTTGAAAAAGTTTTACCTTGAATTGGGTACAGGGTAAAACTTTTAAGAGCCTCGGTATTGGGTAGCTGAGGCTCTTTTTTGTTACAATAAAAGCATATGCGGAATGAGGATTTGGAACTGATCAAGAAGGCCGGTTTGAATGAGGCTCAGGCGAAAGTTTATCTAGCACTGATGGAGAATGGGGCCTTAAGTCCAGCAATGATGGCAAAAATCTCGGGCGAATCACGCGAGAATTGTTATAACATCGCAAAGAAATTAGAAGAACTGAAGCTGATTGAAAAGACTGACGACAAGAAAACTTCTTATAGGTTATTGAATCCGAGTAATCTTGAGGTATTAGCCGAGAAGCGCCGCAAGGTGGTGCAGCGCAATGAATTGCAGTTGAAGCAGGGCATGGATCGCTTAATGAGTCTGTTCTATATGTATAATGAGATGCCGGGCGCTCGCACTTTACAGGGGCTTGAAGGTATTAAAGAGGCTTATAATGACGCTTTGCGATGCAAGAAGGATGTATATCTGATTCGTACCGTGGCAGATAAGATGATTGGTTCTGATGAGGAAGGGGAGAGCTTTTTGCATTTGTATCGTGAACAGCTGCCAATTGTCGGTATTCATACCTATGGTCTGACGCCGGATAATCCACATGCGCGGCACTTATTTGAAATTGGGCGTGATGAGGAGATTAATTTTCATCGTACTTTTATGCCGGAGAACGCTTATACGGCGCCGGTGGCAGTGCATATTTATGGCGATAAAGTGGCTTTTATTGCGTTTGGCGATACGGCGATGACAACGATTATTGCTAGCCCAGTGATTGCGGAAGCAATGCGCCAGATCCATGGCATGTTAACGGATTTTTACCAGAAAAACTACCCACAATAGGGCATTTGTAAAAATTGGTTTTACACTTTTTAGGGCTATTCTACCTCTGTTATTTTGGTGATTCGTTTTATAATGATTGACATTTTGTGCAAAATGTTCTAGAATAGGCACATAAGTTCGAACGCAGCAAGCGCAAAGAACTTAAGCACTTGTAATGAGTAGATTTTGAAAGTCTTGCCTCTACGAGGTGAGATAAATGCCTGAGAGTCTTAATACTAGGCTTAAGGGTCTCGGCATTTACCTCATCCCGTAGAAAAAGAAGGGGGAGAGGAGACCGTAATCCGATTTTGGGGTCAATTATCTGAAAGGAATGATATATATGACTACATACTTTGGTTTTGCCCTGGCTGATTCCATGTTCTCCGGTGACTGCACCATCTCCCGCAAGGTTCTTGACGTGAATACTGTCCGCGCTATGGCTGAGAATGGCGAGCTCACCCCTTGTCTCAACCCCAGCCACGCTGCGACAATCTCCGCCATGAACACCCGCTTCGACATCCATGTTGAGATCCCTGAGGTTCCTCCGCGCGTGTCCGTGAACACTGGTGACAGTGTGATCGTGATGGGCGTCCGGGGCTTGCCCCGCTTGACGGATCGTCACGAGTACACGGCCGAGGAGATCACGAGCGCGACTTTCACTTTCACCCGTTACACTGTGCTTTAATCTCAAAATCTTCTCATCTTGACCTTTGATAAGGCTCTGGTAGACCCCAGGGGCCGCATCTTTTTGAGGTCGAACGCGCCCGGTAGCATCTGCTATGCGGGCCTTTTTTCTTGTCTTTATCTCTTGCGTTTCTTGGGGTTTTCTGTTAAAATAGCGGGAGTAATAAAAGGAATTTTATGAAAAAAGCAGTCATTAAGGTTGGCGGCAAGCAGTATCTTGTCGCTGAAAAAGAGACCCTCCTGGTGGACCTCCTCCCGGAAGGAACTAAAGATCTCGCTCTTGACGCTTTGCTCGTAATTGATGGCGACAAAACTACTGTCGGCGAACCAACAGTTAAGGGAGTAAAGGTAAAGGCGAAGGTTGTAGAAGAGAAAGTCGCCGGCGATAAGCTCCGCGTCATTCGCTATCATTCTAAGAAGCGTGTCCACAAAGAAATTGGTCACCGCCAGAAGTATACTAAGATCGAAATCGTTAGTATCGCCTAATATCTTATAAAAACAGGCCTTCGGGTCTGTTTTTGCTAGTATATAATACATATATGGAAGAGAATGTTTTGCCTAAGCATTTAGGCTTTATTGTAGATGGGAATCGTCGCTGGGCGCGTGAGCGCGGCTTGCCGACGCTAGAGGGGCATCGCCGTGGTATTGAACTCGTAGCAAATATTGCTGAGGAGTGCCACAAGCAGGGCGTTAAGATTGTAAGTTTTTACGTCTTTTCAACTGAGAACTGGAACCGTAGCAAGGAAGAGGTTGATTATTTGATGAACCTCATTCAGAGTTGTTTGAAGAAGTTCATTAAGAAATGTTTGAAAACTAATACAAAGATTGCAGTTCTTGGTACGAAAGCCCGTTTGAGTGATGAACTTAAGGCAGCCGTCGAAGAGGCCGAAGAGAAGACTAAAGACTGTACAGAGAATATTCTTGGTCTTTGCTTTAACTATGGTGGCAAGCAAGAGATTGTTGATGCAGTTAACAAGATTGAAGGCGAAGTCACGATCGAGAAACTTGAGGCCAACTTGTACCATCCGGAAGTCCCAGCACTAGATATGGTCATTCGTACCTCTGGCGAACAGCGTATTTCGGGCTTTATGCTATGGCGTATGGCTTATTCGGAAATGCTGTTTTTGGATAAAAAATGGCCAGATATGACACGCGAGGACGTCGGCCTGATTTTGAAGGATTTCGCTGGTCGTCAGCGTCGCTTCGGTAAGTAGATATATGTTTTTCTGGGGCACCAGCTTTTTGGGGCTGGTGCTTTTTGGTGTTTGGTCTGGTATGGGTGGGTTTGCGTGAGTTTACGCGCGGGGGGCTATAGGGTTCTTGCGGATAGAACCGACAAAGTTAACCAAGTTAACCAAGTTGCCCAAGTTCTTTAGTTCTTTAGTTCCTTTGTTCTTTAGTTTCAGAGTGAACTTAGTTAACTTGGTTAACTAAGTTACTTGTCGTAAAAAGAACATATATAGCGTGCGGATTGTGAAGATTCTTATCTTTCATCGGCATTTGACTATCAATTGGTGGGGCGTGCTATTATAAAGTAATGAGTGTGTTAGTGGGAGTAATTATTGGCTTGTTTATGCTCATGTGTCTGGTTACGGCGCACGAATTTGGGCATTTCTTAATGGCGCGCAAGAATGGCGTTGAGGTGGAAGAATTTGGCATTTGTTTTCCGCCAAGGGCGATTTGTTGGCGCAAAGTAAAAGGTAAGTGGACGAGGATTCCGCGCAAAGATTGGAAGAAGATGCCGGGCGAAGGCTTGGTGATATCTTTGAACTGGTTGCCGATTGGTGGTTTCTGTCAGATGAAAGGCGAAAGTGCGGCAGATACTGCAAAGGGCAGCTTTGGTGCTGCGAGCTATTGGAACAAGACGAAAATTTTGTTTGGCGGCGTTTTGGCGAACTGGATTGTGGCCTTTGTTATCTTGACAGTCTTAGCACTGACGGGTATGCCGCACTTTTTGGAAAACCAATTTTATATCAAAAATGATATAAAGGCCGACGTGATCGAGCCGGTGGCGATTTCTTCGGTAATTGAAGGGAGCCCAGCGGAGAAGGCAGGCTTTAAAGAAGGTGATGTTTTGAAGCATGCTAGTTATGAGACCGGCTTCGTATGCGTAAAAGCACCTTGTGAGACGCAATATGAGCTGGATCTTTATTCTTCGAGTGATTTTATTGCGGCCAATAAGCAGTATCCTGGCGGAACAGTGAAGATTGCTTTTGAGCGCGATGGCGAAGAGAAGGAAGCGACAGTAGTTCTGAACGATAACCCAGATGAGCCTCTCTTTGGCGCCTCGATTGGTGGCTCGGCTTTGTATCGGAGTACTTGGAGTGCGCCGGTGGTCGGTTTCGGTACAATGATGCAAATTACGGGCGAGACGTTTAAGGGTGTAGGAACGCTTCTGGTGAACTTTTTTAGCGGAATAGTAAAGCAGGTCAACTTTGACGCTTCCGTGCGTCAGGACGGCGCTGAGGAGCTCAAATCGGCATCGGATTCGGTGAGTGGTCCGGTCGGAATTATTGGTTTGTTGTTCCCGATTTTTACAAAGAGTGGTGCGCCATACTTATTCTTCTTGGTGGCATTAATTTCGATCTCTTTGGCTTGTATGAATGTTTTACCAATCCCAGCACTTGATGGTGGTCGTTGGTTGCTAATTACGATTTATAAGTTGCTAAGGAAGAAGCTTACGAAAGAGATCGAAGAAAAGATTGTGGGGCGCGCCTTTACGGTAATTATTGTCTTGGCGCTGATCGTAACAGTATTAGATGTGCTAAGGCTAACAGGGAGGTAAAAGATGGCAACAAATAAAAAAGTAAGCGCGAAAGCTCCGAAGACGAAGGAGAAGAGCGAAAAGCCGGTCGAGGCCAAAGAAAAAGTCACAAAGATTAAGGCCGAAACGGAAGAAGTAGGTAAATATCGTCGTTTTGTCGAAAAATGCAAGGCGGCTTGGTTGCGTAAGAAGCGCCAGAATAAGGGCTGGAAGATTGGCCTAACGATTTTGGAGCTTGTAATCATTACAGCTTGGGTTTTGTTGGCCTTGCAATTGTCTCAGTGGATCGTGATTGGTGCAATTCGTATTCTGACGAATTTCGGGATTGAGTTTACGCTTACGGCATCTTTTGAAACTGTTCTATCTGCGATTGTCTATGTAATTGATTTGGGTATTACGCTCGGCGTGCCGGCCTTACTATTGTTTGAAAAGAGCGATAGAAATAGCTTGGGCTTGCAGGGGATTTTTACCTGGACGGATATCGGCATGGGTGTGATTGGTTTTATCTTGTCTATGATTGGTGCCTTGCTCGTGAGTGCCTTGGCGGCGATGGTTTTTCCTTGGATTGATCTTGAGCAGACGCAGGAAATCGGCTACGAGAATCTCTCTGGCTTTAAGGACATGATGATGGCTTTCTTGGCGCTTGTAGTAATTGCGCCAGTAGCAGAGGAGATTGTCTTCCGTGGTTGGTTGTATGGTAAGCTGCGCAGACATACTTGGGCAATTCCGGCAATCTTGATTACGTCGGTTGCATTCGGTGTAGCGCATGGTCAGTGGAATGTTGGTATTACGGTGGGCGTCATGAGTGTGTTTATGTGCTTGATTCGTGAAATGACTGGTACAGTCTATGGTGGCATGATTGTACACATGCTAAAAAATGGCCTAGCATTCTATCTGCTGTTCATTTACGGCATGTAGAAGGGCAAAAATTCAATGCCAGAACTACCCGAAATTGAGACAATAAAACGCGGTTTACAGGGGTTAATATTGAACACGAAAATTGTTCAATGTGAGGTTTTGAACGCCAAAAGTTTCCGGGGTAATGCAGGGGAGTTAGTAGGGCGAAAATTCGTCAAAATCGACCGAAAAGGCAAGGCTTTGCTGATGCGTTTGGATGATGGACGTACGATTTTGGGGCATATGCGTATGACTGGCCAATTAATATATATTGGGTCTGGGCGGATTTCTTCGGATCTAATGAAAGGTGATCGTTTTGCGGCGGGTCATCCAGATGGAAACTTTATTGCGGAGATGCCAAGTCGCCATACGCGAGTTTGGTTTGAGTTTGAGGATGGTGGGCGGCTATATTTTAATGACTTGAGAAAATTTGGCTTTTTGGCGCTGATGAGTGATGAAGATTTAGCGTGTGATAAGTTCTTGCAAGGTTTGGCGCCTGAGCCGTGGGATATGTCGCCGGACGCATTTTACGACATTTTACAAAAACATGCTAAGACGACTATTAAGGCGGTTTTGTTAAATCAAAAATTGATTTGTGGGCTTGGAAATATTTATGCCGACGAAGCTTGCTACGTGGTTGGAATTTTTCCAGGCGTTTTGGCTGGCGATTTGTCGCGCGACCAAGCCAACGCGTTGCTTGACGCAGCTTGTGATGTAATGCGTCGTTCGATCGATTCTGGCGGCTCAACCATGAAGGACTATGTGAAGCCGGACGGCACGCGCGGCAATTATTTGGACAAGTTTGCACAAGTTTTTCGACGCGACGGCGAGCCATGTTTGAGATGTGGAACACAAATTTTAAAAATTCGCGTGGCTGGACGCGGCACGCATTTTTGCCCGCATTGTCAGCCCGAACACAAAAAGGAGTTTGTAAATGTCGATTAGTATTTTGCACGGCACGGACCGCAACGCGATGATGACGGTCGCCAAAATGAAGCTCGGCGAGGATTATGAGGTTTTTGAGGCTGATCAAATTTCTGTCACGGATTTGGATTCGATTTTCTTGGGCCAGACTTTGTTTGGTGGTGGCGAAAAACGTCGGATCATGCTCAAGGATTTGAATGATAACAAGGAATGCTTTGAGAGACTAGTTGATTATACTTCGACCGAGCATGAGGTGGTAGTTATTGCGAACGGCAAGCTTAATAAGACTTTTGCATATGTCAAACCGGTTTTAAGTTGCAAAGAGATTGAATCTAAAGAGTTTACGACAATTGAGGAACGCACGCGGGACAAGTTTGAAAACCTCGAGCCATTCAAGCAGGCTTTGGCTGGACATGGCAAGATCGCTTTAAAGAAGCTTGAGGCACTAAAGGATCATTCGGCGGCGCCGGTGCTTTTAGGCACAATGGGTACGCAGGCTGCTAAGCTGCTTGGTGGCAAAGATGAAGTCAAGGCGATTAAGATTATGAAGATTTTGGCCCAGGCTGACATGATGAGTAAGCGCAGTGGTCTAGATATGTGGGTGCCGGTAGAGTGGGCGTTATTGGAGATTGCAAACCTCTAAAACCTTCTTCTTGGCACATAAAAAAGGAACAGTGTCTTCGAAGAAGGTTTTAGGGTTTGCAATTCCCAAAATGTCTCGCATTCACGTTGTGGTGTCTGGAAAGAAGTTTTTTAGAGCTTGCAGTCCAAGAAAGCCCACAGGTTTTAGGGTTTGCAATCTCAAAAAAATAACTCCCGTATCGGGAGCTATTTTTGTTAGGCTGCGTGAACTTCGACGCGAGTGCGTGGAACGCTTTTGCCTGAGAAGTGGTTCTTCTTGGTCTTTACAAAGACGACCTTACCATCGATGGCTGCATGGATGGTGAAGTTGCGGCTCATGAACGTGCCTGGGCCAGCGATCTTCGTAGCGCCGGTTTGGCGAACGAGTACTTCGCCAGTGCGAACCGTCTGACCACCAAAACGCTTGACGCCGAGGCGCTGACCAGCGTTGTTGTGTAGGTTTTTGCTGGTACCGCCAGCTTTGACATGTGACATACTACTACTGTTTCCTTAAAATTAATAATTGGCGCGCAACGATTTGCCCATCTCTATAATAGAGGAGGTCTTGAGTCGTCGCGTGCTTATACTGCAGTCTATTATATCCAAGTTTCTCTATTTCGTCAAGGATATTTACACCTTCATAATCACCGTTCGGGCGTAGCCAAGCTGGAGTGGCTAAACAGAGGGTTGCGCCGCTTTCAATTTGTCCAGAAATGTTCTTCAAAAAGCCCAAAAGTAGCTCCTTGGTGGATTGCTGGAATTCTTTAAGCTTCAGGCTGCCTGGAGGCGCCGAAAGTGGATGGCCGAGATAGATTTCGCTAGCTACGCAGCCAACTTTGGCACTTTGCCAGCTATGATCCGTGGCGTCACCTGGTTCGAGATAGAACTTTGGCGCATTATCTTGCTGTAAATCTGTCGTGCGGCTGCTGAGCCAATCGAGGTTTTTCTGGGAATATTTGATCATTTTTTCGCTGAGATCGGTGCCGTAGGCGGAATAGCCCATGAGGAGAGCTTCCTGTAAGACGACGCCGGTACCGCAAAACGGATCAAGCACGATAGGCTTTGAGGCGTTTTGGTGCTCGAATTCGCCGGTCGCAATATTGATCAGAATCTGGGCAAGTTTTGGCGGTAGCATGCCGACAAAAGCATCGCGGGCAGGACGTTCGCGGTCGCGTTTGGCATAGGCGGTAATATTCTGGGTGCCAATTGAGACGGCGATATCATTCTGGTATTTAAGAATTTCGATATGATTGAGCTTTTCGCCGAGCTGATTATGATGCGAAGCGGCGGATGTCAAAGCTGGGCCGTCATTGTTCGGTATTAGGCGAACATTACGTCCGTGGCGCTTGAGGAGATTTTTGTATTTCAAAGCTAGCGCCCAGGTAGATTTTTTATTAGAGCGTGGCGAATAATCCGAAATGCCGAGGGTGATTTTGCCGGCTGGAAGTTTGCTGAGATAATCCTGGATTGGCTCGGTCAGAATTTGGCCAGCCTTGATGCTGCCGCCGAGGCGCGAAAAATCTAGCTTGTCAGTTTTCACAATCGCGAGGTTTGGGTCCTTGCTGTCTTTTTTGGCAAGAAAAGCTTTGACGTTTTCGGAACCAAAAAGCGCCTCAAGTTCAACAAGCGAGAGTTTTGGTTCTCGACCTAAAACCAGCAAATAATTCATATGCTATAATTTTATCATGTTTAAGAAAATCCTTAGCGTCGTGACGATTATTTTGGTGATAATCATCGGATACACGACCTTTTCGGACAAGGTAGTAATCAACGGCCAGGAAGAAACAATGTTTCAAGCCACGCTTGAAGCGATGAAGGATCTTAATATTTGGGTATTGCTGCTTTTGATTCCGGAACAGGCTTTGATGTATTTTTCGGCTGGGCAAATGTACTTTGCATTCTTGAAGGAGCGTCGCAAAATGCGTCTTTCGATGCTAAAGTTGACGCGCATTTCGCTCGAAATTAACTTTGTGAATCATACGATGCCAAGTGGTGGTATGAGTGGTTTGGCTTATCTAATTTGGCGCTTGAAGAGCCTAGATGTTTCGGCTGGACAGGTGAGCTTTATTCATGCCTTACGTTATTCGATTTGTGCCGTCGCAAATGCGATTCAGACGGTAATTGCGATTATTATCGTGTTGGCTGCGGGTTGTGTGGCGCCAGAGAATTACGGCTACTTGTGGCTGGCAGGTACGATTGCGGCAGGCGTGATGCTTTTGATCTTTACGGGCTATATGATCGTGCGAAAGCAGAAGAATATCGATTGGTTGTCGGTAAAGATTGAAAAGCTCGCGAACTTCTTTGATAAGCGTGCCAAACGGGTTGGCAAGAAGAGCAAATTCCGCCCAGAGGTTGTCCAGAAATATTTTGCGGATTTGCGTAATGACTATTTGGCTTTGCGTCGTAATCGTCAGATTTTGTGGAAGCCAGTGATCTGGGGTGCGTTATTCTCATTCTTGGAATTAGCAACTTATTGGGTTGTAGGTATTGCTATGGGGCATCCAGAGATTTTGCCACAGATTATGATTGCTGAAGGTATCGCAAGTGTAGTTGGTACGGTGCTCGTAACGCCAGGTGGCCTAGGGGGCTATGAGGGTGCAATGGTAGCTGTGCTGGCAGCGACCGGTGTCAGTCTTTCGGTCGCGACAATTGTCGTGATTGTGACGAGGATTGTAGTTTTGACGGGTACGATTTTGAGCGGTCTTGGCTTCTATCAGCAGGCTTTGATGTCAAGGAACGATAAATTCTCGGTGCCAGAGGAAACAAAACAATGAACCAAGGCACGGAGCTAGTCTATTCGGTTAGTGAATTTCAAGAGATTTGTAATCAGATTCTTGAAAACGCTTTTACGGGCGTAGTAATTGAAGGTGAAGTTTCGAGCTTCAAGGTTAATCAAAACAAGTTTATTTTCTTTGACTTGAAAGACGAGAAGTCTAGCGTGGGCTGCTTTATGATGAAGTTTGCGCTGCGTTTTCCGCTCGAAGATGGCATGAAGGTGCGTATTCGCGCTTTGCCAAAGTTGACGAACTGGGGGAAGTTTTCGCTGACGGTTCAGAGCGTGATGCCGGTAGGCGAAGGTAGTATCAAGAAGAGCCTGGAGTTACTCAAGAAAAAGTTGGCAGCCGAAGGTTTGTTTTTGCCGGAACGTAAACGAGCTTTGCCGCCAGAAATTGAGAAGCTTGGTGTAATTTCAAGTACGCAGGCGGCGGGCTATGCGGATTTTTGTAAGATTTTGAATGAACGTTGGGGCGGCTTGTCGGTACAGGTGGCACACACGCAGGTCCAGGGGGCTGTGGCAGCAGATCAGATTATTCGTGCCCTGAATTATTTTAACGAGCGCAGTGAAGTGCAAGTGATTGCTTTGATTCGCGGTGGTGGTAGTGCGGATGACTTGGCGGTGTTTAATGATGAAAAGCTCGTGCGCGCGGTAGCAGCTAGTAAGATTCCGGTTATAACGGGTATTGGGCATGAGGTTGATACTAGTCTGTGTGACATGGCGGCAGATGTGGTAGCTTCGACGCCAAGCAATGCGGCGCAGATGCTGACGCGCGACAGGAAAGAAGTCGCGATGGCGAACCGGGCTGAAGTGAAGCGAGTTTATGCTTTGCTTGACTCGAAAATTGACGCCGAGAGGGTAAACTTGGGCAATGCTTGCAAAGAAGTACAACGTCAGATTAACGTGAAGCTTACAAGTTATGAGCAAGAAGTCGCAGGGATTCTGAAAGTTTTGGAGCAGTTGAATCCGGAGCGAGTACTCGAGCGTGGCTATGCGTTGCTAAGCGGAAAAGTTGCTGTAGGTAATGTTGTGAATATTACAACATTAAAGCAGGAAATTAGTGCAGAAATTAAGGATGTAAAGGAAAGGAATTAGGATGGCAACCAAGAAAATTTCAACCAAAATTGACGAATTAAAAGTTGGCGTAGAATGGTTCTATTCGGATGAATTTGAACTAGATAAGGCGGCTGCAAAATACAAAGATCTGACAACCTTGGCCAAAGATATCGAGAAAGATCTGGCTGAACTCAAGAATGAAATTAAGGTAATCGACGAAGATTTTAGCAAATAATATTGCGCATAAAGCGTTTTGAAAAAGCTTGCGTTTTGAATTATAATAAAAGCATATGAATCCTAATTCAGCGAATTCTTTTAATGGTGGTCAGAATCCAGCATATCCAAATGCTGGTCCTAATCCTGGCCCGAATGCGCCAGTTAATCCTTTTGCAAATACTGGCCAGAGCCCAAACTTGGGTGCAAATTTGAATACTTCGATGCGCCATAAGGCTGTGCCGGTAGTTGGCGTAAATGTCGCGCAGGCGCCAAGCGCGCAAGTTGAAACACGTAGTGAAGGTGGCGCGGGTCGTACGATTGCGCTTGTAATTGCATGTTTGTCGGCAGCAGCGGCGATTATTGCGATGGTAGCTTTCTTTGTGAAGTGGCAAAACCTTCAGAGGGATCACGAAAACGATACTTTGCTAGCGATTGAAGCTGGTAAGCTCGAGCAGCAACAGCAGGATGATTTGGATTTTCTCGAAAGAGACAAAGAGCCATGGCTTGAATTTAACGGTGTGCCAGATACCCTGGGTGCTTTGACTTTTAAATATCCAAAGACTTGGAATGCCTATGTAGCTAAAGATGGCTTGGATGGTGGTGATTTCGAATCATATTTCCGTCCATCGGAAGTATTACCAAAGGGCGACGAGCGCTCGCGCTATGCTTTGAGACTTTCAATTGTCTCGAAATATTATGATGATGTTGTAAATGAATACAACCAGAAGGCAGCTGAATATAATGAGGACGAGTTCCCAGAGACAAAGCTTGAGTCGAAGGGCTCGCTACCGAACTTTAATGGTTCGATGCGCTTTGACGGCACGATTGGTGAGAATTTGAATGGTAGCGTAGTCTTGATTAAGATTAACGATCGCACAGCGATTATTCAGACGGATTCTGAGGTCTATCGGACGGATTACGATAAGTTGATCGAGACTCTGAAACGCAACAGTTTGTTGTAAAAAAGACTAAACGTTGGCTTTTTCCTTCATGCTGGCTTTGATGTAGAATAAAGGCATGGAGAGTGAGGTAATGAGCGTTAATTCTGGCGCAATTGTTGTGGCGCACGAATTAAAAGCACCGCTAAGTTTGGTGCGTCAGCTTGCCTTATCTCTCGAGCTTGAGGATTCGGCCGAGGGCGTACATGAAGTGGGCCGACAGATTGTTTCGACTAGCGAGCGTGCCTTGCGTCAGGTTGAGGATATGTTGCGCGTGGCGCGTCTCGAGGATGCGTTATTTGAGATGGAGCCGGTGAATCCGCGCGCGATTTGTGATGATGTTTCGAGTGAGCTATGGCAACTCTTTAGGTTTAATCGTCGCGAGTTGAAGATTTATTATCGAAATCGTCGTCGCTTGGCGGTGGCACATCCGCAGTTATTACATTCGGTAGTTTACAACTTTTGCTTGAATGCAATGAATTATGGTGGCGAGGATCTGCCGAGTGAGATTTTTGTTTGCGATAAGGGTAGCGACAAGATTCGGATTGAAGTGAGGGATTATGGTCCGGCGGTACCGACGCGGGTTTGGCGCGAGATTAAAAACGGCGTTGTAAAACAGCCGACAGAAATCTCGATGCGTCCAGGTAGCTCTGGGATGGGACTGTACATTGCGGCTAAGTTCGCAAACTATATGAATGCGAAGTTTGGCTTGATTCGTCATCGTGATGGCACGAGTTTTTATGTGGATTTGCCCGTGAGCGAGCAGCTGAGTTTGGTATGAAAATTTTTGTGATTGAAGACGATCGGGGTTGGGAGCGATATTATGGGCGACTATTGAAGCGCGATGAATTAAGCTTCTTTCATGATGGCGTCGAGGCGATTGCGGCCATGGATGAAGTTGTGCCGGATCTGGTAATTTTAGATGTGCTATTAACGGGGCCGACGGGCTTTGCGATTTTGCATGAAATGCGCAGTTATCCGGAGCTGATGGAAGTGCCGGTTTTTGTGGTTTCGAGCGTGAGTATTCCAGATATTGATGAGAATTATGGTGTGGCTCGAGTCTTCGATAAAGCAACCATGCAGCCAAAAGATTTGTTGGCTGCTGTAGATGCAATGCGAGGTTCGGATGGCAAATAGTCGGGATCTACGTACGAAGGCGATCGTGCTGCGGCGAACAGATTACGGCGAAGCGGATCGGATTTTGCAACTTTTGACGCCAAGCGGGAAGCGCAGTGTGATTGCGCGCGGGGTGCGCAAAGAGAAGTCGAAACTTGCGGGTGGCATTGAATTGTTTTCAGTGTCGGATGTTTTGATTCATGTCGGACGGAGTGATCTTGGAGTTTTGACGGGCGCGCGTTTGGTGGAATATTATGATGCGCTAGTGAAAGATCTGGACTTGATCGAGCAGGGCGGAAATTTGATGAAGGCGGTAAGTAATTTGAGTGAGCATGTAGACTCGCCGGAATTTTTTGATATTGTTTGCCAGGTTTTCCGGGTTATGCAAAAGCACGCCGAGGATGAAGACGGTGGTTGGAAGGACGTTTTGCGTTCGTGGTGGGGCCTGAATTTGTTGCGTGCGAGCGGCGAAGAAGTGAATTTGCGTTTTGATACAAACGGTGAAAAATTGGTGGCAGATGGACACTATTATTGGGACGCGGAAAATGTGGCTTTGGCGCCGGCGAAGGCTGGGCGAGTTAATGCGGAACATATTAAGCTGATGCGTATTATGCAGTCCGGGCCGGCAGAATTGGCGCTGAAGGTTAAAGATGCAGATGCACTGATTGACGAAGTTTCGTACATTGTGCGCTGCGCAGAGAAGGCAACGGGATAGCTTTTGTCTGGGGTTTGTATTACTTTGCTAGTCCGGAAAACATACGAAAAAGAGTATATATTTTTAGAAATTAATTGTATTTAACAGATAGATATTTACGGTATGTGGACGTTTTTGGGAAAATGAGTAAAAAGTGTAAATATTTTAGGGATGAAATACAAATCGGCAAGAAAAACGTGTACTTTTTATGTCAGTGTCCGAAAAGCAACTATGTTTGGGGGTCTTTAGGGGGGGGTGTTATTTGACATATCTCAAGACATGTTTAATAACAGTTGTATCTGTTGTATAATAGGAATGTTATGGCAAAAATGGAAGATATTGTAAGTTTGTGTAAGCGTCGGGGCTTTATTTGGCAGGGCTCAGACGTTTATGGCGGTATGGCCGGTACCTGGGACTTTGGTCCACTTGGTGTCGCTTTGAAGCGCCGCATTATGAATACGTGGTGGAATTATTGGGTTGAGGGTCGCGACGATATGTTCGGCGTTGATGCTGCAATCATCATGAATCCAAAAACTTGGGAAGCTTCTGGCCACACGGCAACTTTTGCTGACCCATTGGTAGAATGTAACGAATGCCACGGTCGCTTCCGTGCCGATAAGCTTGTCGAGGGTGCAAACGAAAGTATTTCGACCGAAGAATTCAAGGCCAAGAATGCTAAGTGTCCAACTTGCGGCAAGACGAATTGGAGCGACATCCGCAAGTTTAATATGATGTTCCAGACGCACGTTGGCCCAGTCGATGACGATTCTTCGATTGCTTATCTTCGCCCAGAAACCGCTCAGGGTATCTTTACGAACTACAAGAACGTCGTAGATACGATCTATCCAGATTTGCCATTTGGTCTTGCTCAGCAAGGCAAAGCTTTTCGTAACGAAATTTCGCCACGCGATTTTGTCTTGCGCGATCGCGAATGTGAACAGATGGAGATTGAATACTTCATCGATCCATCAACCTGGGAAGAAAACTTCGCTAAACTCAATGAGGCTTACCACAAGTTTTTGACCGAAGAAATGGGCCTTGAGGCTGGTTTGATTCATGACCTCGAGGTTGCGCCAGAAGACCGCGCGCATTATTCTAAGCACACTATCGACATTATGTTTGATTATCCAAACGGTCAGGAAGAATTGATGGGCATTGCTTACCGTACTGACTTTGACTTGATGAATATCCAGAAGGCGAGCGGTAAGAGCATGGAGTATATTCCAAAAGGCAGTGGCGACCGTTTTGTGCCGCACGTGATTGAGCCATCAATTGGCGTTGAACGTTTGCTTCTTGCGGTTTTGAGCTGTGCTTACAAGGAAGAAGAGAAAGACGGCAAGAAACGTACGATTTTGGCTTTGCCAGAGCATTTGGCGCCATATCGCTTCTGCGTATCGCCACTTTTGAAGAATAAACCAGATTTGGTTAACAAAGCGCGCGAGGTCTACGATCTCCTACGCAAGAAGTACGGCAATGTTACTTGGGATGATTCTGGTAATATTGGTAAGCGTTATCTTAAGCAAGACGAAATCGGTACGCCAAAGTGTGTTGTGGTTGACTTTGATTCGTTAGAGGATGACTCGGTGACGATCCGCGATCGCGATACAACCGAACAGGTGCGTGTCAAAATTGCTGAATTGTAATTGTAAAAAAACAACAATCCGCTCCGAAATGGGGCGGATTTTTGATTTTAGAAAGTATTTGCATTTTTAAAAAGCTTATGTTATTATCGTTTTACAAAAGGTCAAAATAAAAACAAAAAACATTAAAAAAGTGAGGGAAATATGCGTATTTTTTCGCATCGGAAGAAAATATTCTTCCTTGGGGGGATGATAGCGCTTCTTGTCGTGGCGGGGGCGGTTCTGACTTTCAAGCTGAAGCCAGAGGAAGCAAGCGCTACAGATCAGAAGCAGGTAGATTTGCAGATACCTGGTAATACTGGCGTCGGTAGTTATTTCACTGTCGACGGAGGGTATGCTTGGTGCATTACGCCAAGTTTAGCTAATCCGACTACAGGTCCTCATACGGCTACTGTCTATACTTTTGACGAACTCAAGAGTGGTAGGGCGGCTAACGGTGATAATATTGCGAATATTCAAAGGATGTTTATTGCGTATTATTACGCGAAAGAACAGTACGCGGTATATCAGAGGACACAAGATCATAACGATTGGTTACGTAGCTATGATAACAACCAGGCAATGCGCTGGGCTCTAGTGTATCTATATAACTGGAATATGGAATACCCAGCGGATGGCCCGAATGGAAAGGCGATTTTCGATTATTATAAAAAGGGTTTTCCGTCCAATCTTGGCGATGGTAGTGTTTCTATTATCAATGATCAAGCAAGTCAAGGTAGACAGACGATTTTCACGGCCGATTATACAGTCAAGACAACTTATACACAAAAACTTGAGATAAATAAAGTCTGGCGTGATGGTATTGATGCTGATAGCCATGATATTAGTATTCAGTTTAAGGTCAAGGATAATACTACTAATACCTATGTCGTTATCGATAACGACGAAATCGGCGAATTAAACGCTAATAATAACTGGACGATTTCGAAGACTTTCGAACGTGATTCGCAAGAAAGTCCGCACTCCTTTAGCGTGGAAGAGATTGTGACGGGTAGCGGATTCCATACCAATACTGACTCAGTGACCGGTGACGAATACTGGTTTCACGACAGCCTGAAAGTTGGTGATAATTATATCTACTATGTCATGCCAAGTAGTGATACGCAGGGTTGTAATGAATCCGATCCAAACAGTGTTGTTTGTACGATGTACAATAAGGAATATGGCTTGAAGAGCGTAAGCATTTGGCCAACCAAGCGCTGGAATGATGCTGGTTACACGGATTATAGGCCAGAATCTATCCAGTATATTATCCATGCTTTTGTTCAGGTAAATGGTACCTACCATGAGGTTGAAGGCCTGCCAAAGACTGGTTACGCGATTCCAAAGACGAACACTTATCATCTTGAAAATACCTATACCTGGGGCGGTACATATGTCCCAGGTATGGCTACGCAGGCTGAATATGATGGTGAAATGTATCCAGTAACCTATGCCATCGAAGAAGTCTCAGTGCCAACTAACTATGGTTTGAGCTGTAGTGAAGACCTTGTCTATGAGGGTAAGACCTACTGCTTAGCAAGCGAGAAAGCCGATGGTAGTGGAGATTATGTAGTTGAATGGACGAACACTATCCAAAAGATTAAGCTCTATGCTAAAAAGCATTGGAATGACGGTGGCAATGTTGCCCAGAAGCGCCCAGAAGCAGTAGCATTCAATATTTTCCGCAGCGTAAATGGTGGTGAACCTGAGTTTTACAGGACAACCTACATGATGCCTCCTGATCCTAACTCTAATGATTGGTCGATGGCTCTCTCGCTCGTGAAAACGGATAAAGATGGCAACGAGTACGAATATACCTATCAAGAAATTGATTACTATGATCGCTATATAGAAAGTTTCACCTCGACTAATTACATTATGAGCGGCGATGTGATTGGTTTCCTGAGGGAAGACGAAATGGACGCAAGCGGTTTAATCAATACTGCTAAAACCGAAATCCCAGTCAAGAAATGCTTTGTTGATAAGGACAAAAACAAGCGTCCAATGAGTCTCGATTTCGAACTCTTTAGCAACTCCGACGAGATTGAAGTTCAGAACCTTATTCTAACTAGCATGAACGAGCAGGACGATGGCTGCTGGTACGGTGTATTTGAGAATTTGCCGGTCTATGATAGCACTGGTGAAGAGATTATCTATACCGTCAAAGAAGACGACTCGCTCCTCACTGATTATGAGTTAGACGAAGAATACTCGGTTTGTGAAGTGGATGCTGTTGCGAACTTTGCTGCTGACGACGGAAACAAGAAGAGCTGCAACTTCTATAATGTTCAGCTCATCGACATCCCGGTCATTAAGGTTTGGGAAGAAGATTCTAAGGAAGATCGCCCAGGCTCAATCGAAGTTAGCTTGCTCTGTGGTGATGACGTACTTGATACTGTAACCTTGAGCGA
>JAZSOA010000009.1:0-26052 GCA_045536655.1 Candidatus Nanosyncoccaceae bacterium | reverse complement strand
TGTCGCCAGTGCCGCCCTTGGAGCCGGAGCTGCCGCCCTTGGTGTCACCGCTGTCACCGGTGCCCTTGGAGCCGCTGTTGCCGCCCTTGGAGCTGCCGCCGGTGTCGCCGGTGCCGCCCTTGGAGCTGTCACCGCTGTCACCGGTGCCGCCCTTGGAGCCGCTGCTGCCGCCCTTGGAGCTGTCGCCGGTGTCGCCGGTGCTGCCCTTGGAGCCGGAGTCGCCGGAGCCAGAACCGCCCTTCGCCTTGAGTTCGGCGTTGATGCGCTTTGCTTCGGCCAGGATAGCATTGTAGCCCTTCTGGAGCGATTCGTCTGCCTGGGCTGCGTCGTCGGTGTCCTGCAGAGAGAAGCCAACAACGTTGGCACTCCGCTGCTTCACCTGAACAACGTTCTTGCCCTTGCAGGCGTCGGCGAACACGTCACCGAGGGTTGCCATCTGGTCCTTGCTTGTTGTCTTGGTCTCCGAGAAGTGCACCATGAAGGTGTCCTTATCGGATTCCACGTACATGAGCTCGGGGGCCTTCTTGGTGGATGCCTTCTTTGCGCCGTCGGCGCAGATAATGTACTGCTTACTCATAGCAAGTACCCTCCTTATGAAAAGATATGGGATTTTCGCTGGTGGTCTACCAGTGAGCCGCCCTATACAGGCTGACGCTAGGGGCGAGAATAATCTTGCGCCTGGCGTCGGCCTGTATTCTCTTTAAGGAGAAAAACAACCGTTAAAGATACATGTTTGAATCACCTCCAAACATGCTTATATATTATCATATTCATGTAAAAATGTCAATAGTTATAATAAAAAATCAAGAAAAAGCCACGCGGCAAGCGCGTGGCTAGTGGTCAAAGCAGTGTTTTTAGATCAGACCCTTTCTTACGAGGTCATCATAGATATACTGCTTTGCCTTTTGCTCGTGGGTGTCGATGTGTTTCTGCGGCTCAAGCGGCCACTTGCCAACATAGATATAATCGAACGTCGCGAGCAGATCGTCGACCATTTTCTGCATCGTCGCCTTCGTGACGCCGTTTGCAGGAGCCTTGGAGAAGCGCCAGATGATTGTGGTCTGGCGATTTTCCTGGTCGTAGGTTCGCTCATTGGAGTTTCTGATCGTCGCGCCGCTGCTTGTTACCGGGTAGGTCTCGAGCAGATAGTCGATCAGCTCTGCGGCCTGGATTGGCGTAGCGCCGCTGTTCACGCCAGTACGAATGTCGATTCGCGGGCTGAATTTAGCGGTTTTAACGACCCAGCCATGGATATATTCATCCGGCCAAAGTCTTGCCTCCCAGTAGTTGCAAACTCTCCCGTTGTAGGTTACTAGCATGTGGTTAAGCTTCATACCCTTTACGAGAGCGCAGATTCCGAAGATGATCAGTGCGATCACTCCAACGACGACAATGAAAAGAACGAGTTTCATGGTAACACCTCCTAAAGTGTCTATCGGATTCGAAACTATGCTTATATTATAGCACAAAAAGCCCAAAAAGTCAATGAAAGCTTATGCTTTTTCAGGGAGAGAATCAAAAAAGGACGGCCGATGGCCGCCCAGAGTGTTTATTTGACGTAAGCAAACTTGTTTTTACCGCGCTTGATGAGCGAATTGGCTTCGACTGCAGTATCTTCGGTGGCTTTTTGGCCATTAACAGATACGGCGTTGCCAGAGATGAACTTGCGCGCTTCGCCCTTACTGCTAGCGAGGCCGGATTCGACGAGAATATCGACGAGCTGGCCTGGCTTGGCGTTCGGGAAGCTTTCGGCAAGAAGTTGGCGGTCGTTATCGTCAAGAGTAGAGAAGTCCTGATCTTTGGCGAAAAGGAATTCGCTAAGCTTGGCGGCACTATTGGCGGCAGTCTCGCCATGAACGACGGCCGTAATAAGCTTGCCGAGCTCTTTTTGGCCGTAGCGGGCAGATGGATTCTCGTTGTGTTTGGCTAGGATTGCCTCGAGTTTTTCAGGGGCGATAAGAGTATACATCTTGAAGAAGCGATCAAGATCGTCGTCGGCCTGATTGAGCCAGAACTGATAGAAATCGAAAACGGAAGTCTTGGTACTATCGAGCCAAACAGCGTTACCTTCGGACTTACCGAACTTGCGGCCAGTGACCTTATCGATGACAAGAGGGCAGGAGTAAGCATCAGCCTTGGCGTTTTCGAGGCGCTTAATAAGGTGAATGCCAGAGGTGCAGTTGCCATACTGGTCGGCGCCACAGAGCTGCAAATCGACGTTATGAGTGCGGAAAAGGTGTAGGAAATCGTAGCCCTGAATAAG
This sequence comes from Candidatus Nanosyncoccaceae bacterium, assembly GCA_045536655.1. Lineage (GTDB taxonomy): Bacteria > Patescibacteriota > Saccharimonadia > Saccharimonadales > Saccharimonadaceae > UBA2834. The sequence continues at coordinate 23,789 of JAZSOA010000009.1, read as the reverse complement.
AGTGTAGCTGAACTCGGCATAAGAGATACCGGAGCCGCCTTCGCCAATGCGATTCTGAACGAATTGGCGGTCAAGAAGCTGGGTCATACTGAAAGCTTTGCCAATTTCGCGCAAAAATGGCAGGAATTTAACTTCGCTAAACCAATCGTAGTTATCGAGAATTTTGGTATTTTCTGGCGAATGGGTGACCTTAACGATCTGCTTTGCAAGGGCAACCTTGTTCTTAGCGATTTCGTCGAGACCTTTAAGATCGCGCTCGACGGTATCTTTAGGGTCGCCAATCTGGCCAGTGGCGCCACCAACAAGATAATAAGGAGTATATCCATGGCGAACAAAACAAGCGCACATCATGAGGGCGGCAAGGTGACCGATATGAAGAGAATCGGCACTTGGGTCGGTACCCCAATAGAAATTGCGCGGAGCTTTGTCTAGATCAGTGATATCTTCCAGGGTGTTTAGGTCGTAAAAACCGCGCCACTGGAGCTCTTCGGATAATTTCATTTGTACTCCTTAAATTTATATAACTTTATTATTATATCATCTTTTTTAAGGGGTGGCGAGTGGGGTTTGGCAAGGCATAAGAAATCCCTGCTCGTGAAAGCAGGGATTCCGCGTTGAGATTTTAGATGAGCGTACAATCGACAAAGAAGGCACGCTTGCTGACCTTACGGCCGCGAATGCGAATCGTGCAGCTGCAGTAAATGCCTTTACCGATTTTCTTGCTCTTGATTGTCTGTCCGAAGAGCACCGGTAAGCCCTCTTTTTCGCTTAACTCGATAGCTTTCTGAGTAGCACTTCTCTTGATCTTTGTCTTTTTTGTCGGCGCAGGGATAGGCTTTTCGTCCTCAGTGCGAGCTGTGTTAGTGACAGGCTTTTTGGCTTCGTCATGTACTGCATTAGTCTTCGGGATAACTTTCTTCGCTTTTTCTGATGCCTTTGCGGCGATACTCAGCTTGATTGCGGCGAAGCGGCCTTTGTTGGCCTTGTCGGCATACTTGCTGAGATTGTCGATGATTGCCTCGATGTCACCAAGCAGACTGCGGCCGGCCTTGACGAAGTAGGTTTCCTCGTCTATTTTCTTGAGCTCCTCTTCGGTAATCTCATAGAAAGTGACAAATTCCTGACCTTCATAACCGACGTTCTTGTAGGGGATATCCTCGTTGACCTTGTACCAATTCAGAGCTTCTGATTTGGTTTCGACAAAGTTCTGGCTTTCGCCGATTCTGTCGTGGATCAGTAAGAGGATTTTGCCGAGCTCTTCTTCGATATCGATCAGAGCGTGGTTGCAGAGCAGATGAAGTAGCATAACCATCTGGCGGCCCTTGAGAGCCTTCTTTTCGGATTTAATTTTGGTCGACATATAATCGTCCTCCTCGTAAAATCTTCGCTTTGCGCGAGAAGTTGAAACAGGATTGAGTCTGTGTCGGCTTCTCGCGCAAAGAAACGCGTTAAGGTGCAAATAATTTCTATATTATAGCATAAGCGTACATAAAAGTCAATGTTAGTAACACGAAAATATGGTATAATAAAGGCATGGAAAAGGCGAAGAAGAAGCGGGATGTTGAGTTCCGAAAAGCGTTTGCAGACGGCTTTTTGAAATGGGCTCTTTTGTTATTGATTATTAACTCGTTGTGCGGGATGTTTATCTTTGAAACCGAGATGGGCTTCGTAAACAACAATGGCTTTTTTGTGACGTTTTGTGTTGCTGCGGTTGCGACTTTAGGGCTAAGCGTCTTCACGTTATTGAAGAAGAAAAACAACGAAAGACTCGCTTTGCTATTCGAGCTTCCTTTGATTTTGTTTGGCTTGTTCCTTTTTGGCTATGTACTGTTTGGTCCCGGCCATGTATTTTATACGGAAAACGGTATTCTTGCGGCATTTACGCATGAAGTGTTTCGAGCGGGCCCTCCTGCCGTAGGCGGAGCATTGCCATGGGTTGTGGTTTGCGTGCTTGCAATGTTGGGAAATTTTTTCCGTACGAAGACCTGCAAGGGGGTTATCGGTTTTGCCTGTGGTTTAGTGGTTGCGATCGTAGTTGAAGCTTTACTATTCCAGCTAGCTTTTATTGGCGAGCTTCATATGCAGATGATCAATGGCAATCAGTCAATGTATCACGAAATGACCAGGAATATAAACGACTGGATTTGCGGTATTAGTGGCGGTCTGTTAGCGGTGGTATGCGTTTTCGATGCGGTTAAGTCTTTAAGAAATCGCGAGAAAATAAACAAAAAAGCTAAAGAGTAAAACTCAAAAAAGATCCCGCTTCGGCGGGATTTTTGTTTTTGCGATATAAGCATAAGTGCTTAGAGCTCGAAACACTCCCGTTCTTGAAACTGGGGTGTTTAGGGGTAGGGAAATATGATAGAATTGGGGTATTGGGCCTGTCGTTTAACGGATAGGACATATCCCCTCTAAGGATACAATGCTGGTTCGATTCCAGCCGGGCCTACCAATTCGTATCAGAATCGCCTACGTAGGCGATTTTTCGGTTTTTGCTATATCGATAATAATTCTACAAACGAAGAAATCACCTACCTAGACGATCCTATCTATGATGGGTGGTCTTTTTTAAAAACAAGAAAACACCCCTCTTTGCAGAGGGGTGAGTGTGGTGAGTTTTCGGTCAATCGATCTTTTTGGTAAGATAGACGAATCCGATCACGAAGCTGATGCCAATCATCGGCATTGGGTTCTGTGTAAGCAGGGTGTAGTGGCCGAAGCCATACAGCAGAACCACGGCTGCCCACACCTTCGTGAAAGTGGTCATGTTCATGTGGATGAAGCGGCAAACCCTCATGTAGGGGCCGATCTTCTTTGCGGTCCACCTGTTCTTCTCCTCGAAGGCGACGTGCTGGTACGCCATGGTACCCATCAGGATGAACATCATGAACCCGAAGGCGATGATCCACCCCGTATGAGCCCCCACCTTGTTAACGTAGGGGTCATACTCTTCCTGCCAGTCGATTAATACTGACTGATCACTGGCATTTACCGTGTAGTAGGTATATACGTCATCATAGCCGCCGGTTTCGAAGTTAAACTGGTCGCACGAGGTGTGACTGGTGATTGTGGGGTGTTCGCCGGTCAGGCCGTGCCTGTCGGCGATTGCGGTGCAGTAGTCCTCGATGTCGGAGTGGGAGTTGACGACTCCCATCATGGTGACGCCGAGCATCACCATGAGCGCGATCGCGAAGATCTGCTTCATGTGTCTTCTTACAAAGTCGATGATATTGGTCATGGTCATGGTTTTCTCCATTTCTGCAGCGCTCTGGCTGCTGTGCGGGGCGACGATGCATCAACATCTAGCCTGTCGGCTAGCCCAGCTAAAAGCTAAAAGCTAAAGCTGGTTATATAACAGGCTGGCCGGGCCTGGAGAAAAAATAAGGCACATCTATATAAAACTCACCTATAAAGGTGCGATTCACTCTCTTGAAGTGAATAACTATATTATAGCATAAGCATAATAAAAAGTCAAGTATTATGACTGTAAATCGAAATAGTCAAGAATAGAAATCTGTTATAATAACTGTGTTTGCACCCGTAGCTCAGTGGATTAGAGCACTTGTCTTCGGAACAAGGGGTCGTGAGTTCGAATCTCTCCGGGTGTACCAAAAAAGAAGCGCTTGGCGCTTCGTTTTTTGTTGGTACGTCCGAGTATTGTAAATACGGGATTTTTAAAGAAAATACCCCCGCCGAAGCGGGGGTGGGGTGCACGAGCATGATAGCTTAGGATTCTTTGCTAGAGATATTGGCGCTTTTTACGTGGGCGACGCTTGCAGTTAATATCATCTGAAAACTTGAGCGTAGCGGTATAGATTGGAAAGGCGTGACTCAAAATTCCCTCGAGGCTAATTCCGGGTTGAATAGACTGGATTGCGCCAAGGATGATATTTGGATCTTTGTAACTCATGGTGGCATTGCGGGAGCGACGCGGAAAAAGAGAATATCCTGGTGCGACGATGCCTCGATCGCTTTGCCAAAAGTCGTTTAGGGCTGGTGGTACGACGCCGTTGTGCATGTGGCCCGAAAGATATGCATCAAAATCTGTGAGGTAAGGTTTTATTTCTTTGTCTCCCAAATATACAGGGGAGTGGCAGAGGAAAAGCTTGATTTTGTTGTCTGGTAAATTGTGAATTTTTACAGCTGGGATTTGCTTGAAGTTATGGATGAGGATGTTTTTGTCTTCGATTTGTGGTGAAAAAATGCTGGATTTGTTGCCATGCGCGCTATCGTAGCAGTAGTATTCCGAATCTGGAGAAAAGCCATAGATATATAACTTGTCGTCCTCGTAGACTTCGTTCTGAAGGAAGGTAATGCGTGGATTGTCTGCAAAAGCGGCAGTGATGACTTCTGGGCTGCAAACGCGCCAGCAGTCTTTTTCCTCGTTGTCGCGACGGTAAAAATCGTGGTTGCCGAGAATGGAGATGATAGGGGCGATGTCCGAGAGGCGCTCCATGAATCCAGTAAAGCGTTTAAATTGAGCTTTATCATTAAGTTCATCAAGGCAGTGCACGAGGTCGCCGAGTAGCAAGATGTAATCTGGTTTTTGCTCCTGTGTCCAGTCGAGAACCTTTTCGAAAACGACATTCTTGAGCTTGGCACTAAAATGTAGGTCGCTTAGCAGCACAAAATTGACCGGCTCTTTGCGGTCGTGATAGAAAGAATAGCTAGTCTGATAAATCGCTTTCATCTCTTAAAATTATATAATATTTCCTTTTGTGGTAAAAACTTACAATGAATAGACTAAGCCTAGTGTTAAATGCAACTATTATGCCACTAAATATGGAATGTCAATGCTTGTGCTTGAGGTCAAAATACCTTATTCTAATTATGTAAGGAAATAGGATGGGCAGTTAAAGGAGGAGCCCAGCGATGAAAACAAACACTAAATACATCTTTGTGACTGGCGGCGTTATTTCTGGCGTTGGTAAAGGCATTATGGCGGCTAGTATGGGCGCAATTCTGAAGGCTAAAGGGCTCAAAGTCTCTATTCAGAAGTGCGACCCTTATTTTAATGTAGATGCGGGTCTTTTGAATCCGCGCGAGCATGGCGAATGTTATGTTACTCAGGACGGTGCTGAGACGGATCTTGATCTTGGCCATTACGAGCGCTTCCTTGATGAGGAAATGACGGGCGATTCTATCTGGACTTCTGGCAAATTGTATAAGAAACTGATTGACGCCGAGCGTGCTGGCGAATTCGGCGGTAAGACTGTTCAACTCGTGCCGCACGTGACTGGGCTTGTGCAGCAGACCTTCCTTGATAATGCTGAGCACTTTGGCTCCGATGTGCATATTGTAGAAATCGGTGGTACGGTTGGCGATATTGAAGGCTTGCATTTTATTGAGGCAATTCGTGAATTCCCAACTAAGGTTGGTCGTGAGAATTGTTTGTTTGTGCATGTTTGCTATGTGCCGTGGCTTTCGACGAGTGAAGAGTTTAAGACGAAGCCAGCTCAGAATTCGCTACGTGATTTGCGCCAGTTCGGTATTATTCCAGATATGGTTGTAGCGCGTATGGATGTTGATGAAGTCGTGAAGGCGCCACATATTGCACAGAAACTCGCTACGTTCTGTGGCGTGCGTGATGATGCGGTAGTTTTGATGCCAGATGCGCGCAGCGTCTATGAAGTACCTCTAAATGCGGTGAAGGGTGGTGTTTTGGCGCCATTGGAACGCTTTGTTGATCATGGCGACCCAGATATGAAGCAGTGGGAAGATTTGGTGGCAAGTATTGAGTCTGATCCGAAGGAAGAGGTCAAGATTGGTCTTGTTGCGAAGTATGTTGATAATACTGACACCTACTTGTCCGTGACTGAGGCTTTGAAGGCGGCAGCTTGGAAGGTCGGCGTGAAGCTCAATACAGTTTGGATTAATGCCGAAGAAGCAACCGACAAGGATTTCGAAAATGTTGACGGTATTGTGGTTCCTGGCGGTTTCGGCGTGCGTGGCGTTGAGGGCAAGATTGCGGCTGCAACCTATTGTTTGAAGCATAACAAGCCATATCTTGGCCTTTGCCTTGGTCTGCAATGCGCTGTGATTGCGGCGGCTCGCTTAGGCGGCGTCAAGAATGCAAACTCTGAAGAGTTTGGTGCCGAAGAAGGCGAAAATGTTGTATATATCATGGAAGGTCAGGCTGGCAAGGAAAGCACTGGTGGTACGATGCGCCTCGGCAACTATCCGGCAAAGCTTGTAAAAGGTAGCTTAGCAGAGAAGGTTTACGGCTCGAAAGATGTCGTTGAGAGGCACCGCCATCGCTATGAGGTTAACCAGAGCTTCGTAAATGAAATCGAGAAGGGCGGTCTGGAGATTTCTGGTACAAGCCCAGATGGTTCGCTTGTCGAATTTGTTGAAGCACCAAAGAATGATTATTTCATTGCAACGCAGGGTCATCCAGAATATAGGAGTAGGCCATATCGCGCTCATCCATTATTCGAAGGCCTAATGAAGGCTGCGAAGAAGAAATAAGATTTAAATACCACCTGCAAGGGTGGTATTTTTGTTAGGCAAAAAAAATGGACGGCAAGGCCGTCCGTGGACAAGGATCTTCCTACAACATAAATGAAATTAAGTGTGTAGAACAAAAGAAAGGAGACAACACGTGTTTGTGCTGTATTGCCATCGAAATGTCAGTAACAATGGCAACTTTGAGATTATAGCAGGAATTTGAAGATTATGCAAGTTTTGTAAAAAATTACAATGAAAAATGGCGGTCAATTATTGGCCGCCGGTGCCTGGAGTGGGGCATTGCGCCACCAATGCCCCTTCCAATGGCAAAAGATTGAAACAGACGCCCCAACTAAAGGCGTGATGCGATATAGGAGCGCCGCACGAAGCGGAACGTGCACATCCACAATTGGCGATGGATGGAAATGCTTTAAGACTCTTCTACGAGACGCATTTCTTGTACTGGCACGCAGTTACCTTATAACACCCTTGTCGCACTACTTATATTTTATAATTTTTTTTCGAAAATGCAAGAATATTAGTGTAAAATAAAGATATGGAAAACTTAAAGAATCGAATCGCAGAAGTTATCAAAGAGCTTTACGCCATCGATGGCGCGATAGTCGATTTTGCGGATGTTCCTGCGGACATTCCGGGCGACTACTCGACGAATGCGGCGATGCGTATTGCGAAACAAGCCGGCAAGGCTCCGCGTCAGATTGCGGAAGAGATTGTCGAGCGTCTGCGTCAAGATTCTGAGTATGACTTTACAATTGCAGGCCCTGGCTTTATCAATGTCGAAGTTTCGGCAAAGAAAATGCAAGAAAAGCTCGCGGCAGATTTTAACGACAATTATGGCTGTAATGAATCAGGCAAGGGTAAGACCGCGCTGGTAGAATTTCCAAGCATTAACATGGCCAAGCCATATTCGATTGGTCATTTGCGTCCTGGTACGCAGGGTTGGGCTACGAAGAAGCTCCTTGAGGCTAATGGTTGGAAGGTTGTAACGGATAACCATCTTGGTGATACGGGTACGCCGTTCGGTGTTTGGGTAGTTGGTTTCTTGCGTTCTGGCAAGAGTTTGGACGATATTACGGTTTACGACCTTGGTCAGATTTATATCGACACCAAGAAGGCTTTGAAGGAAGAAGCTGCAGAGGGGAAGCACGAGCTGGCCGATCAGACTCAGGATTGGCTCCTCAAGCTTGAGGCGAAGGATCCGCAAGCGGTTGAATATTCTGAGCGTTTTAACAAGATTTCGCTCGACCATGTTCATGATGTCATGAAGCGCATGTCGATTAGTACCGATTTGGAGTTGGGTGAAAGTTTTTATGCAGAACCAGGCAAGGAACTTGTTCGTAAGTTTTTGGCTGAGGGTAAGTTCGAACAGAACGAAGACGGTTCGGTAATTTGCCGCTTGGATGAGGCTGGAATCGATGTGCCAATGCTTGTTTTAAAGAGTAATGGCGCGGCGCTTTATGCTACAACCGACTTGGCCTGCATGTTCTATCGTAAGGAGAATTACAACCCAGATTTGGTTGTGTACTGTGTGGGCGCAGAGCAGAAGTTTTACTTTGAACAACTTTTTGCCATGGGCAAGAAGCTTGGTCTCAAACAAAAGAATTTCCATCTATGGTTTGGCACGATTGATGTTATTAACGACGAGGGCAAGCGCGAAAAGATGTCTAGCCGTAAGGGTGTAGTCTTGCTTGAAGCGATGTTGGACGATGCTGAGGCGCGCGTGCGCAAGAACTTCGCGAATAGCGAATTAAGTGATGAAGATGTGCGTAGAATTGCGACTGGTGCTATTAAGTTTAGTGACTTTGTAGCTGATCGCAAGATGGGTATCCTCTATGATCCAGATAAGATCTTTGCTTTGACGGGCTTTTCTGGCCCATTCTGTCAGTATGCCGATGTGCGTCTTCGCAGGATTCTTGAAAAGAACAAAGATTTTACTCGCGTTGATTTTGCGGATTACGATTTTGCCGCCGAGAAGGATTTGCTAATTAGAATTAACAAATTCCCAGAGCTTGTGAGTAGCGTAGTAGAGAAGCTTGAACTTCACAAGATTGCCGGCTACTGTTTTGAGTTGGCTCAGGATTTGAACCGTTATTACGAAAAGACGCCAATCTCGCAGGCGGACGACAAGGAGCGTTCGGCTCGCTTGTGGCTGATCGAAAAGGCCGATTACGTTTTGACGAAGGCTTTGGATTTGCTCGGCGTAGAAATCCCAGACAAAATGTAAAATACAATACCGCTCGAAAGGGCGGTATTTTTGGTTGTTGCAGAAATTTGTTAAACTAAAAATATGTACGACAACTTCCAAGCGATCAAAGAATTATTAGCATCTAGCGAACGCAAGATTGAGATTATAGAGAACGAAAATTCCCGCTCGGAAGCTATTTTGAAATGGGCAAAGATTCCTGTGACGCAGGATTTGGCTGCGGTTGTGACTTATGCCGAGGTGATTACGGTTGATGATTGGGTTCATGTTTTGGGGCATGGAAAAGGCGTCGATGGACAGACGGTTTTCAAACTTTCGAGCTTGCCTAAGGAAGATTTAATGTACGATGCTTTGGTAGTTGCGACGGATGTGCTTGGCGGTTTGTTTGCGATTTGTCAGAAAGTGACTTCGAACTCGTACGGCGATGTGTTCTATTTGCAGCCAGAATGTTTGGAATGGGAACCGACCGACTTTGGCTACTCAGAATTTTTGGCTTGGTTGGCGCATGATGATCTCGATACGTTTTACCAGACGGTGCGCTGGGTAGGATGGCGCGATATATGCTCGCATGTTGGCGTAGATTCAGCGGTTCGTTTTACGCCAGATGTTTGGTTTGCGGCTTGTGATTTTAAGACTTCGCCAAGACAAATTGTGCCTTTTAAGGATGTTTTAGAAAATATTCTTTCGACATATATCCTAGACGTTACTGAATAGAGCAATAATTTAGTTATCTGTTGCTATGGTATAATATGAAAAATACCTAACTTTTTGGGAGAGTTTACAATGTCGAAAAAAGTAACTAAAATCAAGGCAAACGAAGAGGACAAGCACCTCGATAAAATCGAGGAACTTCAGGATCAGCTCGAGGAAGAGCTCGAAGCCGAAGACGAACGTAGCGAACGTGTTGAAAAAGCTCGCGAACGCTCTCTGAAGCTCGCTAAGCTTGGTGCAGAGAAGCTCAAAGGCGGTGCTGGCGGATTCATGAAGTTCATCCGCGAACAGAATGTTGTTGGCCTTGCTGTAGGTTTGGTGCTTGGTACTGCTGCTGGTAGTCTTGTTAATTCTTTGATTGATAACATCATCATGCCACCACTAGGCTTCTTGCTTGGTTCGGCTGACGGTTTGAAGGGTCTTGAGTTTAATATGGGTACCACACCAGCTGGTGAAGTTGCTATCTTGCATTACGGTGTATTTATCAACGATTTGATTAACTTCCTTGTACTTGCACTTTGTGTTTATTTGGTAATTAAGCTTTTGAAGCTCGACATTAAGAAATAATGACGAAGAAAAAAGCAACATTGCTCTGGGTGGATCTTGAGATGACCGGTCTTTCGCCAGTGGAAGACCGTATTCTTGAGGTTGCCGCAATTGCTACGGATTGGGAATTCAACGAGCTTGATTGCTATACTGGCATTGTTAAGGTTAGCGATACGCTGATTAAGAAGCGTATGGTGGGCGAATTCTGGGAAAAGAATCCAGAATCATATCGTAGCCTGATCGAGCAAAACGAGGCTGGTAAGCCAGCCAAAGAAATTGAACAGGATCTGCTTGCTTTTGTGGATAAGAACTTTGGCAAGACAATTTATCTCGCGGGCAATTCGATCCATCAGGACAGGAAGTTTATTGAGCGCGAGTGGCCGGAATTTAACCAGAAGCTGCATTATCGCATGCTTGATGTGAGTGCCTGGAAGATTTATTTTGAAAACGCACTAAATTATTACGTAACAAAGGCGGAGAATCATCGTGCGCTTGATGATATTCGCGGAAGTATCGAGGAGCTGAAATGCTATCTGAAGAAAGTGTCGTAAAAGAATTGTCGGCTTTTGAAGATGTTTCGGAAAAGTCGGCGGGCGAAAAAGATGAATTGCGCGTGTTTGAACGCGGCGAGAAAATTTGCGTCGTGATCGAGAAGGGCACGAATCCTTTGTGTATCGAATTGCGCTGTGATTATAAGCTTTCGAAGTTGCTACAAGAGCGCTACGAAAGCGTGATGGAAAGTCGCTCGCTCGGCAAAAATGGCATTGAGGTGATTTGTAGCGGGCAGTTAAGCGAAGAAGAATTGCACGATTTGATTCGCCACGCTTACGAAGTTTCAGCTTAGGCATAAAAATACGAGTTCGGCTCGAACTCGTATTTTTTGTTTGACTATTCTTCTGAACCGTAGTTCTGATAGATTTCTTGGTAGGTTTTGAGACTTTCGAGATTGGAAGTCAGAAGCTCTTTGAGGCTGTCATTATCGGTTGTGTTGATAATGTTAGTCTCGAGCTGGATGAGCACGGTAAGCTGATAGGCATTCTCTGAAGCAAAGGAGCTATCGAGATAACCGTTCATGTAGGCGTTGTTGAGATTGGTGGTATATTCGGTCATCTCAGCAGCAATAGCTGGGTCGCCGGTCGTAATGGTCATGCCAGAAGTGTTGATGGCGCTAGTGTAGTTGCTAATGAAAGTGTCGCCAGTTGTGATAAAGTTGGTGGTGTTCGAACGAAGCTCTGCGGAGCGGAGGTTGTCTTTCTGGGCTTGCAGGGTGCCTTCCTTGTCGAGCAGAATAGTGTAGCGCTCGTAGAGGGCGGCATAGCTAGCAGTATTGCTGCCGCTATTGCTGCTAAGAATGGCGGAGACGACGATAAGAAGAATGATTAGAACGACGGCGCCGATGATTAATTTTAAGAGCATTGGGCTAAGAAGAGACGAGAATGGCGAGGAGCTTTTTGGTTGTTCCTTAACCGCAATTTGATCAAGATAAGCTTTGTTGTCCATAGAATCATTATAGCATAAGTAAGTTAACTACGATTTTTCGGATAGACAGAGAAAGCTATCCGAAAAAATAACGGGTTATACCTGTCTCTGTATTATAATTAAGATATGGATGATGCCAAGGAGGAAATTCGTGCGCGCTTGCCAGTCGAAGATGTGATTGGTCAGTATATGGAGCTTAAGCGTGCCGGAAGAAATCTGAAAGGACATTCGCCGTGGGGGACGGATCGAACCCCGAGCTTTATGGTGTCGCCAGAAAAGGGTATCTGGCACGATTTTTCGAGTAACAAGGGTGGTGATATCTTTACCTTCGTGATGGAAATGGAGGGCCTGACTTTTCGTGAGGCTCTAGAAAAACTCGCGCAGCAGGCGGGTGTTGAACTAAAACGTTATTCTGGCAGTGATAAGGCTTTGGCAGGGCATAAGAACCGCCTATATGAAGCACTCGAATTGGCGACTAAGTATTATCAATTCTGTCTTTCAAAAAACAAGACAGTTTGTGAATACGTTTTTTACAAGCGCAATATGAACAAAAAGACGGTTGAAACTTTCCGAATTGGCTATGCGCCAAGTTCTGGCCGGGCATTGGTAGATTTTTTGACCAAGCGTGGTTTTACGAAGAAAGAAATGGAAGACGCTGGTCTGCTTAATCGCTTTGGTGGTGATTTATTCAAGGGTCGCATGACGATTCCGTTGATGGATGTTGGCGGGCGCGTAATTGGCTTTACGGCGCGCATTTTGACGAACGATAAAAATTCGCCAAAATATCTGAATACTCCAGAGACAATTCTGTACAATAAAGGTCGTCATATTTTTGGCCTTAGCCAGGCAAAAGATGCGGTGCGCCGTTCGGAGTTTGTGGTTGTGGTTGAAGGGAACATGGATGTAATCTCTTCGCATCAGGCGGGCGTACTCGAGGCTGTTGCGACGGCCGGAACTGCGATGACGGAGAATCACTTGAAGAGTTTTTCGCGCATGACGAACGATATTCGTTTGGCCTATGATGGCGACGAAGCGGGCGTGCGCGCAGCGGAACGCGCGGTACAGATGGCTTCGAAGTTTGGTATTTATTTGTCGGTTGTAGATGATTACCATGGTTGCAAGGATGCGGATGAATTAATTCAAAAGGATCCGGAGCTTTGGAAGGAAGCGGTGCGAAAATGCCAGCCAGCATTGGAATGGCTATTGGAGAAATACATTGCGAAGTATGACCTCAAAACCGAGAAGGGCTACCAAGAATACTGTACCGAGGCAAAGCGGCTCATTTCGCAGCTAGACGAAAAAGATACAGTGCTGCGCGAAAAATATGAACGTCTTGTGAGTGAGCGCTTGGGGATTTCGCTCGAAGCTTTCCGTGCGCAGAAGATTGCCATGCCAGAGAAGAAGTTTAAAAAGCCGAGCGTAGAATTAAAGAACGATAATTCTGGTCCAAGTCGAGCAGTTAAATATCTTGCAGCGTTGATGAAATTTGGCGATGTGAAGATCGACGAAGATTTGGATTTTAGTGACTTGAATGACGATGAGCTCAGTTTAGTTTACGAACAAGAGTTTGCGAATCGTTCGGCGGCGGAGAAGCAACGCGATGCAGAGAACTTGCTTTCGCGCGTGAAAGTGGAAATGATTGCTTCGGAAAGAAGACGTCTCGCGGCGGCGATCGAACGGGCCGAAAAAGACGGTGACGAGGAAAAAGCCTTGCAGCTTTTGGCGGAAATGAACAAATTAATTAAAAAATAACTAAAAAATTGGTATTTTTCTTGCTTTTTGGTTTTTCATACTGTATATTTTTTCTTGAATGTACTGGTTGTTGGGCTATTTTTTATATTTTTGCCAACCAGATAGATACATAACGCGATTTTCAACAAAAACCTATCAAAAATAAAAGAGTAAATAAAAGGAAAGGTTAAATGGACGAAGACGTAGATTTGCGTTATGACGCTAGCTTTGATGAAGAGCCAAGTTTAGACGATATGGAAGAGGACGATGAGGGCCTCGAAATTGATGCCAGCTCTGTAAATTATGATGAGGTTGCGGATGATTCCGTTAAGCTCTATCTCCGTGAAATTGGTAAAATTCCACTACTGAGTCAAGAGGAAGAATTCGAACTTGCTCAGAAGATTATTCATGGCAACGAAAAAGAAAAGAAGCGCGCCAAAGACAAAATGGCCGAAAGCAACATGCGCCTCGTGGTTTCGATTGCTAAGCGCTATTCTGGCCGTGGTCTTGATTTCTTGGATTTGATTCAGGAAGGCAACACTGGTCTGTTGCGCGCAGTAGAGAAGTTCGACCCAGATAAGGGCTTTAAGTTCTCAACTTATGCGACTTGGTGGATTCGCCAGGCTATTACGCGTGCAATTGCCGACCAGGCACGTACGATTCGTATTCCTGTACACATGGTTGAAACGATTAACAAGGTTCTCCGCACGCAGCGCCGCCTAACTCAGGAACTTAACCGTGAACCAACCACTGAAGAAATCGGTAAGGCCATGGACATGGACGCCGATAAGATCGAGTATGTCATGAAGATTAAGCAGGATATTGCTTCGCTTGATGCTTCGGTTGGCCGCGATGGTGAAGACGATGATTCCTCGCTTGGTGATTTCATTGAAGATGAAGACCGCGTATCGCCAGAAGATTCGGCTGCAACTCAGCTTTTGAAAGAGCAGATTGCGGAAATCCTTTCAACTTTGACGGATCGTGAACAGAAGATTATCAAGATGCGTTTCGGTATCGGTGGCGGTAAGAGTCATACACTCGAAGAAGTCGGCGCAGAATTCTCGGTTACGCGTGAACGTATTCGCCAGTTTGAGGCGAAGGCACTCGCCAAGCTTCGCAAGAACAAAGATACGAAGAAATTGAAAGAATATCTCAAGTAGCTTCAAAAATTCCCCCGAGTAGGGGGAATTTTTGTTGTTTTCGGGAAGAAAATACAAATAAATAATTATTGTCTTGGGTAGCTAATTGTATATTTTTGAAGAACGTTTAAGTTTGTTCGAAAAATATACAATTAGCTTCCTAAGACGAACGACTATTTTATTTGTATTTTCTTTTAAACATAAGTATAATAGACTTATGGAAAATAGTGGGCAGGTAAATGTACCAGGCGCCGCGGCGCCGGTTAGTAGCACGGCCATTCCGAACGATCAGGTAAGAATCGAAAGCTTACTTGAGGAATGTGTCCGCACGAAAGCAAGTGACCTTCACTTGCAGGTGGGACTTCCGCCGATTTTAAGGATTGATGGCGCATTGCGTCCAATCCCAGGTTATCAAAGTTTAGACGAAGCGACGGTTGAACGCTTGGTTTTCTCGACGCTCGAAGAAGAGCAGAAGGAAATCTTGCTAAAGGACAAGGAATTTGACTATTCCTTCTCATTCGGTGATCTTGGCCGTTTCCGCGTTAATGCCTTCCACGAAAGAGGCAACCTTGCGGGTGCTTTCCGTTTGATTCCGAACGAAATTCGCTCGATTCAAGATTTGGGCATGCCGAACGTCATTACAACTTTTGCAGATTTCCCACGCGGCTTGGTTCTCGTGACTGGTCCTACCGGTTCTGGTAAGTCTACAACTTTGGCTGGTTTGGTTGATAAGATTAACCGCGAGCGTTCGACGCATATTATCACGATCGAGGATCCAATCGAGTATATTCATCACTCGATTCGTAGCGTTGTCGTTCAGCGCGAAGTCCACTATGATACTTATTCTTTCTCGGCAGCTCTACGTAGCGCTCTCCGCGAGGACCCTGATGTGGTCTTGATTGGTGAGATGCGCGACCTTGAGACGATTCAGGCTGCCATTACGATCGCAGAAACTGGTCACCTCGTGTTCGCAACATTGCACACTAACTCAGCTTCGCAGAGTATTGACCGTATGATTGACGTCTTCCCGCCACATCAGCAGCCACAGATTCGCTCTCAGCTTTCGAATATCTTGATGGCAATTTGTGCACAGCGCCTCATCCCAGCAATTGGTGGTGGCCGTGTGGTTGCAGCCGAGGTCATGGTGGCTAACCCAGCGGTTCGCTCGGTGATTCGCGAAGGTAAAACGCATCAGCTCGATACGATTATTCAGACAGGTGCAGACCAGGGTATGCAGACCATGGATCGCACGCTTGTGAAGTTAATCCAGCAGGGTGTCATTACTTACGATGACGCTCGCGAATACGCAGTAAATCTTGAAGAATTTGAAAGGTTGGCACGCGGATGAGCCTAAAAAGATTTAAATACCACGCAAAGGAGATTAGCACTGGTAAGCAAACTTCCGGCTTTATTCAGGCCGAAAGCGAGCGTATGGCCGGCAAGCTGCTTGTGGACCGTGGCTATGTTCCGTCGACATTGACGGAAGAAGGCGCGGGCATCTTGGGCAAGCTCAACAAAGTCCATTCGAACGACCGTATTAACTTTACGCGTCAGTTCTCGACTTTGGTCGGTGCTGGTTTGCCAGTCGCTCAGGCTCTTCGCACGGTAGCAGAGCAGACACAGAGTTCTGCGATGCGCTCAGTGATTGAAAGTATCTTGACCGACGTAGAAGCCGGTCGTAGCTTGAGCCAGGCTTTCGGTAAGCATACCGACATCTTTGATAATGTTTATCTATCCTTGATTAGCGCAGGTGAAGTTTCGGGTACCCTCGATGAGAGCTTGGAACGTATTGCTGCTCAGGAAGAGAAGGACGCCAAGATGATGAGCAAGATTCGTGGCGCTTTGACTTATCCAATTATCTGTGTGCTTACGATTGTAGGCGTTTTCGTGTATATGATGGTCGCGGTTGTTCCACAGGTCGAAAAGCTTTATGACGATTTGGATGCTGAGGTTCCTGGTTTGACTAAGGTCTTGGTTGATATTAAGGACTTCATCTTCAACTTCTGGTGGCTCGTGATTATCGTGGGCGTGATTATTGTGGCTTTGCTATCGGTCTGGCGTAAGACTGAAGGTGGTAAGAAAACCTTCGCTAGTGTCAAACTCAATATGCCAATTTTCAAGCACTTGTTCCAGATTCTTTATATGTCTCGTCTTTGTAGGATTTCACAAATTCTACTTTCAGCGGGCGTCTCGGTGCTCGATACGATGCATATTGGCGGTAATGCCATGAACAATATGATTGTTGAGGAATCGGTTGAGAAGGCGGCAATTGAAGTGCAGGGCGGCAAGGCGCTTAGCACGGCATATACAGATAAGCCATATATCTTGCCACTTGTACATCAGATGGCTGCAATCGGCGAGCAATCTGGTAAGATGGATGAAATGCTCGGTAAGGCTGCTCAGGTCTATGAAGATGAGCTCGATGAAAAAGTTCAGCGTATCGCAGACATGATCGAGCCTTTGCTTATGATTGCGATGGCCGGTATGGCAGGCGTCTTGGTTGGTGGTGTTCTATTCCCAATCTACTCGCTCGTCAACGATATCTCTGCAGGGTAAAGCAAAAAGTGACCGCTTCGGCGGTCTTTTTTGTTGTCAGATAAAGCTTGTGCTAAGATAAGAGTATGAATCTAATGGTGACTTTAATTCTGGCTATATTGGGTGCTGGGCTTGGATCTTTTGCTTGTTGTCAGGTTTGGCGAATCCGTAGGAATGACAAGTCCAAATGGTCGCATTGTTTGAGTTGTGGCTATAGACTACGGTGGTATGATAATATTCCGATCTTGAGCTGGCTGATGCTGGGTGGAAAATGCCGTAAGTGTCATAAAAAAATCGGAGCAATGGAGATTTTGTCCGAAGTTGGTATGGCTGTCGTATTTGGCTTGAGCTTCTTGTTCTGGCCGGAAATGGAACAAGTGCTAGACGTCAATGGTTTGGCGATTTTTCGAATGATAGTATATTTTGTGCTTTTGGTGGTTTTATGTATGGCTTTTTTGTATGATGCGAAGTGGAAAGAATTGCCAGTTGCAGTTTTGACGGCTGCGATATTCATCGCGTTCATGTATTACGCTATGAATATCAGCGTCGTAAAGAACGGTAACTTTGATCTTATGGAATTTTTGAGTGGTGTATTGGGTTTAATCTTGTTGCCGGGTTTTTATTTCTTGCTTTATAAACTGAGTAAAGAGAAGTGGGTTGGCGGTGGTGATTATCTACTCTGCATTCCGCTCGCGATGGTCCTCAATAATGCCTGGCTAGCAATATCTTGTTTGTTTGTCTCGAATTTACTTGGCTGCTTGGTTATGCTTCCGGCGATATATTTGTCTAAAAAGAAGGACAAGATGATCCCGATGGGTCCGTTCTTGATTCTGGGCTTTTTAGTTGTATTCTTTTGTAAAGAATTTATTTTGGAGTTTGTGAGTTTCTAGATGTATATCACGGATTTAATTAACGATTTTCTGGAATCACTCGAAGTAGAATCTGGCCGCAGCCGTTATACGACGCGCAATTACGAGTTGTATCTTGAGCGTTTAGTGGAGTTTGGCGGGGAAGAATTAAAACCGGCGAATATCGATGAAGAATGGCTTAGGAAGTATCGTCTATGGCTGAATCGCTACCAGACACCACAGAAAAAGGGTTTGTCGGTGGCGACACAGACTTATCATCTAATTGCTTTGCGTGGTTTCCTGAAGTACCTGGCAAAGCGCAAGATTAAGAGTCTCGATCCGACTTTGGTTGAATTGCCAAGAACGCATCGTCCGCAGGTGACATTTTTGCATGTTGATGAGATTGAAGCGATTTTGAATCAGATCCCAATTGATACAGAGACTGGTTTGCGCGACAGGGCGATTTTGGAATTGTTATTTTCTACCGGTTTGCGTATTTCGGAGCTGATTGCCTTGAATCGCGATAGTGTAAACTTGGAGCGCAAGGAATTTATGGTGCGCGGTAAGGGACAGAAGGATCGTCCGGTCTTCGTGTCAGATTCGGCAGCTTTAGCCGTTGCGGACTATCTTTCGGAACGTAAAGACTCTTTGCCGGCATTATTCCTGAATAATTCGAAGAATCAGCCGTTGGCGGGCGCGAGCGGAGATTATCGTCGTTTGACGCCGCGCAGCGTAGAACGGATTATTAATAAATATGTGCGCGCAGCGGGAATTACAAAACACGTTACGCCGCATACTTTGAGGCACTCTTTTGCGACGGATTTACTGATGAATGGGGCAGATTTACGTTCAGTGCAATCGCTTTTGGGGCATTCGAATATTTCGACCACTCAGATTTATACGCATGTGACCGATCCTCATCTGAAAGAAATCCACGAAAAATTCCACTCCGACCCCGAATCGTAAGTCGCTTATCCTTGAAGGGTCTAGGTTTTGTGATATATTAACAGAAAAGGAGATTATACATGGCCGAAAAAGCTGACAACAAAAAAGACGTAAATGCTTACAACATAGGTTTTACGAAGGAAAATAATCCAGATAATATGATTCAGCGCACCCTGATAATCTTTAAGCCTGATGCCGTGCAGCGTGGTATCGTGGGTGAAATCTTGAGCCGTTTTGAACGTGTTGGTCTGAAAATTGTTGCTACCAAAATGGTAAATCCTGACAAGGATAAATATTATCATCATTATGAAGGTATTTCGAAGATGATTTCCCGCCGTGGTCAAAAGGCTTTTGACTGGACGGTTGACTTTATGACCTCTGGCCCAGTAATTGCAATGGTGCTCGAGGGTGTTGAAGCTATCCCAGTGGTACGCAAGATGGTTGGTTCGACCGAGCCAATGGCGGCCGATATGGGTACAATTCGTGGTGACTATGCACACATTAGCTTTGGTTATGCTTCGGCCCGTGGTGAGGCAACTGCAAACCTGATCCACGCTTCTGGTAATCCTGAAGAGGCGGAGCAGGAAGTTTCTTTCTGGTTTAAGCCTGAAGAGATTCAGATTTACAAGACTTTGTCCGAGAAATACACTCGCTAAGGATATAAAAATACCGCTCAAGTAGCGGTATTTTTTATTGCTCGGTAATTTGTAGTTACGGGAAGTATATAATGAAACTATGGGATTGATTAGTTCGGCGATAGACTTCTTTAAAAAGATAGATTCTGTAACTGATGATGCTAGTTTGCGAAAATACGCAGATTTTAGCAAGGTTAGAAAGGATGAGCTATCTCACTATCATAAGGATTTAACCTATTATACTTTTGGGTCGCTCGAACCGTCTGAGAGGGTTATTTTATATGAAGAGCATATAAAAACAGTAAAGCCAACGGAAGAGGGTCTCTATCCTCCCGAGATAGTAATGTTACATTTCTGCGATACTACTACGAAGTATCCCGCGAAAGAAGGACAAATCTATCCAGCATATTGGTGGTTTGATTATGGCATAGTAGATGTTGATAGCTTTTTACGAAGTCTTGAGTCTAGAGGCTTTATAAAACTCGAAGGTGATACCTATAAAACTACGGCCAAAGGCAAAAAAGCGATTAAGCAAAATGAGGCGATTGTTTGGGCACATCAAACTGACAATTTTGGTGGCGCTTGGGAAATAATGGCTCTGTTTGAGAAAGTGCCGGAAAGGATGAAGAATTGGTCTTGGAGAGATAAGGTTTGGTATCTGTTTGATAAGCGAGGGAACTATTATATTGAGCAAGCTAACTTTGGAGAAGATACGCTTGGTTTATATAGAAATAATCTTTTAAGGCAAGCCGAGTTTCTGGAGTACGAGAAGAAATATAAGGCAGCTCTTGATTTTTATCGAAAACTCGTAGATGTTGACGAGGATTTAGAGAGGATCGAGAAGCGAAGATGCACAAAATATGGCATAGGCTATCATCCTTTGCCGCCGGCGCCTGGAATTATTGAGCGGATCGAAATACTGGAGAAAAAGCTGGCTAAAGAAAAAGAAAAGGGAACGAAAAAATGAGCGACTTACTAATAGAGCTCTTCTCGATGTGTGAGTGGAGAAGCGAATTTGCTTTTGCGAATGAGCGTTATCAAGAGCTGATTGATCTTTTGAAGAAGGTTTCGATTGATGAAGATTTAAAGAAAAAAGCGTTAATTGAGCTATATAGGTATTCTTTTTATAGCGGTGTTTCAATGAGCCCTGATCCACGGGGTGGCCATACCTTTAAAATTGGTCCAATTTTTCGGTTAAAGGAAGAGCTCGAACAGCAAAAATTGTCTCCAGAATCAATTTCGGAATTAAGAAAAATCAATAATGATATGCAAAAGCAGATAGATGACCCAGAGGATACCGCTGAAGCTAATCTGCGGGGCCATACTGTCGAATTTTAGTTTAGGCTATCTTGCTTAAATTGCCGTCTAGGCAGATTGTCTCAAGAGCCTTTACTTCGTCGCTAATATATTCGTATTTCGGCAGCGGATTAAGGGTATAAATTGGTTTTCTTAGGCCATAAGCATAGCCCATCTCTAGGAAGGTATTGGCGCCAATGTAGTTTTCGATACCTTTTTTAGTGTAGTTGCAGACTAAAATGGCGTCAGATTTTTTGATTTTATCGAAGTGAGCGCGAATGGCATCGGCGCCATTGGCGTGTTTGGCGGCGGCAGGATCGAAATCTGGGTTGTGAATTGCGCCGGTTATGACGCTGTTTGGTAGCAAAACCTCGTGGCCAAGTTTTTCGAGCTTTTTGGTCAGTTCAAGGACCTCGTCTGTAAAGGTAAGGCTACAGCAAATGCAGATTTTCATGAAATAGCTCCTAATTAGTTTCTATATTTTACGCCATCCATAATGATTTGCATTCTCTGGACTTGTTGTGCGGTAATGGCGTCGTTTTCTAGGTCAATTACGCCTGGTTTTAGGGTTTCGGTAGGCATCGGGAAGGGGCCGACCGACCAGACTATCTGGTAGAGGTCGTGCATTCTTGGTTCGACGAAATAAGCATGGATTTCGCGGACAATTTTCTTGCCTTCGCCGTTTGGGGCGATGGTGTCGCAAACATACAATTTAAACTTGAATGCTCCGTTGTCGTAATCTTTGAAGAACATATAGTTCATTTCGCAGCCTTGATTTGTCATAATTTGCTTGAGTTGCTCGAGGCGAAGGGAAACTCTGTCTTCAAACTGTCCATCCTCGATATAGCCATCGGAGGCAAAACGTTCTGAGTGCGCTTCGTCTTCAAAGAAGAAAATCATGTGTGGATCGTCGATGCTAATTGACTTCATATCCTTAAAAATCGGCACAGCAAGCTGTTTGGCGTGCATTTTGTAGTTTGCTTGCCTCGCGACGTTTTGTGCTATCTGCTGTATGTCTGTATTGTCCATATCTTAAGTATAGTACAAAAGCGCTAAGCTAATGGTTAAATATTGACAATTATAACCGTTTATGGTATAATACACACAATGCACTGGTAAAACAGTGTAAATATATTGAGGAGGGGTTATCTATGATGAACCTCGGTACTTTTATTTCGAAGGTGAAGGCTGCGAGCCTCGCCACCGCCATCGCAATCACTGCAACCTTCGGCATGAACATGCCCACGACAGTGAGTGCGTCAACCGTGGAGTCCTCGATTTCGAACGAGGCTCTGCAGTACGCTGAAGCGGACTTCGACGGCTTCCTCGACCGTGTCAACGACGGTGCGGGTCAGAGCGGCGCAAAAACCGCTAAGGAGGTCTTCGAGTCCTATTACGAGTCCGCAGACATTTCCGGTGAAGACTGGAAGTTCGGTGTGACGGTCGGGGATTACTACCTTGACTTCATGTCGGGCGAGATCACGACTGGTGGCTATGCTACCGGAGCAGTGATCGATGTCTTCAAAGACAATAAATCCCTGTTCACGGTTTCCCGCGAGGGAAGCGTCATTAACTTCGGCTTCGGCAACTGCCTCGATCTGGACGGCATTCAGTGCTGCGCCACAACTCCTTTCATCCTGACCGGATCGGTCTCGTGGGGAGTAGAGACGGTTTGCAGTGCTGATATGGCTATGGCCTGTGCGCTCTATGAGTGTATTATGGCCGAAGTCGAAGCAGAAGCAGAAGCTGAAGCTGACGAGCTGGAACAGATCAACGAGTATGCAAGCATCGACGGGTTCTTCGAATACGTCACCAATGGCAACATTGATGGCGACTTCGTGAACTATCGCAATGAAGCTTGCAATGGCGTCGCAAACGGCTGGAAACAGCTCAGCGATGCTAAGTCGATGTTCGCCAACTGTAACGGCAGCGCCTGCTGGGGTTCTGGCATTTGGAGGATCCAGGTCTACGGACAGGATCTGACAAGTGTAGGCCTTGCGCCTGGCTATGTCACTGCAACGGATCTGGCGAGCGGTGGACTCCTGAGATTCTCCTTCTCGGAGGAGGGCGAGATTCTCGTGGATGAGAAGATTGGAGGCTGCTATGCTTCCAGCTATCGTTCGCGTAAAATCGAGTCCCCATCTCGTTACGGGGTTATCGATCTCGATCTCAGTGAGAAAAAGATTGATACCGAGCTCATTGCTTTGGCGGCAGTGGTGGATCACTACTGCGCCTCGGCATCCCGTGGTTAACTATTTCCGTAAACCTTCGGCAAAGGCCGTCCCTCGAAAGAGGGGCGGTTTTTCTTGGTTTATGGTATTATGTGGATATGGCTCGGTAGCTCAATGGATAGAGCAGCTCCGTCCTAAGGAGAAGGTTGTGCGTTCGACTCGCGCCCGGGCTACCACTTGAAGTTAAAATTGCCTATCTAGGCATTTTTTCTTGCTCGCTCTATCGATAATAGCGCTTCACAAGAAGAAAATACCTATCTAGGCAATTTTATTCTTCAAGTAATTTTATAAAGACAAAAAGAAAGCCCCGGCTAGTGCCAGGGCTGTTCTTGTAGTGTAAAACCACCAGCTAGGCTGGTGGTTCCGTTTAGGTTTACCGATGAGTCAGAAAACTCCTTTTTGCTATGCTTTTCGTGTAGCCTGTCAGCTAGATAAACATGCAAAAAGGAGTTTTATGTCCGTTAACGATATAAATAGTTTAAGTCATACGAAGTGGAATTGTAAATATCACCTAGTTTTTGCGCCGAAATATCGGCGCCTTGTGTTCTACAAAAACAAAAAGATATTTATTGGAAAAATTTTGCGGGAACTCTGCGAATGGAAAGGGGTTAATATTGTGGAGGCTGAAACATGTCCCGACCATATCCATATGCTCGTAGAGATCCCGCCAAAATTTTCCGTCTCGAGTTTCATGGGGTATCTGAAAGGCAAAAGTAGTACGATGCTCTATGAACAGTTTGGTGAGCTGAAGTATAAGTACAGAAACAGAGAATTCTGGTGTCGAGGATACTATGTAGATACTGTCGGTAAGAATACGGCAAGGATAGCAGAATATATCCAAAACCAACTCAAAGAAGATAAACTTGGCCAACAGTTAACGTTGGACAATAGCGGAACATTTTCCAAAAAATAACGTAAGTCACGCAGCTGACAGGCTGCTTACGCGTTCCACGCGTCAGCGAGGAACGAAAGGGCTATGCCCGCATAAGAAAAACCACCGGCTAGGCCGGTGGATGTTTATT
>JAZSOA010000008.1:0-193115 GCA_045536655.1 Candidatus Nanosyncoccaceae bacterium | reverse complement strand
GTTGATCATTTGGTTTGTCTTCCTAAGACCGCTTGGCCTCCGACTTTCAGCCCAACCTCAAGAAGATCGACGATTTGCTCGCCGAGCTTACGAAGGATCAGATGATCTACTGCACCGTCGTCGCCGCAAGATCACAGGGCTACCCGGCAGTCATGGTCCACATCGATGGACCGACTTTCACCGATTGCAGTGTTCGTTACAGGTGGAAGTGCGAGGTTCGCAAGGCGATTACAAACCTCGAGCGTGAGCTCGGCGGCACAGTCGCATGCACCGTCATCTCGTACTCCGATGGTACAAGCTGCAACACTATTGCCGATTCCGACTAATCCCCGGCGGGTCCTAGACCCGCCTTTTTCCTGCTCTAAACTCCGGTAGAGCCGAAGCCCTTTTTACCACGCTTCGTATCCGAAAATTCTTCGTCAGTCAGCTCAAATTCCGCCTGGTCAACCCGCTCGAAAAGCCCCTGCGCAATACGCATACCAGGTTCAATCACGAAATCTTCTTCGCCACGATTTGTCAATAAAACATGCACCTCACCCCTGTAATCCGAGTCGATCGTACCGACGCCATTCATCATCGTAATACCATTACGCGCCGCGAGGCCAGAGCGAGCACGAATCTGCAGCTCGTAGCCCTCCGGGATTTCAAAAATCAGGCCGGTCGGCACCGCATAGCGCTTGTTTACTTTCAAGATATACGGCTCTTTGATATAGGCATGAAAATCAAAACCAGCCGCCCCCGGCGTTTCGTACTGTGGGACGATTACATCTTCGGCAATTTTCTTGATTCTAACTTTCATGGCGCTCCTTTTCTTGAAATTATGCCACGCTTTGCGCATGGGGTAAAATTATGGTAATATAGATTTCACGGAAGGGTGACCGAGTGGTTTAAGGTACCGGTCTTGAAAACCGGCGAGTGTAAAAAGCTCCGTGAGTTCGAATCTCACCCCTTCCGCCATTCATTGATAGCCTCAGGGCTATTTTTATAGCTTAAGCTAGTAATCCAGACTTTTATCTGGTATACTTTATACATTGTGGCACCGTAGCTCAGCTGGTTAGAGCGTAGGACTCATAAGCCTAAGGTCACTGGTTCGATCCCAGTCGGTGCTACCAATTTAGGACGTGCCCTTTGGGGCTATTTTTTGTGTTTCCAAATCCAGACCTACGACTTTTACTATTGATTTTTTTACGCTTATGTTATTATTGATTTAACAAGTGTTTGAGAGACACATTGAAAATAAAAATCGAAAAGGGAGATAACGTTTTGTATGAAGCGTTTTTGGATTGCCGTATTCGCGGTTATTGCGAATACCTTATTGCTCAGCTGCGCGAGCTATGCTCTTTCTGGAACTATTGATATTACCGGCCAGAAAGTTGTAGATGGCGGCGAAGTATCAGAGGGCGAATATACTTTTGAGTTGCGCAAGCCTGGTTCAAGCGAAGTAATTATGACCACAACAAACCGTGCTGACGGTAGTATCGTTTTCGAGGATGTTCCCTATTCTGATGCTGATATCAAAAACGAAAAATACATCATTTTCGAGATTACAGAAGTTCCTGGTGACGACGACACGATTATTTATGACAACAACGTTGGCTATGCGATTATAACAATCGAGGAAAGCGCTGCGGAGCCAATCACAATCGTTTATGCCAAGCCGGTTTCAATGGAAATTCAGTACGATGGCATTGAAGGCAATGTTTTCCACGCTTCCGACGATGATCTACAGGGCGTAGCCTACGCCGTATTCGATTCGCGCGACGGTTCGCTTACTTTCTTCCGTGCCGAAGAAGGAGCATACGAAAACCGCCATTACGAATACCTTAACCCAAATAACTATAATGATGGCTATCTTTATTATGAAGTAGTGCCAGAAAATGGCGAAGGTGGCTTCAATGTGCATCAAGATGCTTCAGGGCAATATTACGGGGGTGGTTATTCGAAGGATTATTATGTGAAATCCGTTCATTTCAAAGACGCCGTGCGACCGGTGCGGATTAGCTTTTATGGTTTTTCGAACTGCGAGTCATATGATTTGCGAAAACTTGATACTTCAAGGATGACTTCCATGAGTAGAATGTTTGGCTCTTACCAAGCCGCTAAGTCTTATAATATTAGCACCTTTGATACTTCGAATGTCACGGACATGTCTTACATGTTTGCTTATGATGAGAATCTTGAACGTGTAATTTTTGGTAATCCTGATACGACAAACGTTACTACGATGTACGGTATGTTCGACAACGCTCCTATTGAGTCGTTTGATTTTTCGCTGTTTGAAACTGATAGTCTCGAGCATGCGGATGATATGTTTAGCATAGATAGCGTAACTCCAATAGCACTCAAGCGTATTGATATGTCTACCTGGAAAACGAACGGAGAGTATTATGGCTGGGGTGACGAGGAAAATCACTATAACACGCAAAGTATGTTTTATAGGTTTGATGGTGATTTTCTAGATATCACTAACCTTCATAAGGTTTATAGCGCAGAGTTCACCTCTTTGTACAATGTGCGAGTAGTAAAGCTATGCTCGTCTGACGATGTCGGCTCACAGGTACTTCCAACAAAACCAGTCATAAACGTCGAGACCGGCGAAGTTATCTATAGTACTAGCGGTCGTATTCCATACGGAACTAAGGTTTGCGGTACCTATGCCACAATGTACGACGAAAGCATGAGCTTCGTAAACTACAAGAAGACACAACTCACCGTAAAGAAGGTAGACGAAAACGGCCAAGCTTTGACGGGCGCGAACTTGTCGTTGCGTATGGACGGCTCTCAGATTTATGGCTGGGAGACGGATGGTCAGGATAAATTCTTTAGCAATCTGATGCGTGGCCATGATTACGAAATTGTCGAGCTTGATGCTCCAGAAGGCTATAGAATTATGGAGCCAGTCAGCTTCACTATCGATGATAATGGCACTATTCTGCGCGATGGCGAAGAAGTTTCAGAAATTGTCGTCAAGAACGAGAAAGACATTGTTAAGGC
This sequence comes from Candidatus Nanosyncoccaceae bacterium, assembly GCA_045536655.1. GTDB lineage: Bacteria > Patescibacteriota > Saccharimonadia > Saccharimonadales > Saccharimonadaceae > UBA2834. The sequence goes on along the minus strand of JAZSOA010000008.1, from coordinate 190,121 downwards.
CAAAAAGATCTGGGACGACGACGGTAAAGAACAATATCGCCCAGACGAGGTTCATTTCAATTTAGTCAATGCGAGAACTGGTGATATAGTCGACACGATCACCTTAACCGAAGCAGATGCCGATACTGACGGCAATTGGGTTGGCGAGTTTGCAGTTTCGGGTCGCTACGAAATCAGCGGGTTCGAAAATAGCTATAGAGTCGTCGAGGCCGACAACTATACAAATTACGACGTAGAATACACTTCGCTCGAAGACAATAGCTCGAGCAACGCACCAATCGTAAGCAATGATATCGAGATTACAAATACCTTCTCTGGCAATACCTTCGACTTCGATTTCTACAAGAAGTGGAACGACAAAGGCTCCGAATCAGAACGTCCAGAAAGTATCACGGTCAAGATTTACGAAAAGAATAACATGGACAAAGCCCTCGCGGAGGTAACCCTAACTTCAGATGACTTAAAAGAGGGCTCCGATACGATCTGGCAAGGCACTTTCGAAGATATGCCGAAAAAGAATAATGCTGGCGAAGACGCAGAATATGTCATCGTTGAGGATGGCGTCGAGAATTATCTCGCAAGCTATGCCTACGATGAAGGCGAAGGACTAGTCGATATCCTAGAGATCTCTTGCTACGCTCCAAGCTCAGCTCACGACGACCCATCGTTTTCGATCTACGACATCTCTGACGACGAAGCAGAAACAATGCACTACGCTGGTACTCGCTTAAGAAACAACATCCCGTTTAGAGTCAGACTCGACGGAAGTAAGTATGTTGTAATGACAGCTAGTATCGAAAGTTGCGATTTGCAGATCCTACGCGACAAAGAGTCCACGATAGATATTGACACACTACCCGCTTCCGCCCCACGCAGTGGTTTCGACGCTTATATCGAAAGCATAATTCAGCAAGGCGCCGCTACCAGATACGATATGACCCGTGACGACACAATAGCGGTTTCATCGGGCGCCATGGGCGTCGTCATGATTAACAAAGCAGAGTTTGTGCCAGAATCTGAGACTGGCGGCAAAGCAGAGCCATTTGCTGGCGCCAATATGATTATCAATACTTATGCACCAGAAGAACCTGAAGAGCCAGAGGAGCCAGGCACACCAAACACTCTCGATAATATCGTAACCTACACCATAATCTTCGGCAGCGCACTGGCGTTTGGATTCACAGTCAAGCGCTATAGCCAGACCCACTAGTCAGCAAGCCTTGAGTTTTTGTGCTAAAATAAGGACAATGAAGACGAAAAAAGGCTTTACCGTTTTAGAGATTATCATCTGTATTGCTATCGTAGGCGTTTTTGCAGTGCTCTTCTTCTTCCAGAAGCAAGATATTGCCAAGATGGACCGCGATGAAAAGCGCAAAGTTTCCATCAATGCCATCTATTACGCACTTGAGGAATGCTACTATCGCGAAAAGGGTTACTACCCAGAGACCATCGACAGCGCAGAAATGCTGCCTTGGATTGATCCAAACCTTTTCACCGATCCAATCGGCGTCAATCTCTGGCAAGAGGGTGGCAACTTCAGCTACGAAGGCAAAAATTGTAACGAAGACAATCATTGCAAAGAATACACCCTTCGCTCCACCATGGAGAAAGAAGAAGATTACGTCAAAACGAATCGCAACTAATCTTGAAAAACAAAAATAACCAGGTTCGACCCTGGTTATTTTTTTAATCTCTTTTAGGCACCTACCTTATCGCGGCGGACAGTACGCTTAGCATTCTGCTCAACATACTCAATAATCTTGCCAGCCACGTTGCGGCCAGTGACCTTTTCGATACCAAATCCTGGCGAAGCGTTAACTTCGAGTACTAATGGACCGCGTGCGCTACGCATAATATCTACACCAGCGACGCTCAATCCCATAGCCTTTGCAGCCTTAACGGCAATCTTTTCTTCATCTGGAGTAAGCTTGATTGGCGTACCAGTACCACCCTTGTGAAGGTTAGAACGGAAGTCATCATCAAGACTCTGGCGCTTCATGCTAGCAACAACCTTGTTGCCAACGACGAAGGCACGAATATCCGTACCAGCAGATTCCTTCACAAACTCCTGGAGAAGGATGTTAACACCATCATCATTTGTAAGATAGAAGGCCTGAAGTACAGACTTGGCTGCCTTGCGGTTCTCGGCTAGGACAACGCCATTACCATGCGTACCGCTAGCAAGCTTAATAATCACAGGCATTTCGCCAAGCTGTTCGAGCAACTCATCGATATCCGTAGTGTTGCGCGAGACAACGGTTTTTGGAATGTCTACACCATCTTTTGCAAGAAGCTGCATAGAGCGAAGCTTATTGCGGGCGCGCGTAATTGCAATAGACTTAGATAGGACATAGTCGCCCTGCATCTCAAGCTGACGCACGATCGTGGTGCCATACTTGGTCATATAGTTTGCAATACGCGGAATAACTGCATCATACTTTGGCAAGGGTTTACCTTTATAATAAACCGCATTGTTGCCCTGTTCGATCGATACGAAGCAGTTCTTGTATTTCACAATCTCGACTTCGTGGCCGCGCTTTTCAGCCTCTTCCACAAGTCGCTGAGTGGAGTAGTTCTTGTCTCCATTCGACAAAATTGCGATTTTCATAATTAGTCCTCTTTTAGATAATATTCTTTATAAAATTTGTACGGGTTCGCCCTCATCTTGTCATTGAGTCCCAAAGGGGTGTTTTTCTTAATATCGACAAGATCGTCACTTTGACTTACATCGACGATAAACTTACCACTTAACGTGTGGCGTCCAATCAGAATTGGATAGTTGTGTGTCGAACGGTCACTTAGACCGAAGCTGGCACGCATCTTACGCCCCGCAATCGTTACAGGTAGTTTCACGCGATATTTTAAGGTAGTTTCGCCAAGCGAACTCTTCGTCATTGCTACACTATACTCTGTGGCGGTATGCTCGATGCCAGTATAATACGGCGAGCCTTCGCCAAAAAGTTTAAAGTGTAAAACGTGTTCTTTATCGACGAAGATATCACTAGCCCAGACCGCAGAGCTGTCAGCGCCAGTATCCACCTTCGCGGGAACATTTTTGACTTCGTCTCCGAAATCAACTGCGGCCTCACGGCCAATAATACTCTTTTCCATAAATTATATTTACCTACAGTAAATTCGTCTTATTATACTACTTTTTTACGCTTATGTCAAGTACAAGCGGTCTCCTGTTTCTAGTTATTTCCCCGTTATGATACAATAAAAATATGAAAAAGGAACTAGAAAAATTGCGCCATGCTCGTAGCGCAAAAGATTTTCCAAACATCGATCTCGAAGAAGACGAGCATGTAGTCCTTAAAATGACGCGCACCAAGCTAGGCCTCTTGGGCATTTGGCTCTTTGCTGCGATTGTTATTATTCTCCTTACGACCATCTTAATCGTGATGGCCAATAATGCCACAGTTTCCAGTTTTCTCGATGCGGTTGGTAGCGAATCGGCTAAATATCTCTATATTATCGTCGGTTTGGCTTATTTCATCATTATCTTGGTCACACTCTGTTCCCACGTCGTTTATCGCGATAATAAGATGTATATCACGAACAAGCGCGCCATTCAGGTTATCCGCACTTCTCTCTTCAGCGGCTCCACGAACGTGATCGAACTCCAGCGCATCGAAGACGTCTCCTTTAAGCAGGAAGGTTTCTTCGACACTGTCTTTAATATTGGCACGCTTCGCATGTCTACCGTCGGCAATGAAACCACTTACACCTTCGAATTGCTCGATACCCCACACGATGAGGTTGCCACAATTTCTAAGCTCGTCAGCGATTCACACAAGCGCGCCAAGAAGAACGGTAACGAAGATCTCACTACCAAGGATTGACGTATCTCTTATAATTTCGCTTATGCTATAATGTCTTCATGGCATTAGCAATTATTTTAGTGCTATTAATTATCTGTTTTCTCTTCTTCAAGAGACAGGTGGGCATTCCGTTTATCGCGATGATCGCCGGCCTAAGCGTTTATAACGGCTTTGGCGCTTCTTTTGCAGAGTTTATTCAAAAACTCATACCAGTTCTAGATTTAGCCTTAATTCAGAATATTCTGTATCTGATTTTTGTGGCGATTATTCCGCTAGTTCTATACTTCCGTGTCGGACATTCTTATCTGTTAGGTGCGCTACGTATCATTGGCTCGATTATTTTTGCCATGATGATTACCGTCCTAGTTTCAGGCATCGTCACCACTTATTTAAGCTTCGATACACTTAGTGGCCAAATCGTAGGCTGGATTAGCGGCCTCAGCAATATCCTGATGGTGGTCGGGGTTATATTTGCGTACGTAGAAATTTTCGTGAGCCGTTAAGCTCGCTTTTGCGCAAAGCAAACAACGCAATACCGGTGGCCACAGATACGTTAAAGGATTCTTTTGTGCCACACATCGGTATCTCGAGGGGAATATCACATTTTTCTAACACTTCTTGCGGTACACCATGCACTTCTTCGCCCAAAACTAGCACCACATCTTCGTTAAACTCATGCTCATCTGCGAGATTAATCGAGTTTTTACCCTGTTCGAGTGCGACAATTTTGCGTCCCAATTTTTTCTGCGCCTCAATCTCTGCTTGGACACCTTCGGCGCGACGCCAATTTAAAGTCTCTTCAGCACCCAGGGCAGTCTTATGGATCTGCTTCTTGAGTTTTTCTTGCTCGTACGGCAAACCTTTATCTAAAAAAGGCGTATAGCCCGAAAAGACAACCTCATCAATCCCAAGGCAGTCACAAGTGCGCAAAATCGCCCCAACATTGTAGGTTGAACGGATATTATGCAGGATAACTATAAGCTTTTTCATGCTACAATAAGATTATGAATGAGGATGAGGTCCAGCGCAAGCGCAGGCAGAATGATGAAGAAAACACACAGAGGCGTGCTAGGCTTCTGGGAATTGCTTATATAGACACACGTGATTTTGAGCAGACAATACCACTCGTGCCAAATGTCTTACAAAAGACCGAGATGCGCCAGAACCATATCGTCCCATACAAATCTGGCGAAAAAAGCGGCACGCATAGCTTCTTTATCACGAGCCAGACTCCTCGTACTTACTTGAACGACCTCAGTAAGAAATATGAGGATGCCGGCGAGCGCATCGAATTTTACATGATTTCCGAATCGGCTTTCCATAGCCTGATTTATCGCTACGATCCACCTCAGCAGGTTGTTTATGACGATATCGAGATTGCTAAGGAAGGCGATAGCGAGACCATTCAATCTGTTTCTAAGACACTCAATACCGTTTCGACGGATAAGGTTTTTGATTATCTTCTCGATCAGGCCGACCGCTTAGGCACCAGTGATATTCACATTGAGAATCTCCGCAATTCCATTCGTATTCGCATGCGCGTCGATGGTATTTTACACCCAGTCGCCGAGTTATCCCGCGAACGCTATCGTATCTTCATGGGCGAGCTTAGTAGCCGCGCCAACGTTTCCACTGCCAGCAACAAGCCTCAGTCTGGTCACATGCAAAAAGAAATCGTACGCAATGGCGCCGCTCACCTCTTGAACCTTCGTGTCGAGATGGTACCGACTCTCTACGGTCAGGATGCCGTGCTTCGCTTGTTTAACTTCGACGAAAGTCTCCTCAATCTCGATTTGCTTGGTATTACCGAAGCCGAACGCAAGGAAATTTCCGAAGTTATCTCGCATCCACGCGGCCTCGTGCTCATGGTTGGTCCTACTGGTTCTGGTAAGTCTACTACGCTTTACTCGATTTTGAACGCTTTAAATACTTCCGAGCGCAAGATTATTACCCTTGAGGATCCAATCGAATACGGCATTGCCGGCATTTCACAGATTCCGATTCAGACTAATGACGGCGGCTCGTTTGCCGATGGCCTTCGCTCGGTTTTGCGTCTCGACCCTGATGTCGTGATGGTGGGTGAGATTCGCGATGCCGATACCGCTAAGACTGCTATTCAGGCCTCGATTACTGGCCACTTGGTCTTGTCTTCCTTCCACGCCAACACCACAAGCGCTGCTTTTGCGCGTATGATTGATCTCATTGGCGTCAACCCAGTCTTTTCGACCTCGGTTCGCCTTTTGATCGCACAGCGCCTTGTTCGCAAGCTCGACGATCATAAAGAGGCTTACAAGGCCGACGAAAACACCAAGAATTACATCAAGCGCGTCCTCGCTAACGTTAAGACTGACTACAACCTCGACGACATTACGCTTTACCGCGCTGTACCAAACGACGAGAACCCATTTGGCTATAAGGGCCGTGTTGCTATCATGGAGCAAATGGTTGTAACTGAACCTATTCAGGCCTTCCTGCGCGGCGATGCTGGCGCCTTCAATACCCGCGCAATCGAAGAGACTGCTCGCGCTAACGGCATGCTAACGCTCGAACAAAAAGGCGTCCTCGCAGCCCTCAGAGGCGACACGAATATCGAAGAAATCAGCAGAGTTATCTAGTTTCAGTCATTTTAACCTGTTTTTGCACAAGGTTACCCCTTTTCAAGTCCGCAAAAATATGCTAAAATAAGACAAGTTTTAATTATTAAAAGGTAAGAATATGTCGTTTGAACTACTAAAAATGGTGGGAGATGCCCAAAAGAAGAACGCCGTTGTTGATGTGCGTTCTGGCGACACAGTGCGTGTGTCACAGAAAATTAAGGAAGGTGACAAGTTCCGTATTCAGGTTTTTGAAGGCACGGTTATTCGTGTTGATCGCAAAGCTTCACATACTGAACGTTTCGTCGTCCGCAAAGTTACGAGCGGTGTTGGCGTCGAGAAGTCCTTCTTGATCCACAGCCCACTCGTTGAGAAGATTGAAATTGTCCGCCGTGGTAAGGTTCGCCGCAACAACTTGCGCTACCTCCGCGAACGCTCTGGTAAGTCTGCTCGCCTCGTCAGCAAAGATTTCGACCGCAAGGCCGCTAACGCTTTGCCACAGGCAGAAGAAAAAGCCGAAGCTGTTGAAGCTCCAGCCGAAGAAGCAAAGGTTGAAGCCTAATTGGCTATCTTAGGAATAGATGAAGTTGGAAGAGGTCCTTGGGCAGGACCTCTTGTTGTTGGCGCGTGTCTTTTGCCTGAACCAATCGAAGGGTTAAACGACAGCAAAAAGCTTTCCGTCAAAAAGCGCGAACAACTCGCTGAAGCTATCCGCGAAAAGGCTGTCTTTGGACTAGGCTGGATTTCTGCCGCCGAGCTCGACGAGCTAGGGCTCACTGAAGCCCTCTGCAAGGCCGCACGCGATGCTGTTTCACAAATCTCTGGACAATTCGACGAGGTGATTATTGACGGCACCATGAACTTCTTACGCGGCACCGAATACGAAAACATTACACAATTCTTGCCAAAGGCCGATCAGCTCGTACCGGAAGTATCGGCCGCCTCAATTATCGCAAAGGTTAGCCACGACCACTACATGTACGAGCTAGCCGAAAAATACCCTGGCTACAGTTTCGAAAAGCACGTTGGCTACGGCACGGCCGCCCACAAGGAAGCCATTGAAAAACTCGGCCTCTGCCCTGAGCATCGCCGCAGCTTCCGCCCGATCGCCGAGTTCGCCAAAAAGGAAACCGCCAAGCCAAAGAAACGCAAAGCCAAGGCTACGCCAGCCACTACACCAGGCGCACGCGCCGAAGCGATCGTCGCCGAGGCGCTCAGGCGTAAAAACCACACGATTATCGCGCGCAACTGGAAGACCAAATATTGCGAGATCGATATCGTTAGCTCGTTCAATGGCGTTGTCTATTTTACAGAGGTAAAATACTGTCGCAACACATCAAATAGCCGTGGCCTTGACCGCATCGACAGCAAAAAGCTCGAGCAAATGCGCTTTGCGGCCGAATCATACATCGCCTCAAGTTCGATCAAGTGCGACGTTAGACTAGCGGCCGCCGAAGTCTCGGGCGACAATTACCGCATTACGGCGTTTGAAGTCCTACCGTAGTTTCATCTGGGCAGTTTTGTAATACTTCTTGCATTTTCTGCTTTTCGCGCGGCGTTACCCAGAGACCATACTTATATTTCACCGAGATTTGGCGCGCCACATACTGGCACTGAAAAGCTTCATTCGAAGGCAACCAATCCGACGCATCCTGGTCGGATTTTTCTTGGTTTGCCGGGCCATCCACCGCGAGCAAATTGAGTGGATCCTGGCTAATCTCGTAACGCTTATTCTCGTCAAAAGCAAAAGCCCCGGTCGCCCAAGCATTACTCAGAGCCACCACATGATCAATCTGGATCTCACTCGAAGTATCCTGGCCACGTTGAAAACTAATTGTTTTGCCCGTATATGGGTCTTCTAGCGTACCCGTCTGCACCTTACAACCCTTGAGATTAACATCCTTTAAATCACGCAGCAGGATTGCCTCGCGCGTATTGCAGCCAGAAGCGGTTGTGCCCCAGTTATCGTAGAAAAGTTTGCGGTAGTATTTCGTCGAAGTATCTTTCTCCTTGACCGCCAGACTCTCCAAAACATCGCGCGCCAGAAGCGAATCTGGCACGGTTTGCTCAGACTTGAGCTCCGGTAGCGGATCAGTTTTGACTGCCCCAAAAAGTACATCAAAATCCGCCCCCTCCGTGACTGCCCGATATGAATCTGGATTCAAAATCAGGTAGCCAACAAAAGAAGCTATCCCCAGAAATACAATTCCGAGGCGACGCAGGCGACGGAGATTTTTCTTCGTCATGACGGATTAGTAGTTCTCGGCACTAATTTCAAAGTAAGCCTGTGGATGCTTGCAGACTGGGCAAGTTTCTGGTGCCTTGTCACCAATATGAATATAGCCACAGTTGCGGCATTTCCAGACCGCAACACCATCGCGCTTAAAGACCATGCCGCCCTCGAGACGTTCTTTGAGCTGTTTGAAACGCTTTTCGTGATCAGACTCAATCTTACCAACCTTTTCAAAGAGATCAGCGATCTCGTCAAAACCTTCTTCGCGAGCTTCTTTAGCGAAGCGGACATACATATCATTCGTTTCGTAATCTTCGCCCTTGATAGCATCGATTAGATTGTCGCCAGTCTCTGGAACGCCACCATCATGCAGATATTTGAACCAGATTTTGGCATGCTCTTTTTCGTTCGCACTGGTTTCAGCAAAAAGTGCCGAGATCTGCTCGTAACCCTCTTTTTTAGCTTTGCTGGCATAGTATTCGTATTTGACGCGCGCCTGAGATTCGCCAGCGAAGGCCACGTTGAGATTGGCTTCAGTTTTCGTACCACTTAAATTCCCCATATTCCTCCTTTTGTTTCCCTTATTATACCGTGCTAAAGGCTTCTATGCTAACGCTCGTAACACAACAGATTAGAATAGGGTATAATAGAAGGCATGGGAATAGAGAGGGTTATTGATACCAGTATTCACGAAGACGATCCAGAGGAAAAAGCCGTTGAGTTTTCCCTTCGTCCGACTACTTTTGACGAATATATCGGTCAGCCTCGCCTAAAAACCAATCTTAAACTTGCCATTCAGGCCGCCAAGAAACGCGGCGATGTTCTAGATCACGTGCTTCTCTTTGGCCCGCCAGGCCTCGGTAAGACCACCATGGCCGGCGTTATCGCGCACGAGATGAACGCCAACTTCCGCGCCACCTCTGGCCCAAGCATTGAAAAGGCTGGCGACTTAGCCAGTATTCTCACTAACCTAGCTGACGGCGATGTGCTATTTATCGATGAGATTCACCGTTTGCGCCGCTCAGTCGAAGAGATTTTGTATTCCGCTATGGAAGATTACAAGCTCGATATTGTCATTGGCAAAGGCCCAGCCGCCCGCAGCGTTCGTTTGGATTTGCCTAGGTTTACTCTGATTGGCGCCACCACGCGCACTGGTAGCCTGGCTGCCCCGCTCCGTGATCGTTTTGGCCAGAGCTTCCGCCTCGAATATTACAAAAACGATGATATTCAGAAAATTATCGAGCGTTCAGCAGATTTACTAGAGACTAAAATTGAACCAGAGGCTGCAAAAATGCTCGCCACCCGCTCGCGCCTTACGCCACGCATTGCAAACCGTCTCTTGAAACGTGTCCGCGATTTTGCTGACGTTAATGCCGACGGAATTATCGACGTACCGACCGCTGAGTCTGCCCTCAAGATGCTCGAAATCGACGAACTTGGCCTCGATCCGGGCGACCGCAACATGCTAACCCTCATGATCGAAAAATACAACGACCGCCCAGTCGGCCTAAATACTATTGCTGCTCTTACGGGCGACGAAGCTAGTACAATTGAAGATTTCTACGAACCATACCTCATGCAGCTCGGCTTCATCCAGCGCACTCCAAAAGGCCGCGTCGTTACGCCTGCCGCCAAAGAATTCCTACAAAAAACCGCGTAAGGCCGCGGTTTTCTTTTATCTAAGAGAACAATCCGTGTTTTTTGACGTTGCGGAACTGTTCCATGAGTTCACGTTGTTTCTTGTTGAGCTTCTTTGGAATTTCGACGTTGATTGTAACAATCTGCGGACCGCGCTCGTCTGAGCCAAGTCTTGGCGCACCATGGCCAGCTAGCTTGAAGTTCGTACCAGGCTGAGTGCCGGCTGGGACCTTCATGGTAATCTTGCCGTCAACCGTTTCAACTTCGACTTCCGTACCGAGAACAGCATCAACCATCGAAATCGTCGCTTCAGAAAGAATTAAATCGCCCTCGCGCGTTAAGTTCTTATGCGCACGCACGCGAACTTCGACATAGAGATCACCACGCTGACCGCCCTCCTGCGGAGCTGGGCCGCCACGACCACTCAAGCGAATGCGCTGACCATCATAAATACCAGCTGGGATTTTAAGCGGGATATCTTCGCCATCGACACTCACGTTCTTTGTAGTACCAAAAATAGCCTCGTCAAAATCGATCGTGCAAGAAGTCTTATAATCACGGCCACGACGAGCGGAGCGGAAACCGCCCATGCCAAACAAGGAGCCGAGGATGTCTTCGAAACCACCCATACCGCCGGTGCCACCGAAGTTAAAGCTATAGTTCTGGCCGTTAAAGTTGAAGCCTTCAAAAGGATTACCGCCACCACCAGCACCACCAACGCCAGCATGGCCAAACTGATCATAGCGCGAACGCTTGTCTTTATCACTCAAAACCGAGTAGGCTTCGTTGGCCTCTTTGAACTTCGCTTCGGCTTCTTTGTCGCCTGGGTTTTTATCTGGGTGATATTTGATAGCAAGCTTGCGAAAAGCCTTCTTGATTTCATCGTCAGAAGCGCCTTTACTTACGCCAAGAACTTCATAGTAATCTCTCTTGCTCATATCAACAGATTATAGCATTTAGCACTCTATACTGCAAGAGTGCTAATTCATCACAAGAATACCCAAGACCACCAAGACACCGGAAATCAAATAGCGCACCGCCATTTGTTTGTTGAGCTTTTTGGCCTTGATAACACGCGGAAAAATCTTCGAAAGAATAATTGTCAAAAAGAGCGACACAAAGAGCGAGGTGCCCTTGCCTACCACATTCAAAAGAGCGACGACCGGGACGATGATTAGACCAAATTTATAACTCATGTCACCAATATAGAAACAGAGATTCTCGACAGCCGCCAAAGCCGTATTCTTGACCGCTTTGCGCGAGTGGACAAAACCCTTCGTAGCCGATTCGCGCCAAGATAGCATAATCACGAGCAGCAGCACCGTGAAAAGCAGCGAACCTATCTGGAAGAAGAAGAAAGATTGGCCAAAGAGCAACACGCTCATTACGCCCGTCTTCGGTAAGAAATAGACGAAAATAATATCCGAAGCCACCGAGAAAAAGGTCGCAATCAAGGTGATACCCGCTGTTTTAAAATCTGGCGTGCGTTTTTTGTTTGAGGCAAAGATAATGATTGCCACGCCGAGCAAAATAAACAGGAAACCAACCGCCTGATTGACCGTAATTGTTTCGCCCAAGAACAGCACACCAAGCGCCAAAGTAATCAGCGGCGAGGCCTGACCAAAAATCGTAATGTCGATATTATCACCAGATTGAAGGGCCTTATAGAAAAAGATATGCCCAATAACATTCACAACGCCGGCTATCATGAGCCCTAATGCGCACGACAGATCCATCACAAAGACTGGGCGACCAAAAATCGCGAGCAATAGGATCAAAGACAGGATTAGGCCAGGAATATGCAAAAAGACATAGGCGCCCGCTTTCTTTTTTGGGAGCACATTATCAACAAGTTCGTTTTGGATATAATTACTGAAATTGTAGAAAGTAGCCGCAATAACCGGAAAAATTGCCCACATCATAATTCTATTTTAACACAAGCGTTTTTCTTATAGCTTACGGTTCGCAACCGACCAGATATCCGAATCTTCACAAAAATCGTCTGGTATGATGTCGAAAATCATCGAGAAAAGGCGCGCCAAAGACACCGCGCCGACAAAATGCATGTCCTGATCAATTACTAGCGCATATCCCTGATCCGTGCGCAAGAATACCGAAAGCAGTTGCTCGGCCGAATATTCTGGGCGGACAAAGTAGAGCTTTTTGTCTAGATAAGGTTCGATACTGTCGTCCTCAGAAACATGTGCAATATCAATATCTTCCTGATGTACAATCCCCAAGACCTGCCCTTCTTTATTTAGCACCGGAAAGTCGTTCGTACCACTCTTCGAGAGACGATCCAGCGTAAACATGCTTAGCTTGTCGCCCTCTTTCAAAAGCGCCATTTTCTCCTTCGGAAGCATCAGGTCTTTGACGGTGATTTTATCAATGCGAAGCAGGGCGGCCACAATATACTTTTGCTGCTCGCTAATAATTTTCTCAGGACTGCGCCCCAACACCGCCTCTAGCTCGCGGCGATTTTTCGGTACGTAAGGAGTAGCCCGTTTTGGAGGACGGAAGCGCTCCAGCTTAGGATCAAGAGAGCGCACGATTTTAGACATCATCTTATAAAATAGTGGCGCCATTTGATATAATTTTAGCATGAATAAGTTTACAGTCGCTATCATCATTTTAATCCTAGGTGCCTTCGGAGCACTCGTAGCTTTCACCCTTAACCGCCCAGATCCAGACGAACAGCCAGATTACAGCGAAATTGACACCAGCAAAATCATCGAAGCGCGCGACGAAAACGGCCAGATTGCCGACCACGTCCGCGGCAATGCCAATTCTTCTGTCGTAGTAGTCGAATACGCCGATTTCCAGTGCCCAGGCTGCGCTTCCATGGTGCCACATCTTGATACAATCTACAGCAAGTATAAAGACGACGTCGCTTTCGTCTTCCGCAACTTCCCAATTTCCGGCCACGCTAATGCCCGCGCCGCTTCCGCTGCCGCCGAAGCTGCCGGTCGCCAGGGTTACTTCTGGGAAATGTACGAAACTCTTTATACTAACCGCAACTCTTGGGTCGAAAAGACTGGCGAATCCCGCACAAACACTATGGCCGAGCTCTTCGCTGGCGTTGCAAAAGACGGCAACGTCGAACAGTTCCGCGCCGACCTCAGCGACGAAAACATCACCAAAAAGATCGATTTCGATTACACTCTCGGCAAAGAATATGATAAGGTTGCCGCAACCCCTTCGATTTACATTAACGGCGAATTAGTAGATATCACCGAAGTCAAAACTTTCGACGAGGTTGAACAGGCCGTCTGCGACAAGATTGACGCAGCGCTTCAGCAGAAATAGTCAAAAATCCACCGGTCGAGCCGGTGGTTTTTTATTGCAATAAAAAAGCACCGCCGAAGCAGTGCTCTTATAAAGAACAATGTAGCGAGCTCGGATTGGTTTAGCTGTCACTCAATTTAGCGTCTTTCTCTTGAGCGTCTTTCTCTTGAAAAAGTCAAGACCCACGGGGTCATCCAGCCAGTTGATACAGAACCAGGCCGCGCCAAGGATCGAGAAGACGACCACGATGGCAACGATAATTCCGAAGACAACTCCTGACCTGACACCATTAACACCAGCAACAATGACATCACCGACATCTTCATGGCCGTCGCGGTATGAAACCGCCCAGTCGAGCTCCGCCCTGGCATTGCTGTCAGAGAAGCTACCCGAGTCATATCCATTGGCCGTCTGAAGCGTGTAGCTGTAGTAACCATGGCTAGTATAGAGGCTCAAATTGCTCGGAGACCCCTCGTAGCCCAATTCCTTAGCCACAAGCTCTTTTGCTTTGAGAAGATGGTCCTCGAACTGGTTGGACCGCTCTTCCTCTTCCGCGAAAACCATTTCTGACACCTTCAGGAATGTTCCCTTGAATGCCATTTTAGGCAGGCTCAGCAGTCCGACGATGGCAAGCACTACAACGAGTGCTTTTGCGAAAATTTTAAATGTGCTCATGTCTTAATTAACCTCCTTCTTAAAACATGCACGCTCGCTGTCTATATTAAAACATAATTACGAACTAATTGCAAACCATTGGGCATTTTAACCACCAAAAAACAGCCCTAAGGCTGCTTTTTGTGACTACATTTCGATGTATTCATTCCAACGAAGTGTGTCTTCCACTCGCAGCGTCCCCTTGCGGCTACGCTTCTTCATGGTATTCTCCTGCTTACTAATGTATGCTCTAAACGACCTTTTGTCCCCTATTACCGTAAAAACGGAATGAGCATAACTGGTATTATATCAAAGCTTTGACTTTATGTCAATACTTATGCTTATTTATAGAGCATTTCACGACAATTTAACAGGGGTGGAGGCAAAAATTTTATTTTTTCACTTATGCTATTTTTTAACACTATTTTCGGCTTTTTAAAGCCTGGCGAATACGCTCTTCGACTGGCAAATCCAGGTCAATTCCTTCCAATGCGCGGGTAGCATCGGCGAGTTGAAAACCGAGCGCCATTAGAGCATCGAGGGCTTCATCGTTGGCCGGAACAGTTGAAACCGTCACAGGATCGTTTTTGCGGCCATAATAGGTCGGCAAGCCTACCTTTTCGCGTAAGTCTACAATCACGCGCTCGGCCGACTTTTTACCAACACCGCTCGCCTTCGAAATAAAGGCCGCATCAGCGTTCGCAATCGCATTGCGTACTTCCTCGTAGCTGCCGAGCGAGAGAATCGACATAGCCGCTTTCGGACCAATTCCCTGCACGGTAATCAAAAGCTCAAATAGCTTCTTGCCTTCAAGCGCTGTGAAACCAAACAATTCTTCCGACTGCTCGCGAACATGGTGATAAGTATAGACTTTTACTGTATCGTTTAAATTTAGAGCCTCAAAATCTGGAGAAGTTAGGCTGATTTCGTAGCCGACACCCTGAACATCAATAATAACCGAACCGGCGAATTTTTCGGCAATTTCTCCCTTAATATGTGCAATCATAATCTTATTTTAACACTAGGAGTAGGCGGCCCGAGTCATCATCGCATGCGTAATCGCTGCCGCCAGAGCATCCGCCGCATCATCTGGCTTTACAATATCTTTCATATTGAGGAATTGACGCACCATCTCCTGCATCTGCTTCTTGTCTGCACGGCCATAGCCAGTTAGGCTCTGTTTAATCTGTAACGGGGTATATTCCGCCACGGGGAGATTATGCTGCTTCATGACCAACAACACCACCCCACGCGCCTCAGCTACACTAATACCAGTCGTAATATTCTGATTAAAATAAAGTTTCTCAATCGAGACTTCGTCTGGCTTAGTCTCGTCAATAATCTGGTTGAGCGAATCATAGAGATCTAACAAACGATCAGCGAGAGGCGTATGTGCCGGCGTCGCAATCACACCCGCCGTCACCATGCGCGGCTTTTTATGTAGCGCAAAATCCACCACGCCAAAACCACAGATACCCGTACCCGGATCAATGCCTAGGATTCGCTTTTTTGCCATACCTTAATTATATGACGAACGCGGTCGCCTGCGGCAAGAAACCAACCCCTTAAGCTTCGTAAAGCATCCCCTAAAGAAGCAGCCGATCTCGAAGCGGAACTGAAACACCAAATAGCCAAGCCCTGCAACCAACGCTATAATCAGCAGACCATAGGCCGCAAAGCGTCGCGGTACGGAATAGCTCGACTCAGCCGAAGTCTTAACGGCGTATTCGCTCGCATCTGTAGTCTGAATTTTGCGACAGCGATTCGTCTCTGGATTACGCTCGTAACCCTCCGCGCACTCCGCCAAAGTGTTATCATCTTCAATATTCTTACAACGCCCCGTGGCCGGATTGAGATACTTCCCCTCTGGGCAAACCGTCTCCGTGCTCTCCTCAATATTCACACAGTTGCCCGTATCGGGGTTTATTTCTTTGCCTTCTGGGCAGCTCTGAAACTCCTGAAAAATATTCTCCGCCCCAGGCGTGCGCGCATAGCTCAGCTTCCAGTCATCTTCAAATCGGTTATACGAGAGACCTACTTTCTGCCCGTGCGGATAGGTTGCTTCTTCCAAGATTTCACCCGCCTCGTTAACCAACTCGAGAGTATTTTGCGAGGTAGGATTCTTCGTGAGTACCAAGTCCGGATTCTGGTAAGCCAGATATCCGCCCTGCTCGAGCGAACCCTGAAGAGGATAGGTTTTGTTTTTGTAGCGCAAAAAGAGGCCATCCAAACCGCACTCGATATCAGGGTTATACAACTCTACAAACTGCTCCGAGGCCGAGGCCTCGAAAAAGGAATAGATTTCGTTAATGCGCAAATTCCGACAATAGTCTACCTCAACAACTAACTCTTCTCTTCAGAGCGCATTTTCGATAATCTCTGGGTAGTATTGCTGCGGTGCAAAAGCACCATCTTCCAGAACATAACTATCCCCGTTTGCGAACTTGGCAATTTGCTGATCGCAGGTCGCCTTACCCCAACAGATTTCATCAACTAAATCCTCGCCATCATAGAGCGATAATTTACCAGAAGTCGAAGCCAAGCCGGACGAGCTGAAGTTATACAAATATTGCTCGGGCGCCCCAGAATACTGCGGACTTTTCGCGAAACCTAATACCAGAGCGTCCGATTGTAGCATCGTACCCTCCGTAAATTCGAGCGGCGTCGCAGCATTGCCACTACTGTTCGTATAGACGATTCGGAAATTCTCCATCAGTAAATCATCCGTGCCAGTTTTACGTAGCTCAAAGAAGTCGTAGTTTTGCGCGGAAGCATCATCCTTATACCCAACGTTTACCGCGTAAAAATACAGGGGTGGCCGAGTCTCCGGTTCGTCCTCGAGCGCCCAGGCCGGCGCAGGGTCGATACTGATTAAGAATGCTAATAAAATGATAGTTGTAAATATGTTCGTCGTTTTCATGGCCGCATAATACGCGATTCCGAGAAAAGCGCCAAGCATAAGTACGATGTTTTTGCAAATATGTTAAAATATAAGCATGAGCGATTTTACAAATATCGCGATTATACTCCTTGCGGGAATCACGCAAGCGACTTTGCAGCTCAGTTTTGGGGCCTTGATTTTGCTGTTTCATTCTAGCATCGGCAAACATCGCCGTCGCAAGACTCATCATCTTGCACAAAGTTACATTATCGGCACAGGCGCAATTAGCTTCCTTTCTGTCGCAGCTCTAGCCTTTATTCTAGGCGTTCTGTTCGATGGCGATTTCGACGCTAAAACCGCCCTCATGATCCTGGTCGGCATCTTACTCGTTAGCTCGATCATCATGTGGCGTTTCTACTTCCGCAAAGGCGGTCGCACCGAACTCTGGCTGCCACGCTCTTTTGCTAAGTTTATCGGCAAACGCGCCCGCGAAACCAACGACGGAATTGAAGCTTTCTCGCTTGGTATCTTGAGTAGTTTTGCCGAAGTTCCAATTAGTCTATCACTTTATGTCGTGGCCGCTTATGGCGTCTTGAGTCTAAATGGCTACTGGCAATTGTTCGGTCTCTTGCTCTATACTGCGCTTTCCGTCTTGCCACTCGCAATCCTCAAACTACGTATTCGCACTGGTAACAATGTCGTCGAGGTTCAGCGCTGGCGCATTAAAAACAAGGCTTTCTTGAAGTTATTCTCAGGTTGGAGTTTCATTACCCTCGCTGCCGTAGTATTAAGTTTTTGGGTTATCTAATGGAAGAAGATTATTACGAATATTCACACGATGATGTTAAGCAGAACATCATCCAGCACGGCGCGGGTCTTGGCTTACCAAAAGGCTGGCTAGAGCAAATCGCAGAACTCGCCGCAAGTGCTGTCGACAAATGGGCCGAATCCAAAGGAACTGTAACCGAGGAAGACATCCGCAATCAGGTCGTCAATCAGCTCCGTCCGCTCAACGCGGATATCGCTTATGCCTACGAAAATTATGATAAAATAATATAAGATATGGCGAGATTTGATTACGATTTAGCAATTATTGGTAGCGGTGACGCTGGCAGCGAAGCTGCTTTTCTTGCCAACGAGGCTGGTCTTTCTGTTGCAATTATCGAAAACGACAAGTGGGGCGGCTCTAGCTTAAACTACAGCGACATCCCAATGGGCGCTTTGAGCTACGTTTCACAACTTCTTCACAAGACCAAAAAGGCCGCAAAGCTCGGCTTGTCCAGCAACTCTTTGCGTTACAATTATCCAACCGTCAACAACTGGAAGAACTTCGCTATGAAGCGCGCTGGTGCCGACGACGATTCAGTTTATACCGAAGAAAAAATCACCTGTATCAAAGGCGAAGCACATTTGCTTTCCGCGCACGAAATCAGCGTTGGCGAAGAAACTATCAAGGCCAAGAATATCTTGATTGCGTCTGGCGCTTCTATTCTTGATACTGGTATCAAAATCCCACAGAATCTCGAATACTGGCTACCGGAAAACGTGCCATATATCCTCAGACCGCCAAAATCCGTCTTCGTAGTTGGTGCAGGTGCCACTGGTTGTGAAGTTGCACAATATTTCTCACAAATGGGCTGCGACGTCACGATTGCCGATCTCGCTGTGCGCGTTTTACCACAAGAAGACGAAGAAGTCGGTCAGGTTCTCGAAGAAATCTTTACGAAGGATAATATTACCGTTCTCACTCAGTCACGCGTAATTGCAATCGAAAAATCCGACAACGCCAAGAAGATTGTCTTTATCCGTGGCGGTCAAGAAAAGAGCGTCAAGGCTGACGAAGTCGTACTCTGTACAGGCGCCGCGCCAAACGTTGATATTGGACTCGAAAATGCCAAGGTTAAATACAGTCACGAGGGTATTAAGGTTGGTCCAAATATGCAAACCAGCGCCAAGAATATTTATGCATGTGGTGACGTCATCGGCGGCCATAGCTGTAGCACTAAGGCCAAAATCGAGGCCCGCATTGCAGCTGCGCATATTATCGGCAAGTCTAAGGATGTCGTAGATTATCTCGGCCTCATCCGTACTACAAAGCTTTACCCAGAAGTCGCTATCGTAGGTTTAACCGAAGACGACTGCATTAAGGCCGACAAGAAGTTCAAGAAGGTAATTCGTCCGCTCTTCTGCAACGCTTCGATTACTTCAAATTACCGCTCTGGTTTTATTAAGATGATCAGCGACAAGAAAGGCCTGTTTATCGGGGCGACCATCATGGCACCGAACGCCAGTCTGATTGCACAAGAGCTCGCCATGGCGATTCGCTACAGTATGACTATCCGCGAAATTTACGCCGTACCACACCCGGAAAACGAATGGTCAATGATCGTACAGAATTGCTGCGAAGATTTAATGAAAGAATAAGAAAATCCCCTCCAAAATAGGGGATTTTTTTGATCGGTCTCATTTTACAATAAAAAACGCCCGAATGGGCTGATTTTTAAAACATGGTGGCGGGGGTTGGATTTGAACCAACGACCTTCTGGTTATGGGCCAGACGAGCTACCAGGCTGCTCTACCCCGCGATATGTTATTAATTTTATAGTATTTACCGAACTTTGTCAAGCACCTAGAAAAGTAGCTCCAACCACTGCTCGAAATTACTTTTTTCTTGCACGACCGCAGTCGTGTCATCCTTATGGGCGTTTTTTGCTTCCTCGGAATTCCTCGGCAAGATCACCATCGTTTCACCTTCTTCCATCATGCCGCCCTTCGCACGCGCCATCAGTTCCTGATATTCCTCGGTTTTTAGATACTGCTGCTCGAGCTTGAGTTTTTCAACCTCAATCTCCATGCGTTCTGCCTCGAGCCTTTTATCCTGAAGCTTCTGCTTGAGCTGCCAGTTACGCGACATAGAATTGATAGCACCAAAAGTCGACCACAAGCACACAATTAGGGCGATTAGCTCCACAATATTACTTGCGGTCAAGTATTCGTTCTTGAGACGATAGAAAAAGCGACGTACTTTCGTGCCCACTTTATTCATAAGCATATTATATCACCAAACCCATCCCTCCAGAGCTTCGACTAGCTCTCTTATCTGTGCTACAATGATTACATCGCTGGGGGCATAGCTCAGCGGTTAGAGCAGTCGGCTCATAACCGATTGGTCGCTGGTTCAAACCCAGCTGCCCCCACCAGATCATATTTTAATCGGCAAAATGGCCGATTTTTTAGTAGTATTTTTCTGTTAATACCCTATCTAATTTAGTCTAGGATTAAAAATACTTCACATAGAAAGACTGTTACTACAACAGATACAGATTTTCATACTCTCATTATATTACAAACTATTGACATTTCTTTATGCATGTGCTATAATATATTCGTTGTTGAGCTCATAGGGAGGTTAGCAATATGTCCTGTCGCGCAAGCACAGGACGCACATTACGAGGAGGTTCGTATGAATCTTAATTTCGAGATCGTTAATGGCCCGAGCAAGCAGGAAGTATTCAGCGCATGCATGCATCGCTTCGACGAGAATGCCGAGACAGCCAACGTCTTCGATATCCTGGCATCCCCCGATGCACAGGCTATCCGCAAGAGCTTGGCTATCGACAGCGTTACCCACGAGGACGGCTCCGGCGAGAGCTTCATCCTCCGCGGCGTCTGCAGCATCGACGACGAAATTCACAGCTTCAAAGGCTATTACCGAACGGACTCCCGCAAGGGTTTCCTTATCTTGAACTAATTCCACCCTCATCGCCCAGACACCAGTCTGGGCTTTTTATTTCCCTATTTTTCTGTATTTTTATTAGCATAAGCAAAATATTATAGTAAAACAGCTGCCCCACCAGGTAATTCAATTAGCTAATATAAGCATTAAAAATCCCGCACTGGCTGTGCGGGTATTTTTTTTGGGGGGGGTGGAAGCATTATGTCTTTTCGTGCAGAATTTCGGACGGCGCCTCAATCGACTCGACCAGGTCACTGTAGTCCTCGAGCTTTGCACCCGACTCCTTCAGTCTCTGGGCAAGAGACGACTCGAGCTGACCGATGTCAAACGCCAGGTACTCATGATGCCGAGTCTGCACAACGACATGCACATACGATTTGCAGTTCTGTGCCTCTCTCTCAAAGCAGCGCTCCAGACGTACGGTTCTGATCCTCGACGTTTCGATCCGGTCGAAAGTCTGAAACCCAGACCCCTCAACGGGGACGCCAACCTGGCCATACAGAACCACACGGCAATCGGGCTTCAGAGCAATACTCTTCTCCTGATCGATTGCGATCAAAATCGCCTCAACTGCCCGACGACTGGCGGAATCAACAGCCTTGAAGCTGCAACGAGTAACGCTCGGCCAGTTCTCATATGCATTAATGTTTCTCTTTTTCACTATAAATCCTCCTTAGGTCTCAGTCGGAAAATCGGATTATATATAGACCGGTCCGATGCGGAACCGGATTATAAAAGGGAAAGTTGGTCACACCTCCTCTTAAAGATCTGGGCTTTTCGGCCCAACTTTTGTATAATATCATATTTTATATTAGTTGTCAATAGTATGACATTGTCTTATTATCTAGACAATTAGCTTCTTTGTTAAGAAGAGTAGATTAAAAGCTATTGACAAAAACAATTAAGTATGTTACAATAATAATCGTTAACCTGCTCGTATGGGCAGGATAACAAATCGCCCCATTTGCGTATGCATTTGGGAGTATCTTACAAAGGAGGTATTCGTATGAATACCAGGGAGAACATCCACTACACGATCGAAGCCGGCCCGAGCAAAGCCATGGTCTTTGATGCTTTCAAGTATGCGTGTGACAAGAACACGCGCATCAACTTGGACTTCAGCGTGGCGCTCGCCTACACCAGCAGCACGTACATGAAGATGGGCACGAAGAACTGGTGCATTTACGCCCTTCGCTACGAGGATGGTTCGGGCGACCGCTTCATCATCGAGGGCTCCTGCCAGGCTGACATCCACAGACCCGCCAACGAGGCGACCGACTACAAGACATATCGGTTTAAGATGTACTACGACGCGCAGAAGCGCGGCGGCCACGTTGAGTTCCTCGACAAATAATCCTTCGCACCTTCCAGAGCAACACCCGGGCTTGAAAACCCGGGTTTTCCTTTGCCCCAAAAAATACACCCGCCTGGGTGTTTTTTCTTGTACAATTTTCAAACCATGAAATAGCCCCCACGCAAGGTGGGGGCATGAAAGCGAGTCTAGCTCGCGGATAAAGGTAGGATGAGTCTGGTTTTTCCATTTGACCTTTCGGTCGTGCCTTGAAAAGCCTCCTCTTATTGTTGGACGTCCTACCGCCCAAGATCAGTTTTACCACCTTTCGGTTGCCCCAACTAACAATACATCAAGCCATTCGGCAATAACTTGACGTGCCCTCTCCAGACCTAACTTTCTCAATCGTTGATCCATCGCAAGGACAAATGCGCTGGCGATTGTTTAGGTCGGTACACACCCCGTGATGTTGAGGAATCACGTAATGATATTGTCATTATATAATATGTTTGCATTTTTGTCAATACTTTTTTTGTGATATAGTAATGATAAGAAAACATAAGCATTTTAATTATGGCAAAAAAGAGTACTATCACCCCTAAGAAATCAGTCGCAAAGACTAAAACCAACACAACAAAAACCGAGGCAAAAACAGCAAAAAAGGCCGAAAAACAACCGCTTGGCGCTAAACAAATCTGCATCAATGTCGCGATTGCTCTATTTTTCGCAGTCTATTTCGTCGCGCATCACTTCCTCGGCGTCTATAATGTGCGTTGGATTTTCTATGTCGGTTTTGCCGCAATGGTAATCTATGCCCTAGCCACCAAGAAAAAGAAAGAAGAAAAGTTTGCCGAGGGCTTCTGCTTTAACAAGGTATTCCTGATTTACGTTATCGGTTGTATGATCGGTACCTATTACGAAGAAATTCTAACCTTCTGCCGCTCTGGACAATGGCTGTCACGTCAAGGCATCATCTATGGTCCATTCAACCCAGTTTATGGTGCTGGCTTCCTCGCTTTCACAGTTTTACTCTGCCGCAACCTCAAGCGCAAGTGGTGGCTAACTTATATCTATTCTTGTTTGATTGGCGGCGCCACCGAGGCAATCTCTAGCATAATCGGCGAATATGTCTTCCAAGCCAACGCTTGGGATTATTCCGACAAATTCCTCAACATTGCAGGTCGCACCACGATTCCATACATGCTCTTCTGGGGTGCGGGCGGTCTAATCTTTATTAAGGTTGTTTACCCAGCCCTTTCGAAGTTTATCGAGCTACTGCCAAAGCGCGTCGGCGATTACGTGATGCCAAGCTTCCTGATTTTCGTCTTGCTCAGCCACGTCGTTTCTTACACTGCCCTCTTCCGCTACGGCACCCGCGCCGAAGGCAAAGCGCCAAGCAATGCTCTCGAAGTATACCTAGACGAGCACTTCGATGATAAGCTCATGAAGCAATACTACGATAACCCAGTACACGAAAAAATCGGGGGTTAAAAACCAGATTTGAGGCTCGAAAGAGCCTCTATTTTCTTTTCTAAGCTATGTGTTATAATATCGGCACGAGTGGCGGTCCGAACCGCCAAGTTTTTTTAGAAAGAGGTGTTAATAGATGAGCAAACCATCCATTTTCCAGGGTAATACAGTCCTGACAGCAGATAATCTCGCACTCGTAACCGATCTCACATCTGGCTTTAACCAGAAACAGGCACAGGAGCTGGGCTTTGACAACGTCAATTTCTCCGTGAACGTCAATTACATGGGCGAAGAAGTCGCCTTCCTTGACGGCAACGAGAATAATGACAGCTTCTATGCCCGCCTGGCAGACCCTAAAACCACGGGAGCAAAAACCGGCAGCAGCATCGAAGACTTCTACCGAATCTTCAAGCAGCGCCTGAGCGAGGACAAGCTCGTTATATACCTGGGCGTGACAGATTCCCTGTCAGCCGGCATGCGCAATGCTGCGCTGACCGCTCAAGGAATGATTCGTGACGAAAATCCCGAACTCAATGCCGACGACATCCTGGTTCCGCAGACCCACTGCATCGCAGGTGGACTGGGGCTAGGGCTGAGAATGCTGCGTAGCTGGCTCGATGAAGAACCACGCACACTCGACGAATTTCAGCGAAAAGTCGAGTATATCGGCGATCATATGGCCCACGTCTTCACACTCTTCAGCTATGACTACATGCAGAAGAGTGGTAGATTCTCGACCAAGAAAGATCAACTCAAAATTACGCTGGCGAAGACCATGAAGATTTATCCAGTCATGCTCTCGCCACGTAACGGCCCGCTGCAGCCAACCTGGCAGAAAGCACGAGGCGACCGCAATCTCCTGAAACGTTTCGTAGAGATTTATGCCGAGACAGCCCTGTCGCCTGAGACCGGCTGGGTTGAAATCGACTACTCCGGCGTGACCGACAGCGAGAATGTCGCCTATGCCCGAGCCGAAGAACTGCGTAAAATACTGCGCCAGAGCTTCCCGAAGCTGAAAATTCGCACTGGCCAGACCAGTCCGTCCGTGGGCTGCCACGTTGGCCCAGATGAGATGTCCTTCTTCTTTATTCAGAAGGATATTCGTCCCGACATGCTCGATTAATTGATCCTTTCTGTTTCGCCTTCTTTAACCGTCGCTTCACTGCGGCGGTTTCTTTTTCTTTCAAGCTTATGCATAGATTATAATAATAGACATGGAGAGGAGGACGAATCGGCCAAAGATTATTATTGCGGCTGTTTTTGTCGTCCTAGCACTGGGACTTGGCTTCGGTATTCCTCTGGGAATTCGCCTCAGTCACCGCAATACGATTGAAAAGTTGGGCTATAGCCGAGATTTCGCAAAGTATATCCTAGACGAGGACTTATACGAGACAATTCGCGACCTGGGCTACAACGAAACACTCAGCCATGTCTTAATGAAGCCAGGATACAAGGCTGATTATTATGAAAAATATCTTCAGATTAACTATCAGGACAATCCGGAGTTTTTATCGCTCACGAACCGTTTTCTGGACAAGAATTATGCGCCTGATGATATAAATTTCTTCTTTGGTCGCTTTTCTAACAACGATTTAGCGCAGCTTGCCGAACGCAACCATCTCGACCATGCGCAAGAATATTTCGCCAAGGATTATGCCAAGTTCAAGGACCTAGACCGTTATCTAGCCTACGAAGGAGATATCCAGGACGCAGTCTATGCAGTCGCAAACAACCAGGATTTACCAGAATACCAAGCCGACGAAACCCGGAGCGACTTCGCCTTCGATATGCTTGTCAATAAAAACTATGCGGTTTCAGAAGATTTCGAGCCAGAAAACCTAGTTCAGACCGAAGATGGTTTTTATCTGAATCAAGAAGCCTATACCGCCTTTCAGGAGATGCAGGCCGCCGCAGCCGAAGAAGGATTGATTTTGCAAATCAATTCTGCCTACCGCAGCGTTACTGAGCAACAATCCATCATGGCCGCACAATGCACCCAATATGGCCAAAGCTACTGCGAAAGCCACGTTGCGCAGCCGGGTTTTTCCGAGCATCATACCGGGCTCGCAATAGATATCAAGACGCCGCACAACGGCACCTTTGCTTATTCTAAGGAATTCACCTGGCTCAAGGAGCATGCCCAAGAATTCGGTTTTATCTGGCGCTACCAAAAAGACCTGGAAAAATATACCCGCTTCAGCGAAGAATCTTGGCACTACCGTTACGTCGGCAAAGATTTAGCACCAAAAGTCAAAGACTCTGGTTTGAGTTTTGACGAATACTACGTCACCCAGATTGAGAAATAACCCGATCAGCAAAGCGCCTGAATCAGCGTATAGCCGTAATAAACGGCGAAGACTGTTAAGAAAATAATGCCCTTAAATTTGCCGAGACGACGGTTTTTGTTGGTAAAAATCAGGAGCAACAAAGCAGCCACTAGCATCGCCGCCACATCGACATGACTAAACGACGACATGTCCGACACGCCACCGAGCAACAAAATCGGAATTCCGGCCACTATGCCAATATTGAAGATATTCGAACCGACAATATTACCGATCGCGATATCACACTCACCCTTACGTGCGGCAACCACTGAGGTTACAAGCTCTGGTAATGACGTACCAAAGGCCACGATCGTCAAAGCAATCAAAGCATCCGACACGCCAGCAGCGCGCGCAATAGCACTGGCCGAATCGACTACGAAGTTACTACCTAAGATAATACCAACAAGGCCGAGCAGAATAAACAAGAAGGCCTTTTTGGCGCTCATAGCCTTAATCTCAACCTCTTCTTCGTCAGCAATCTTGTATTTTTCTGGCTTGCCAGCACGCACGAGCTTTTCATTAATACGCTTGTGACGCATGCGGCGCCTGGTTGAACTAATCAGATAATACATAAAGATACAGAAGGCTAAAATCAAGACGAGGCCATCCTGGCGCGTGAGCGAATTATAATCTGCAAAACCAAACAACTTATCGCACATCAAGGTTGCGAACATGACAGTCAGAAGAATCAGAATTGGGAGCTCTTTCTTGAGCGTACTATTTTTGACTGGCAAAGCACGTACCAGCGAAGCCACACCCAAAATCAGGAAGATATTCATGATATTCGAGCCAACTACGTTGCCAACCATCATGTCGCCCGTACCAGACAGGAGAGATTTAATACTAACAGCAAACTCGGGTGCCGAAGTGCCAAAAGCCGCAATCGTTAAACCGATCAAAATCTTTGGCATACCGAAATGTTTAGCCGTACTACTGGCGCCGTCCACAAAAATATCCGCGCCCTTAATCAGGATCGCGAAGCCCACAATCAAGAGAATAATCTGTAACAAAATTGCCATGCCGTAATTTTAACACTTCTTCTCGAGAAATGAAAAATCCCCCGGCTCGAAAGTCGGGGGATGGGGGTTAATTTTTCGCTTCAAGGCGGGCTTCCAGGGTGCTGTAGCCGAGCGAGACATTCTCGAGATTCAGGCGGAATCTATCCTTGTCGAGCGATTCGCCGGTTTCCTTGTCTCTAGCACGGACCGTGTCGCCGGAAACTTCATCAATCACGATGATGCTGCCATCCGGAGCGTAGCCGAACTCAATCTTGAAGTCGATGAGCTGTGCGCCAACTTCGTCGAAGAAGTCGCGCAGAATGTAGGCCACTTTCTCGGTAGCATCACGCATGAAAGCGATATCTTCCGCGTCGCGCACCAGACCCTCCTTCATGATCTCGCGATCAGTAATACGCGGGTCACCTTCAGCATCGCATTTGTAGGTAAACTCCACAAAGACGCCCTCGAAAGGAATGTCCTTGGGCAGTTTATACTCTCTGCAGAAGCTGCCGGCCGTAAAGAAGCGTCCGATAACCTCGAGCTTGATCGGCTCAGCTTTCAGGACATACTTGGACTGCTCGTCGGAACCGTCAGCCAGGAAGTGCGTGCGAATGCCCGCAGCCTCACAGCGCTTGAAGATTGCCGTCGAGATACGGTTGTTGGCTTTGCCTTTGCCGGGGATAACAGCACGCTTGGCACCATTTCCAGCTGAAGCGCGGTCGGTCGAAGTGATCTCCAGCACACGCTCATCGGTCGTCTGCCAGACATCGTTGGCCTTTCCGGAATACGGAGTACCAACACGCTGAAGCGAAGAAAAATCAACATTCGAAAGGTTCATAGGTAGTATTCCTCCTAAAATAAAATTATGAGTCCGAAAACTCATAACTATACTATATCATTTTAGCCGTATTTTGCAATACTACCAGCCACGGATGATAGTCACAATAATCGCAATTATGGCCGGCAAAATAATCGGCCCAAACATTAACAGCAGCATAATGATTACAATAATCGCGCTAGGCTTACTGTTCATTCCTGTACTGGCCGAAGCGTAGCCGCGCGCCGAATTTGCCATCGTGGAGCGGTTATTCGGATTCGATGCCGCAGTAATTGGTTTCGCAGTAAACGAATCGGGGCTCGTGCTCTTCTGCGTTCCGTATGGCACATTCGAAAGACTATTCGAGATTGAGCTACTCGTGCCGAGCGTGGAACTATTGACCGACTTAATACCACCAAAACCATAACGCCTAGCCCTCGCCTCCATAACGGCAATCTGACGCTCTTGATCTTTGAGCATATTTGGCGAACCATAAACGAGCGATTCGGAGCTTTTGCCCGGAGTCAAACGTGGTGCGGAAAAATTTCTGCCTTTTGCATCTAAGCCCATTAGTAGCTCCTCTTTATCATGTTTTTATTATACCTTAACGTAATAATAGCACCCAGACCATCAATGGCATCGTACCAATCGAAAGAATAGTCGAAATCGTTACAAGCTCCGACGATTCAACCGTATTGCCACCCTTATACTTCGCCGCAAAGAGGCCGAGGCTCGTTGCGGTTGGCAGGGCCTGAATAAGCGTACAGACCACGATAACTTCGCGCGGGAAGCTAAGCGCCGTTAGCAAAAAGTAACAAAGCAGCGGGCCAACTATCAGCTGAATCAAAGCCGTCACGATCAAACGCCATTTACGAACCAATTTCTTGATTTCCGCATGCGACAACATGAAGCCAATACTAATCAGCGAAAGCGCGGTCGTTGCGCCACCCGTAAAGCCCACAGCGCTTGTCAAGAAGCTCGGAAGTTTAATACCAAACAAGAAGACAAGCATACCAAGAATCACGGCAATAATATTTGGATTAGTAATGATTCCAAAGAATAGCTTTTTACTAATTTTGCGCTCAAATAAGAACACGCCATAAGAGAACAAGGCAATATTAAACGCAATAATGAAGCCACAGTACGGGATAATCCCCTGCTCGCCAAAAGTACTCGAAATAATTGGATAGCCGAGGAAGGTGGCGTTGTTAAAAATCAGCGCAAACTGCGATTCGTAGCGCAACTCGCCTGGATAAAAATACTTGTTAAAAATAATGCGCGACAGAATAATTAGCGAGAACATTACAATGAAGCCCGCAATCAAACCCGAAACAAAGAGCGACGAAGTTTCTTGATTATATTCCGCCGGAAAAGCTGCGAAGAGCGACGCTGGCATAAAAACCGAGAGCAAAAGGTTCACGAGCATCTTGTTGCCGCGCGTATCGATAATCTTGCGCTTGCCAAGGAAGAAGCCCAAGCCCATAATGAGCGCGATCGTGCCCAAGCGGGCATAAAAATCTGACATTTGAATCTGCATTATTGTGGCCCTATACTAGGTTCCATATCGACCTGCTCGTCTACGCAAGGCTCATAGTATTCGATCGTATAATCGTTTAGATTAACACCAGCTTTTTCTAGCCACTCGAGGGCATTCTTTTCGAGAGCCTTAGCACGCTCGTAGCGGCAAGAGAGCGGTTCGATCGTAACGGTAATCTTCTTGGTTTCTTCATTGAGTTTAGCGTCAATATTGAAACCCTTTTCGTAACTATGGAATGGAGTAACACCGAAAATCTTGTCCGAGAATTTTTCGGCCATTTCTTTATCGTATTGATGCTCGTTTATAACATCGCACAGGTGGGCATATTTTTCATTGTTACCATACCAGTCAACCCCATCGGTATTATTCATGCAAAGATATACTTCACCGTAGCCTTTTTCTTCGATACTCACCTGGCTAGTATAATCTTCAAAACCATCACGCGTAATCTTGACTTCGTATTCACCCGGTTCAATATGATGTTCGCCGTTGCGATAGCGTTTGCCGCCGATTAGAACTTTAGCATCCTCTGGCGCAACGAGAACCTTGAGAGTAGCATTATTGATATTCAGATAAATCGCGCGGCCCACCAAAACTCCAATGATCGCCAAAAACAAGACTATCAGAATAATCAAGCTTTGCTTCCAATGCGTCCGGACAAAGTCGGCGCGCTGATCCTGAGCTGATTGATTTGCGTTTTCCATTTCTCCCTCCGCTATTTTAGACGATATATTTCATACAAGCCACGACTACTGCCTGCGCTCAAGCCGATATAAGAGTGAAGTTCACCAGAATGATCATCAAGCGAGGCCTCAGCCGTACCAAGCGTACCATTGCCCAGATCTACTACCACACGCACGTGACCACACGTTTCCCCAACATGCGGCACAATCATAATGTCGCCGGCCTTGAGAACGCTTTCGTCCGAACCATCATTCGGCACACTCACCCACTTATCCGATTTGCGCAAATACTCTGTCTGAACTGCCGAACCAGCCTTCGGGAAATCTGGATCAACGCCAGCCGCTGCCACAACCGTACCCACGAAGTACGAACAGTCTGCCCCGCCGTTGCTATACCAGTTATTCATCTCCATAGCCGCATTCTTGTAGGCGTCAGTAGCGACCAAATAGTCAGCGCCGCTTCCCGACGAAGAATTATGTGGATCGCCGAGCGGCCAGGCAAATTCTACGGCTTTCTTATTAATTGCTGCCGCGCCAGTTGCGTTGGCACCATCGCCAGCACAGCCGCCCCCGCCAAGGCTACCGCCATGCAGCGCAACAAACATCACATAGGCACCATGGTCCTGGTTTGCAGGATATTCGATTGGGCCATAATCTTTCTTAATTTGCCCCCAAGTGCCAAGTGGTGCTTTGTTCGGATCGCGCTTCGCATCGGCCTTATTCATGACATATGGCGAGCCTTCACCAAGTTGTGCCTGCTCTTCCGTAAAGCCTAAGTCGCGCGCCTGATTAATATAGGCTTTAGCACGGCCATTGTAACCGAAGAATACTTGCTTGATTTGGTCTTCTTCGTTCAGACCATCTTTCCATTTCGGTAACAGGTGAGTTTCTACCATCATCTGAAGCTGTAAAACAAACTCGTCGTCATCGACATAAGCTCCAGGATTAAACAGAGCCGAGCCAGCAAACTGGAAGAGGCCGTCCGCATTCGGATTAATGCGACTCAAGCCAGATTCGCGCGTATGAATAACAGCAAGCATCTCCCAAGGAATCGGAGTCCCCTCGACTGCTTTCTCATAAAATGGGCGATATTCTTCAATTTTTGCGAGTTGATCATCATTAAAAACCGGGTCACCGTTGTAATCTTTATTTGTGCCGCCAAGCTGCATGTCTGCCAATACAACGCCGCTCGCAACTGAAACATTGCTATTGTAATTGCTTGGTATTAAATCTGAGCGATCCTTATATTTGTCGTATTTTTCGCGCGCCCATTCCTTGCGCCTCTTAACAGCGCCCTCCATATCACCTGGAACCTCGACTTTACGCACGAAGAATTCAGCCGCATCCTCAACCGTGGTCTGCGACATGATCCCGCGATATCTTGAGCTGTTACTAATTTCGTCATACAAGAAGGCTAGCTCATAAGATAGCAATTCTTTACCATCGTCGCCAGCTTTTTGCAGGAAGGCGTCACCCCTTATCCTGTACCCATATTCGGCTGGATTATCCAAGTATTTTAGCAGATCCGGAGCTTTATCCTTGATGTAGTTATATAGGTTAATACGACGCGTAAACGACCATTGAATTAGACCCAGGCCATAAGAAATATTCGGGTTCTCATCTAGTTTAAAACTGCCGTCATCTTTCCAGTATTGGTCATGCAAGCGAGTTTCGTGAATTGCAGGGTTATATCCAGATTCACCCTCCATACTACCCATAATGCCGGCCGCTTGTTCCTTCGTGAAACCAGCCGACAGTAGACCCGACCAAACCATCTCCTCGGCAGTATCACCAAGCAATTCGATAGGGCCGGAGCGGCAGACACCGTTATTCACTGCGTCAATGATCAGGTTGGCGAAGGTCTCGCGTTCTTCCTGTGTATGAGGATGAACACCTAGGCTAGTGCTCCTACCAGTAACGCTCGGGTCGTCTAGCATAAAGCCATTTTGCTGCGCAGTCTCCGCCCAGTTTACGACGCGTACATTGTTGTAGCTACTTTCTGCGTTATGGAAAATTGTATTGTGCGCTTCGAACCAAGGATAATTTGAGTTGCTGGCGTAATTTGTAATAAAGATTACAGTCTTCGAGCTGCCAGCAATGTCCATGACCTCTTTGATATTTTGTTCACTAAAGTTAGCATCATTATTTGTGCCGAGCTCGTAAATGATGATGTTTCGCGAGAGCATCTGATTACGCAAAATATCTAGACCTGTCGCCCAAGGGCGCGAGTTGACCGAATCGTAATACTCTTCCGTTAGACCCTCAATGCCGCCAAGCAAAAGACTCTTCGTGGTCGCATCCGCGCCGATCGAATCGCCAATAAAGGCCACTGAATCCGCCTTCGTTGGATCGCAGCTCCGATTACTATCACAATCTTTCGCTATACATTCGTAATAACGTACCCCTAACGCTAGACATTCGTTACTAGTTGCAGCACTTACAAATGACGTCGATACTGGCGACAATGCTACAAAAAGACTGCATAATGCGCAAAATAAGACCCTCAACCCTCTCTTCATACTTTTATTATAGCAAAATATTTATGCTTAATTTACATAGCCTTCGGCCTGCAAATCAAACATCTCTTTATAAAGGCCATTGTTTGCAATTAGTTCTTGGTGCGTGCCATGCTCGATAATTTTGCCGTGATCGATTACCATAATCTGCTTCGCCTTGCGCACAGTCGAAAAACGGTGCGAAATAATCACCGTGGTGCGATTTTTCTGGTGCTCGAGAATATTCTTAAAAATTTCATACTCCGCCTTAGCATCAACGGCCGAAGTCGGCTCATCAAGCAACAGGATATTTGCCTCGCGATAGAAGGCGCGCGCAATACTGATTCGCTGCCACTGACCACCCGAGACATCCGTCGCGTTATCTTTATCGTAATTTTTCGACAATAGCTGATTAAGGCCACCCACGAATCGCCGATCGAAGCCCTCCAGGCCAGCTTTTGCGAGCGCCGCACGTACGCGGCTTTTATCTATTTTCTTGGTAATATCGCCATACCAAACATTCTCGCCAAGAGTCGCAAACTCATAGCGCGAATAATCCTGAAAGAGCGCGCCGATTTGCTCCAGATAACTTTTACGGTCAATCTTTTCAAGCGGCTCATCATTCACAAAAATCATGCCATCCTGTGGTTGATAGGCGCCAATCAGGAGCTTAATCAGCGTAGTCTTACCGGCACCGTTTTCACCCACGATCGCAAGACTATCGCCCGGCTCGAGCACAAAGCTTACATTATCAATAGCCTTCTCGGTAGCGTGCGGATAAGTAAAGCTGACGTTCTTGAATTCGATTTTCGGCGTTTCTTTAACCTTAATTTTGCCGTTAATCGGCGAAGGAGTTGCCATAAACTCCATGTAGTCCGTCGCGTTAACAATACCCTCGTTGGCATCCGCGATACCAGAAAACAGAGCCGTAATACTAGAGCTAAGCTGCTGGAGCAAGTTACGAATCGTCGCAAAGCGGCCGACTTCCATTTCGCCCGCAATGATTTTTAACGCAACGAAAGTTAACGAGAAAAAGCTCATCACGGTTTCAATCAGACGCATTACATTACTTGGCCAGAAGAACTTTTTATAATCCTCAATATCTTGACGAGCAGCTTCCTGGCGAAGTTTTACCATCTTGCTAACGAAATGCTCCGCCAAACCATTGACTTCAATTTCTAGAGAGGAGTTAGAATGAATGATCTTCTCGCGAATATCATAGGCTTTGCGATAATCTGAGGTATGCTTACGCCAGTTATTACGCTGACGCATCGAAAGTTTCAAGCTCAGAACAGAGTACGGAATAGAACTAATAATGATAATCAGAGTGATAATCCAAGAGGTCGCAATCGTCGTGGCTAAAATCATGACCAGACTCAAAACCGAGTAGCCGATATCCGAAACACCACGAATAACACCATTGACGTTATTACCAAAATCTATGACACGCTCGAATTTATCCGAGAATTCTTTGCTTTCGCGCTCGGCTAGAGGAACCTCGATATATTTCATCGAAATCATGCGCGTAACTTCTGTATAAACGCTGCGATGGATCTCCATTTCGAGTAGCGAAGCATAGCGCCCTAAGATAATGCCAGCAAACTGCAACACAGCTAGAGCCAAGATCACCAAAAGAAAAGGCACAAGATCATGCGTTTGCGTCGCCTTAACAATCTCGGTTAAAGCCATACCGCCAAGCACTGCTGTAACGGACGGCATTACGGAATGATAAAGATTATTTAGAGTTACCAAAAAGCGGCGCTTTCCAGCCGCTTTTCGATAGACCTTCATGACATACCAAATAGCTTTGAGAGAAACGTGTGCCTTCTCGTCCGCATCCGCGTCCGCTTGTTGTTTTTTCTTGGCCGACATTTAGCCTTATTATACAATAACGCTCGTGTTTATTCGACCGTGACAGACTTCGCCAAGTTGCGCGGCTGATCAACATCGTTGCCACGAGCAACCGCTACATAATAGGCGAAGAGCTGCTGTAAAGTATTAAGAAGAAGCGGAACCGTGAGCTTCGCATCAGTATTGATGCGCACGATATCGTCACATTCGATATCTTTCTTTGAATCGGTCAAAACGATCGTATGGCCACCACGCGCACGAACTTCCTGCAAGCCGCCGAGGGTCTTTTCGAAGAGTGGACCATCAAGCACATCAAAGAGTTCAAAGAAGCGATCATCGACGAGGGCGATTGGACCATGCTTAAGCTCACCAGTTGCATAAGCCTCGGCATGAATGTATGAGATTTCCTTGAGCTTCAAAGCACCTTCGAGGGCTAGTGGGTAGCCAGTATCGCGTCCAAGATAGAGCGCATGATCATATTTGGCATATTTCTTGGCAAGTTTTTCCATGGTTGGCTTGTTTTCTTCGAGAGTTTTCTGGATATTGTCTGGCAAAGCTTCAAGCTCCTTAGCGAGCTGGCGAACCGTATCCATATTGCCGCCAT
Source organism: Candidatus Nanosyncoccaceae bacterium (assembly GCA_045536655.1). GTDB lineage: Bacteria > Patescibacteriota > Saccharimonadia > Saccharimonadales > Saccharimonadaceae > UBA2834. Next base: position 155,206 of record JAZSOA010000008.1, on the reverse strand, counting down.
GACTCTCGGCGAGCATGCCAGCAAAGATTAGCATAGTAGTTACCTGAGCCGTAAAGGCCTTGGTAGAAGCCACGGAGATTTCTGGGCCGGCATAGACATAGGTGCCACCGTCAACTTCACGCGCAATCGTTGAGCCAATCACGTTTACGATGCCGAGCACCTTAGCGCCACGGCGCTTAATCTCGCGTAGACATGCCAAAGTATCAGCCGTTTCGCCAGACTGAGAAATAATCAAAGCAGCCGAATGATCTGGGAGATGGAAGCTGCGATAGCGATATTCGCTTGCCACAACTACTTCAGTGGTTAGATCTGGGACGAGTTTTTCGAAGTAGTAGCTCGCCATCAAACCGGCATAATAGGCCGTGCCACAACCAACAATCACGAGGTGACGCAAATCTTTGAGCTCTTTTGGCGACAAGTTGAGACCACCAAGACGCATCGTGCCATTTTTAGCATCAACGCGACCAGAGAGCGTATTGTGCAAGGTTGTACCCTGCTCCATGATTTCCTTCAGTAAGAAGTGATCGTAGCCACCCTTCTGAATCTGTTCGAGCTCGCCCTGGATTTCTTCTGGCGTGGCCTTGATTGGCTTGAGATCGAGACTATAGACCTTTGCGCCAGACTTCGTGCAGACTGCCATTTCACCATCATTGAGATAGATAGCATTGCGCGTATAACCTAGAAGGGCCGAAGCATCAGAAGCAATCAAAGTTTCATCGTCGCCGAGGCCAATAATCAGTGGGCTACCCATACGAGCCACAACCAAAGTTTCTGGCTCGCGCGGCGAGAAGACGACAATACCATAAGTACCACGCACTTCTTTGAGAGCGGATGCAACAGCATCCTTAAGATTGGTCTTTTTGTCGTATTTAGAATTGATTAACGCGGCAAGGACTTCCGAGTCGGTGTCTGACTTGAACTCGACGTCTTTGAGCTTTGCCTTGAGTTCGCGGAAGTTTTCAATAATACCGTTATGCACCAAGAAGACGTCGCCAACATTATGCGGGTGAGCATTCTTAACCGTAACACCGCCATGCGTTGCCCAGCGCGTATGGCCAATACCAAGCTTGCCATCGTGCGGTTTAACCGAAAGAACCTTTTCGAGTTCAACAATCTTACCGACCGAACGTGCCAAATGCGGTTCAGCATTATCGTCCAAAGTGGCAATACCAGCCGAATCATAACCGCGGTACTCCAAGCGCTTAAGGCCGCTAATTAGAACATCTTGCGCCGGACGATTACCGACATAGCCCACGATTCCACACATAAATTATCTCCCTGTTTATAGGGTTTATTGTAGCATGTTTTAGATAAGAAAAAGCGCCCCGAAACGGGGCGCAGGAGTTTTTCCGTCACTCAATATGGTGTGCCATGAGCTGAAGGATGTCATCGTAGATATGATCAGTGTCGACTGTCTGGCCGATCACTCCGGTCATCAGCGTGTCGACATATTTGGCAGTAATACGGCGACTTGAGTTGTATTTGATCGTGCCATACATGTCCACGGAGTCGCGCACGCCGGTCTCTGTCTCGAAATAGACCATTACCTTCGGGGGATCAGCCACAAGAAACGTGCCGTTGCCGCCCTTAAAGGCGTTCTGAGGGCGGCTGTGGCCTTTGTGGCCGGTTGAGATACGCGCCTCGCCAGAGGGATAGTATCTGTACGATGTAATTGTTGCCTTCACATAAACCACTTCCTTTCATGGGTAGAAGGCGGATTGAAATATAACGAACTAGCTCGGATTGATGAGCATTCTCATATTTTACACCATAACTCGATGTTTTGTCAAATAGAGTATCCTCGGATTCGTGCTAGACTATTGACAGATTAGATTAGGTTTTATAAAATAGCTTCATATTCCTCGGTAGCTCAATGGTGGAGCAAGAAGCTGTTAACTTCGAGGTTGCCAGTTCGAGTCTGGCCCGAGGAGCCATTTTGGAGAAAACAGATAGACCGCAAGGTCTATATTTTTTCTCCAAAAATAGCTTCTTAGGGACAGACGAGAACGCAGTTCGCTTGCGCCAGGAGCCGAGCGAAGCAAAAATGCTTGCATTTTTATTTCCGAGGCGACGCCCGCGCAAAAGCCCTCTCAAAGAGAGGGTGCTGTCTGGCCCGAGGAGCCAAATTTACGTAAAAAGTGGCCGCAAGGCCTATTATTTATTGCCTCCTAAAATACCCCTGCAGCGAACCGCAGGGGTTTTTCTTAGAGAATCGAGAATTCCGTAATCACTATTCCGTCTTTATTCTTTTCGAATTTTTCAGGTATAAGCAAGTCGTAAGTCTCGCGACCAGAGAGCTTCGCGATCGAAGCAATCTTGCGTTCTACGATATAGAAAACATTCTCGCAAGGCTCTGGCAGTGGACCCGTTTGGCCATTCAGAAACAGCTGAATACTACGGCAGTTTCTAACAACCGGCACACCGACAACCGTCTTTTGTAGCGGGATCAGACCCTTCATTTCGTAAAGAGTCGCATAACCTTCTACCTTTGGCTCCAGAATACGTGTCTGAGGCAGCAGCGAAATTAGCCGGTTGCCTTCCGGCTCGGCTTCGCTCAGTAGCGCCGGCTCCGATGCAAGGCCCGCCAGAATTGCCGGACGCACCACTTCGCTCTGTGCTAGCGCGGCCGTTTCGGGCTTTACTTCGGTTTTAGTTACAACCTCAGCCTCAGTCACAACTTTCGGCTCCTCCACGGGTTTTGACTCCGTCATAGGCTTCGGTACCGCTACTGATCTTTCTGTAGGCTCTGACTTCACTGGTGCAGCCTTCTTTTCGGGGATCACAAAAGTATCCACATTTTCTTCAGTAATTCCCAGATCACCTGCTTTACGAAGAATTGCACTTTTAACGCCATTCCAGTTTGTACCGAAGCGTCTTTCGTAGCTCGTCACGCTCGGGCTGCGCTTGTCCGCATTCATCTCCAGGATGCTCGGAAAATGCCCAAGCTCCTTCTTGAGACGAATTATGCCAACCACATATTCTTCGTCCGTAATTGCTTTTCTACTCATAGCCTCAATTTCCTCCTTAGAAAAGATTTTGCCATCTGGCAATGGGGATTCACGCTTCTTGTAGACAAAAGCTTGGCGGTGAGCTTCATTCAATGCTTCCGTAAAGGAACCAAAGAAATAAGCGTAGTCGTTTGGATGAGGTAGCGCGGGGTCCTGCTCGACCTCCTTAAACGTAGGGTCGCGTCCGAGACGGATCGCCATCGCTACAAGCTTGTCGAACATTTCGCGCTCCTTCTCGGGCATCCACCGCATAGGAACACCTCCTCTAAATAATAAAAGAGCCAAGCCGAAGCTTCGCTAATGATAGAATAACATATTTCACCAGAATAACAACTCGGCCAGTCTCCCTAATATCTTGTAAAATTAAAGATATGAAGATATCTATTGTCGTTCCAGTTTACAATACCGGCAAATACGTCGAGCGTTGTCTGGATTCTATTCTCGCTTCTCTTGGCAAAAATGACGGCGAGATTCTAGCCATCGATAATAATTCTGCTGATGATTCCGTCAAAATCCTCAAACAATATGCCAAGAAACATCCGATCGTCAAAGTGCTCTCCTGTAAAACACCTGGGGCCGGCGCGGTGCGCAACTATGGCGCCAAACAAGCCAAAGGCGAATACCTCTGGTTTATCGATTCCGATGACACAATCGACAAAAGCGCCATCGCAAAACTGCTCAAATGCGCCGAGAAAAATAAGGCAGATTTCGTCATGCTCGGTATGCAGCTCATTTTTCCAGATGGCCACAAAGATTACCGTTACGCCATCAATTCAAAAGATGCCGACGCCAAGCATCGTTTCGTGCGCTATGGCTTAGGACCAGTCCAAGTTTTCTCACGCCGCACTTGGTGGAACGAGCATTTCAAATTCAAGGAGGGCATGATTCATGAAGATATGGAACTGATGTCGACCCTGATTTTACATACCGACAATTTTGCCGCCGTCGACGAGCCGCTATACCATTATTATCAGAACGATGGTTCGGTTTTGCACCAGAAGAAGTGGAACCCGCACGCCTTTGATATCTTCCCTGCACTTGAAAGCCTTCACGAACATTTCGAAGAAGCCAACGCGCTCGATGAATATCACGAAGATGTCGAGTGGTTCTTCATCTGGAATTTGTTGCTTGATTCGGCCAAAGATTTTGGCGCCTTCCCAGAAGGTAAGCCAGGCTTTGCAAGGTCCCGTGCCATGCTCAAAAAGTATTTCCCAAAATGGCGCAAGAGTCGCTTCTTTCGCGAGAAGCCGTTCAAGTTATACCTGCGCGTTTTGCTAAACTATTACGGCATTCATAAATAAACGAAACAACCCCGCCGAGGTGGCGGGGTGTTTTTTGTACCTTACTTAACAGAAACGCCAGAAGGCACGACGGTTTTTTCGGATTCTTCCTGATGCTTCAGGCGAAAAACAATCGGGATCGCGAACGGGGCGAAGAGCAGGATTGTGGCCAGGGCCGCATATCTCAGCTCAATGTCTGCCGCCCAGCCAATAGCCCACACGGCAACGACATAGTAGCCCTGCGAACACATCTTGGCGAAGGACTCGACCGTGACTTGCTGCTGCTTATGAACATGCGTCTTGAGGTTTGGCATCATTGTGACGCTAGTCCAACCCTGCGCCGCTCCGAAGAACACGTAGAGTCCAAGGGTGGCCGCAGTCAGTTTGCAGCTCATTGCGAAGGCTGCAAGAACTACGATTGTTACCGGCAGAATGAAGCATACCCACTCCGGCAGCTTCGCATTGAACTTTCTTGCCAGCTTCGTGCCAAGATAAGCCATCAGAGAGTTTGCCGCCCAGCCCAGCACGATCCACTTACCATCAATACCCACAGACTTCATCAGAGGCGTGAAGCACCAGATGATGCCGTGCGTAATCTCGCGCGCCACAATATATGCGGCGATGCGGATATTGATTTCCGGGTTCTTGAGGCTAGACTTCGCAATCTTCTTCATGCTCTTGAACGGCGACTCGTCCGTCTTTTCGAGTTTCTCGCTGTCATCATGGATAAAGAAACCGGCGATTACCGCAAAGACGAAGGGGATGCTCGAGATCGTAATAATATCTCTGACATTCATGTCACCAATCACGAAACCAATGATGTAGTACACGAAGCAAATCAGCTGACAGAGCGAAGACATCAGACCAAAGCTATCCTTGAACAGCTTGTGGTTGTGCGAGGGATCCTGCTTGTCGGCGAAGTGCTGCAGAAGACTTGAATCTACGCCCTGCGAGAAAGCAATACCTACGCCGAAAATCGTTTCGCAGGCAATACAGTCGAGCATCGACTGAGCTCTCGCGTAGAGCAGAAGACCAATCAGACAAAGCAGATCTCCGACAATATTGGCGGTCTTGCGACTGAAGCGGTCGGCTACCCAGCCGAGAGGAACATTGAGGAGCATTGCGACGACCGTGAAGACGGCCTGAGTGAGCGCAATCTGCTCATGCGTGAGACCGATCTCACTCTCGTAGAGAACAGTCATGAACGGAACGCTGATGATGCCGGCAGTCAGGATAGACTCGATCATCACGAGCATGCGGTTGGTCTTGGGCGTCAGCCTGCTTGTTGTTCTTTTGGACATAGTGATTCCTCCTTTATCTAAGTCCGAAAAATAAATATAAATAAAAGGTCCTAGCCGTCCAATTGTTGTACGGCTAGATAAGTCTCAAAAGCGCCAATCTTTGCTTTGTATTCTTTTGTTTTTCTTTCTAGATAAGTACTTTTGAAACTTATCTAGATTTGCAAGAATTTAGACAGTTTCAAGTTTATTAGCCCAGAGCATAAAAAGCTGACCGTAATTACGAACGGCTTCTACGACAGGGGTAGTAAACTTGATACTGTGTTTAATCATACTTTTAAATTAGCATAAATTTTTTGAATTGTCAATAGCATTATCATAATCCACTCATCACGAAAAGCACATTGCGGTGCTCGGAACCCTCAAGGTCATTGAGGCGAGCCGGGCGACGGTCGTCTTGCAGAAAACCTTCTGGCGACATATTCCCCTCGCATTCTTCCCTGATTGCATCCTCGAGCGAAGTGTTTGCATCTGCTAGCTTTACGCATACCAAGTATTCGAGCTTGATATCTAGACTCACCTCGGCAAAGTTGCGCAAGATATAATCCTCGCAGAGTTCAAGCATGGTGCGGAATTGCATCTCGTACTGCTTTGGCACAGATTGGGTATAGAAATTTGTACTACAAAGAATAACATGCGTCACAAAGTAGACCATCGAGTGACTCTTTTCTAGACCACCATCTAGCGCAAAGTCACAAAGTTGGCGCACGATGTTGTTCTTGCGCGGATAGAGCCACTCGCTCAAACACAAGACATTTATAGCGTAGGTCGAGAGCTCTTTGAGTGCCGGTTTGTCCGTCAAGAGGTCATCGCAAAGCGCATAGATATCCGTCTCAGAATAAAGCTGTGTAAGCTCTTCGCGAATATCGATGCCGTATTCGTTCTTGAGATGATTCACCCTGAATAGAGCCGCCTCGAGTGAAAAGAGTCGATCATATTTTTCAAAATAATCTTTGCGATCCTCGTAGAAGTTAACCTGGGTATAGTCGTTGTTTTCAAGAATCTCCTCAAGGTTAACAGCGGGAATATTATTCTGAAGATAATCGTCAAAATCGGAGATTTTCTGGAAGTTTTTCAGGCGCGTAGCAAAATGAAAGCGCTTTACCTCCGATAGTTCAGAGAAACGCTCAACGTAAGTCTGTTTGGCTCGCTCCGAGAGTTTCATGAATACTCTTTTTGTACCATATCGTCTTGCGCGGTCGCAAGGATAAGGTTTTAGTTTTCCGTGTCGGCTAAGTCAAGATAATCTTCAAAATCTTCGTCTTCACGAAAATCGTCAGAATTGCGCTCGCAGTAATCGTCACCACGACCAAGCAAAAGGTCGTCTTCGTCGTCATGATTAAAGAAACGGTCGTCATTCAGCCAATTATCCGAACGCTCCTCAATGAGCTCGGTCGAATCATGGCGATCCCACTGCGAGGTGCGATCGGCCTGGATTTCTGCTTGGCTTTCTTTTTTACCCATGCCTATTATTTTAGACCGCCGATTCCGAAAATTCAAAGCACCTAAGCATCATGCTCATGCTTGGGCGCACGCATCGCTTCGAACTATAATAAAGGCATGGCAAAGGAGTTTTTTGAGGTAAAAAACTTAAAGGTTTCAACAAACGAGACCGAGCTTTTGCATGGGGTCAATTTCTCTCTTTCGCAAGGCTCCACTACTCTCTTAACTGGCGCTAACGGCGCTGGTAAATCCACCCTCTTAAAACTCATCATGGGTATTTCCCCACTGAAGGCTAGCGGCAAGATTCTTTTCGCTGGCAAAGATATTTCTAAGACAACTCCGGAAGAGCGCGCCAAGCTTGGCATTTTCTTAAGTTTTCAAGAGCCAGTCTCCATCCCTGGCCTCTCGGTTTCAGAAATGATCCGCAGTAGTACCGAGGCACTCGGCAAAAAGACGAGCTACATGAATTTTAAGATTAAGCTCGCTGAATATATCGAGCAGCTCAACCTTGATCCGTTCACAGCTCAGCGCGATATCAACACGAGTTTTTCGGGCGGCGAGAAAAAGAAGCTCGAAGTTTTGCAGCTGCTCATGCTCGAACCAAAGCTGATCTTGTTAGACGAGATTGATTCGGGTCTCGACGCGAAAGCTAATGAGCTCATTTCGAAGACCTTGGCAGATTATCAGCAAAAGACCGGCGCGACTTTCTTGATCGTTAGCCACAATTTGCGCATCCTCAAACACCTCACGCCAAACCAAAAGCTTCTTCTCGAAGACGGTTTAATTGTGCCGGCGGAGGCCTAAATGGGTTACCGTGCCGCCGATGGCTTGAGCGAGGATTTAATTCGGGACATTTCGCGCCGCAAGAACGAGCCGAAATGGATGCTGGATTTTCGTCTAAAATCCCTGGAAATATATCACCAGATGGATATTCCGAGCTGGGGACCAGATTTGTCTGGGCTAGACATTGAGCATATCTCCAACTACGTTAAGCCGGATAGCAAGATGGTTTCGAGCTGGAACGAGGTGCCGGCCGAGATTCGCCAAAGTTTTGAAGACCTCGGAATCCCAGAGGCTGAGCGCGAAGGTTTAGCTGGCGTAGGCGCGCAGTACGATTCAGAGCTGGTTTACCACAATATCAAGAACGAGGTTTCGAAGACCGGCGTAGTTTATCTAGGCATCGAAGAGGCTTTGAATCACCCGGAGTATAAAAATATTTTTCGAGAGCATTTTATGCAGCTCGTCCCGCCCAGCGATCATAAGTTTGCTGCCCTGCACGGCGCACTCTGGTCAGGCGGTTCTTTCGTCTATGTTCCGCAAGGTGTTTCAGTAGAGCTGCCGTTACAATCCTATTACCGTTTTAATGCGCCTGGAGCCGGCCAGTTTGAGCACACTCTAATCATTCTAGAAGAGGGTGCGGACCTGCATTTTATTGAGGGTTGCTCGGCACCAAAGTACAATGTCGCAAATCTGCATGCAGGCTGCGTTGAGATTTTTGTTGGCAAGAAGGCGCATATCAAGTATTCGACGGTCGAGAGCTGGTCGAAAAACATGTACAACCTCAACACTAAGCGCGCCATAGTTGCAGAAGGCGGCAAAATCGAGTGGGTTTCTGGCTCGTTTGGCTCGCACGTTTCGATGCTTTATCCGATGGGGATCCTTAATGGGCGCGGTGCTGGCATGGAGTACACCGGAGTAAGTCTCGCCGATAAGGGCCAAGATTTAGATACGGGCGCCAAGGTCGTAATTGCAGCCCCAGATTGCTATGCTCTTTTGAATTCAAAATCTATCGCTAAATCTGGCGGCAAGAATACTTTTCGGAGTCTTGTAAAAGTTTTAAAGAATGCCGAGAAAAGCCGGGTTTTTATGGATTGCAAATCTTTGATCTGCGACAGCGAATCCAGAACCGATACGATTCCCGTCTTTGACGTGCGCACCAAGGATGCTGATGTAGCCCACGAAGCAAGCGTGGGTAAGATTTCCGAGGAACAGATTAATTATCTGCGCACACGCGGGCTTACCGAAGACGAAGCTAAGAGCCTGATCGTGCAGGGTTTTGCGGCCGAAATTTCTAAGGAGCTGCCGGTTGAATACGCAGTTGAAATGAATAATTATCTCAAGCTTTCGATGGAGAAAAATCTATGAAAATTATCCGTCCAGAGCAGGAATCGAAGAATATATTCGTAATAAAACCCGAGCAAAAGATGCATTTGGTGATATATTCTACCGCTTTTTGCAGTACAGATTTGCAGTTCAGGCTAGAAAAAGGCGCAAAATTATCCCTCCAGTGCATAATTCTGAATAGCGGAGACTTCAGGCTTCACTTCGAACAGGATATAGATTCTGAACTAATTTTCGACGGAGCTTTTGCACTCCGCGACAAGCAAGAATTGAGCTTTAATTATAAGACTATTCAGTTTGGTGAGAATTCCAAGAGCCGTTTTAATCTGGTTGGAACACTCGACGGCCAGGCCAAGAAAACCAGTTCCGAGACTATCGATTTTAGATCCGGAGCGATCAATGCCGAGGGGAGCGAAACCGAAAGAGTTACCCTATTTAGTAACGAGACGCAAAACGTCGCTGAGCCGATTATTCTCTGTGCCGAAGAAAATATGCGTGGGGAGCATAGTTTTAGCAGCGGGCACCTCGATCCCGAAGCTGTTAATTATCTGCGCGCACGCGGCGTAAATCTCGAAAACGCCAAGAAGATTATCAGTCGCGAACAAATCCTGCGTGTGGCAAAACTTTGCAAAAATGAGACTATAATACAAGAGATAGAAGAGGCGCTCCAATGAAAGAATCCTTCCCTGAACTAGATTTCCAGAGAGAAAAAGGCAATTTCTATTATTTTGATAGCGCCGCTACAACCCTCAAGCCAACCTCGGTAATTAAGGCCGTTTCAGATTATTACAGTCAAGACAACGCCAATACGCGCCGCGGTTTTTACCCGCTCGCTATCAAGGCCAACAAAATCTGCGAGGACGTCCGCGAGAAAGTGCGTCAGTTTATTGGTGCAAAATATATCACCGAGTGCATATTTACTCATGGCGCGACCGAAGGGCTCAACATCTTAGCTCAAAGCATCACAAAGAGCTTTTTGAAACCTGGCGACGGGGTAATCATTTCGCAGCTCGAACACCACAGCAGCCTGCTTCCTTGGCGAGAAACTGGAGCTAAAATCAAAATCCTGCCCTGCTCACTCGAAACCGGCGAGATTCGGCCAGAGGTTCTAGAGAAGCTTATCTCACCAAAGAGCAGAGTGTTGGTTTTAACCCCAGAATCCAACGTGATTGGGCGCACGAAGCATTTTGAGAAGCTTGTAAAAATTGCCAAAGAACATGGGCTTTTAGTGGTCGCAGACTGCGCGCAGGCGGTCGCACACCAGAAGCTCGAACTAGCTAAGAGTGGAATAGATTTCGCTGCCTTCTCTGGTCACAAGATGTACGCCGAGATGGGAATTGGCGTGCTTTATGGACGCCAGGAGTTATTAGAGATAATGCAGCCTAGCTTCTATGGCGGCGAAATGGTCGAAGATGTGCCAGATATTCATAATATTCTACTCGCTGAGCTACCTTATCGCTTCGAGGCGGGCACGATTAATCTGGGCGGGATTGTTTCGCTTGGTGCGGCAATCGATTTCATGCAAGACATTAATCTTGGACCACTCTCCAAGACACTCAAAGCTAAGCTCTCCACAATTCCCCATCTCAAGATAATCGGCGAGCCGGAAGGACCAATCATTAGTTTTCAGCTCGATGACATTCATCCGCACGACATCGCACAGATTCTTGCCAGCGACGGCATCTGCATTCGCGCAGGATACCACTGTGCCCAACCTTTACTCGAAGAAATCGGCCCGGTCGCGCGCGTAAGCCTCGGAGCCTATAATACCAAGGAGGATATCGAGTATCTCGCCGAAAAATTAACAAGCGTACGCCAAAGGATGGGTTATGAATAATTTTTATGACGAAGTAATCCTGGACCACAATGCACATCCACAATTTTTTGGTGAGCTCAACAAGCCAGATTTAACTCTTAGCGCCGTGAATGCCAGTTGCGGCGATAAGTTCGAGATTCAACTCAAACTCAAGAACGATAAGATTATCGATGCCAGCTTCAAAGGCGTCGGCTGCGCCGTCTCGAAAGCCTCAACCGATATTCTCCTGGGCGAGATTCTAGGTAAATCCATCGACGAAGCTAAGAAAAACTGCGAGGACTTTTTATCTGCCGTCCATAGCGGAGACTTCTCTACTCTTTCCGGCGAAACCTGCGCGCTCGAAAACGTCAGCAAAATGCCAGCCCGCGTCAAATGCGCCACGCTAGGCTGGCGAACTATTCTCAAAAGCTAATCTACAAGATCGGCGTCGAGCACCATTTCGAGCTGATAGCCCGCAAATTTCTCTACTGCTGCCTTTTTGATTTCCGCGAAAAGCTCCTGGCGATTCTCGGCCGAGAAATCAATAATAATATCACAACTGATAGTTTTGTCGGTTTTGTCCAGATGGAAGCCATGCAACTCGATCACATCTGGATACTCTTCGAGCAGGGCCTGCATTTGATGATACAAATCGCGCGTTTCAGCATCCTTAGTATTAATTGAGTAAATACCAACGGAACTCATTACGACATGATGCTTTTTGTAGACTTTGCGACGAATCTCGCGCGATAAGTCATCGAGTTCTGGTGCCGTCATCGTGCAAGGCACTTCAATATTCACAGAGGCAATGATCGTGGTTGGGCCATAATCGTGCAAGACGAGATCATAGGCACCCTCAACATTCTCAATCGCGTTGATTGTATTGCGGATGCGCCTAGCGATGCCACGGTCAGCACGCTCGCCAAGGAGTTGGCTCGTAGTCTCGCGTAAGATACCATAGCCAGTACGAATAATCAGAAGACTAATTAAAAGCGCAAGGTAAGGCTCAATATTTAGACCCAGGAAATAATAAGCCGCTATCGCCAGAAGCGTGGAGCTAGAAATCAAAACATCCGAAAAAGCATCTTTGCCGGAGGCAATCAACGTGTCAGACTTGGCCTTTTTGCCCGCCGCAAGCATATAGAGCGAGAGAAAAACCTTCGTCAAAATCGCACAGATTACTACAATTAAGGTCACCGTGCTATATTCTGGATCGGTCGGCGCAATAATCTTTTTGGCTGCTTCGATACCGGCCGTAATACCGATATAGCCAATAATACCGCCCACAACCAAGGTACCCATATATTCGCTACGACCATGACCAAGTGGATGCTGTTTATCTGGTGCACGGCGCGCGAAATACGAAGTTACGATTGTTACAATCGAGGACAAACAATCACTTAAGCTATTAGCCGCATCGGCAATAATCGCAATCGAACCCGCCAAAAAGCCCGCAACCACTTTCAGAATGGCCAAAACGAGGTTAAAAATGATACCAATAATACCCGCACGCACAATAATGCGGTGACGTTTGTCTGTTTTCATCTATTAGTCTTTCTTTTTGAGGTTACGTGAGCGTTTTTTGTCGATGATATAAAGTGGACGGTTCTGCGCCTCGGAATAAATATGAGAGATATAAAGCGAGGTGATGCCCTGCGAGACCAAAACAAGCCCCACGAGGAAGGTGATAAAAATACAAATGCGAATTGTACTAGTCCAACCTAGAGCCAACGGATCACCCAATATTTCTTCCTCGATAATATCAAAGAGACCAACTGCACCGCTTACGATTGTAATAATTAAGCCTAGCCACATAAAGACCACGAGTGGTGTCGTGCTAAGCGAGACAAAACTATCTACCGCAAGACGGAACAATTTCTTGAAGTTATAGCTTGGCTTGCCGGCGAGGCGATTACCATAGATATAGTCGATATAAACCTTCTTAAAGCCCATCCAGTCCATCAAGCCGCGCGCGATACGATCGTGCTCGGTTAGTTTGTTGTATTCGTCTACAAATGCGCGGTCGAGCAAGCGAAAATCCGTACTGCCCGGGACAGTATCTTTGACGCCCATCATACCAAGCATCTTATAGAAAAGCTTTGAACCAAGCTTTGCAATGAGGCCATGCTTTTCATATTTACCGCGTACACCGACAACGATATCGGCATCTTCTTTTTGCCATTTTTCAATGAATTCATGAATCAGAGCTGGCGGCTGTTGACCATCAGCATCCATCGTAATTACAGCGTCACCAGTCGCTTCGCGAATACCGGCCGTCAAGGATACTTCTTTGCCGAAATTGCGCGAGAGGCTAACCACCTTAACGTTCTTATCCGCCTCGGCAAGGCTTTGAATAATTTCCAAGCTCTTGTCTTTACTACCATCGTTTACGAGAATGATTTCGTACTCTTTTTTCGTCTTTTTGATTTCCGGCATCAAAAGCTTATCAAAGAATTCCCGGAAACCTTTTTCTTCATTGTAAACTGGAACAACATACGAGATTTTCATTATTTTGCTCCGCTACGTTTAAGAATCACGATAATAGTGCGGATAAAGATCGACAAATCGAGCAATGGCGTCCAGTTCTGAACATAGTAAATATCCAAAGCACGGCGCTCATTGAAGGAGATGTCGCGGCGACCGCTCACCTGCGCAAGCCCTGTTACGCCAGATTTAATCGAAAGAAGTAGGCCACGATCACCGTAGTTTTCGAGTTCGCCCGGTTGCAAAGCGCGAGGACCAATCAAGGAAATATCACCGACCAAGACATTGAAGAGCTGAGGAAGTTCATCGAGCGACGTGGCGCGCAAGAATTTACCAAACTTTGTATAACGCGGATCATTATCAAGCTGGTCGCCAGACTTGCGGTATTTTTCGATCAATTCTGGGCGACCCATCTTTTCGAAAGCCTGCTCTGGCGTGAGGCCACTATAAGCCTGACGAATGGTGCGGAATTTCAATAGCGGGAATTCCTGATTGTAACGCGTGAGGCGAATGTCTTTATAAATAGCTGGGGATTTTGGCTCGATAAGCTTCTGTAAGATAAAGAGAATCAGCATAAGCGGCGAAGCCAACACAATCAAAATAAAGCTTGCAATAATATCAACAGCGCGCTTATAGAAGCGAGCAGCACCCGTAAGTGGCGTAGCGCGTACCTGAAAAACCGGCACACCTGCAATGAATTCCGCGTTGCCCGAAAGTGTAATAATCGAGCTTTCTGGCGGCGAATAGTAGAAGAGTGCATGATGATTTACGGCGAGCGAGTTTGCCTCCTCGAGGCCTTCTTCTGCAGCATAGATTATCGCATCAGGGTGAAGACGTTTTGTAGCTTCTTCGAGCGAACCGTAGCGTTTACCATTCCAATCAGACGGGACGAGCTTATCCTCAGCCACAACGCCGCATACCTTAAAACCAGTCTCCGGCGAGATACCTAGAATAAGCTGGCGAACGTTATCATTATCACCCGAAACCACAACACGAATCAGACCGTGCTTACTCTTACGAATCAAGTTAAAGACAGTATTGATAATCATGCGCGTCAATAGGAGCGCAATAAAACAAAACGGAATAGCATAAAGCGCAATAATCTTTACCGGGAAAAGACTTTCGCGACCAGTAATCGCAGTTGCAAAGAAGTCATAACTAATGAGCGCCATCGTATTGATAAGTGAAGCCACAAATAGACGCCAAATCGTCACCAGGCGGCTCTCAACAACGGCGCGCTTATAGAGACCAAGACTAATTAAGATGACGAGCCAAATCGGCATCAAAACAATAATCGAAACGAAGAAATCCCAGCTGTTGGCATTAAAAACATAAGGACGAGGGTCGAAATTGACACGAAAATAATACGCAAAGCCAAACGAAGTGACGATGGCTGTCGCGTCCCCAATCAGCAAAAACAGGCGATAAATAAAGCCCGGCTCTTTTCTCATTAAAAATAATTATACAATAATTAACGTAAGCAATCAACAGGGGTGGCGATAGCTAGATTTCAAGCTTCAGGATTTTTGCCGCTGCCCTTAGAGTTACAAGATCGTCTTTGATGGCAATCATATCGGTCTCGCCGTCGTCTTCGCCGGCTTTCGCGAGCTCAAGGCGATCCTCTAAGGCCTTAATGTGACTTTTGAAAAGTCTCTGTGTTTCCTGGTAGGCACTACTGCGCACCACGCGTAGCGAACGAGCGGCATGCGGGACTTTGATTAGGAAACCAGCCGCCACACAATTATCGATATGTTGCGCAACTGAAGCTACAGAATTTAGGCCAAGCGCCGTCGCAATTTCTCGATAAGACGGCGAAAAGTTGTTCTCGTCCGAGAATTGCTCAATGAAATCTAGCAACAATTGCTGACGTTTGGTTGGATTAGACATTACTTGTATTTTAACATCAAAAATCCCCAGCCGAGCTGGGGATAGTATAAAACGCCCTTAGATTATTTCTTGCGAGAAACAGTCAAGAAACCATTGCGTGGGTTTTCGTTGACTTCGCGATCTGCTGGAAGATCACATGGAGTGCCTTTTTCGTTCTTCTCGGTCTTGGTGAAGAAGTAAATTGTCTGAGGCTTGCCACCGCGCAAAGTAACTTCGGACTTATGTAGGTAGTAGGTTACGCCCTTTGAATTAGTATGTTTGTAAGCCATTCTTAGCTTTCCTCCATTAGTTTGTATTTTTATCTTATGACCCCGTTAAGGGGTTGTCAAGGGGTGAAATAGCTTTTGTTTATTTTTTATTTATTTCGTAAACATAATCGCGATGCGAATGAAGAGCCAGATAAAGAATCGCACAACAATCACCAGAGAAAGAATAAGGATTATTAAGATTAGAATTCCTGACGGGCAAGGATACCACAATGGCGAAGCGTAGTCATAACGGAAGAGCGAAGTCGAAGGAACTTTGACTGCTTCGGTTGTACCCATCGTCTCGCTGGCCGGATATTCTGCCAGTTTATTTACCCAACAGTCCAGGTATGGCTGAGACGGAAAATCGAAGCCGTTTTGTAGACCCCAAGCATCACAATATTCTGCCACTTTCGCGAAGATGTTGCCGTTTGGATTCTCAGTCGACCCCTGATCAATCTGTGCCTTCGCTGCCGCAATTGCCGCATTTGCCGCACGCATATATTGGTGCTCCAGATAGAACGGACCCGTGCCAAACACAACACGCCTGACGCCGTTTTCTTCAACCACATTAAAGACGATATGCTTAGACGTAAAGCGGCGCAGCTCAGTCAGGGAGCTCGCAATAGCTTTATCATCCTCAGCTTCGTCAGCCGCCAAAACCGCCGAGCGAAGTTGAGTCATTTTGATATGGTCGATACGTAAAAGTGTGGCCACCCAAAAACAAAGCAGAAGCACAATAAGAAGTAGCTTCCAGTTGCTGATGCGGAAGATTTTCGCAAGCACGCCCTTGAGCTTTGCTTTCTTTTTACCACCACCCATAACTTTCTTCCATTATAGCATAAGAATCATGCGCGATTACGAGGCCCAAAATTATGCTTGCGGTGATATAATTTTAAGCATGAAGGTATATTTTTCTGGCATTAGCGGCACCGGTATTGGGCCTCTCGCCGAACTTGCCCAGGATGCGGGCTACGAAATTTGCGGCTCCGATTTATCCCACGGCGCAATCGCAACCGAGCTAGACAAGCGCGGCGTAGCAGTTTTTTATGGCGAACAAGATGGTAGCTTTTTACAAAAATGCCATAATGAAGGCGCAATTGATTGGTTTGTTTATACCTCTGCTCTTCCTGTCGACCATAAAGAGCTTGTCCTCGCCAAAGAACTCGGTATCCATTGCAGCAAGCGTGACGAATTCTTGGCCGAGCTCGTACGCGAGAAAAACCTAAAAATGATCGCCGTGGCCGGCACGCACGGCAAAACCACTACAACTTCAATGCTCGTCTGGACTTTCGAGCAACTCGGCATCCCAGTCAGCTATCTCGTTGGCACAACCCTACCTTGGGGCAATGGCGGAAAATTCGATCCAGCCAGCGAATTCTTTATTTATGAAGCCGACGAGTATGATCGCAACTTCTTAGCCTACCACCCATATATTGGCGCAATTACAACCGTCGATTACGATCACCCAGATATTTATCCTACAGTCGAAGATTACCGGAAAGCCTTTGCACAGTTCGAATCACAGTGCGAATATGTTGTCAAAAACACAACGTTATTCCCTGGCATCAACCTAGTCGGCGAGTTGCGCCGCGCAGATGCTAGCCTAGCCGCCCAGACAATCACTCGGGCCGTACCAGACGTCGATCAAGAAAAGCTAGTTTCAGCGCTAAACAATTTCCCTGGCACTGGTCGCCGTTTTGAACGCATTGCCGATGGTGTTTATAGCGATTACGGCCATCATCCAGCCGAAATTAAGGCCACACTCGAGATGGCGCGCGAGCTCAAGGAGCGCGACAATTACAAAGGCGTCGTCGCGATCTATGAGCCACACCAGAACGTACGCCAACACGAGATTAAGGATCAGTATCGTGAGGCTTTTAAAGCTGCCGATAAGATTTTCTGGCTACCAACCTACCTAACCCGCGAAAACCCAGACCTCGAAGTTTTAACCCCAGAACAATTATTCGCCAATCTCACCAACTCCGATTGTGCCGAAGCTGCCGAGACAAACGACGAGTTAGCACAAAAACTACAGGCCTTACACACTGAGGGCTGGCTCCTGATTCTCATGACAGCCGGACCAGCCGACAATTGGTATCGAAAAGTATTCCAAGCTTAAAACCAAACACCAAACAAAAACCACCGGCCAAGCCGGTGGATGCTTATTCGTCTATGCCAAGCATTTCAGCCGAGAGGGCCTTATCCGAGAATGCATCTTTCGCAGTCTCGAGCCTCTGGTATATTTCATTAACGTCTTTTGCGTAGCCGTCGAGAACGTCTTTGGTAATTTCGCCGTCACTCGAGAAGCTTTCTTTGCCGTCGTCTGCCGCATCATGCACTTCGTCCTCAGAAATGTAGCCAGGGCGCGAACGATCGAGATAGATATCACCAGTACTACGGTAGATAATCAGGCTAATACTAGTCGAGGCCAGCGCCATAACAATACCTACTAAACAAAGCAGCAATAAATTGCGACCGCCCGGCTTCAAAAACGGTTCGTTATCGTTTGCCATTACTGGTCCTCCTTTTGTTCTGACTGAGGTTCTGGAGTAGGCGTAGGCTTGTTATACAGATAGTCCTTGTAGGAATTTACCGAATTGTAGTGTTTTTTAACCAACTCACGAATGCGTTCGGTATCAGAATAAAGCTCGGCACGCTTCGCGCGAACTACCTTAAGTTGCGAGTAGAATTTGTCTGGCTTCGTGCGGCAATCAATTTTAACTAGATTGTCCATCTCTTGAGAATAATTTACGAAATCTGTTTTAAAACGTTCGCGCTCCGAGAAGAAACTTGTCTGCTGAATCGAAAGATCAGCGTTCGCGAGATTATTGCGCACAAGGCGAAGGTTTAAATTCTGCATGAAATTCGACGAGATGGTTTCGTACTGCACGCCAAGATGCACGCGGAGGCGCGAATCCTCTTTCTGGACGCGGTCGAGCTGTAACTTAATGCTCGAGCAGTTCTGCGAAATATCACTGAGCGTTTCGTTTGAAACTTCCCCTTCAGCAAAAGACGGAAGAGTTGGCAAAAAAGCACAGCCTAGTGCGAGAAAAACTGCCATCCATCTTTTTGCTACCATAAGATGATTTTAGCATAATTTTAGGCACAAAAATGCGCCGCTTTTATCACGGCGCATTTTTATTATTTCAAGTCGATTTTTTCTTCTTCGACAACCTTGATGTTCAATTCGTCGATCTGATAATCGTCTACGACGGATGGAGAATTCATCATGAGATCTATACCTGAACCGTTCTTTGGGAAGGCTACGATTTCGCGAATATTGTCAAAGTTCATCAATTCCATGAACATGCGGTCGATACCGTAGGCACAACCAGCGTGTGGCGGAGCACCAAACTTAAAGGCGTTAAGCATGCCACCAAAGCGCTCTTCGACATATTTCTTGTCGTAGCCGAGGATACCGAAGACCTTGTACATGATGTCTGGGTTGTGATTACGAACGGCACCAGAACAGATTTCGAGACCGTTCATGACCATATCGTACTGATCAGCAACAATTGCGAGCTTTTCTTCGTCGGTCTTAGCCTTTTCGAGAGCTTCGAGGCCGCCCTTTGGCATCGAGAATGGGTTGTGACCAAAGTCGAGCTTCTTAGCGCCGTCATCCCACTCATAGAATGGAAAGTCGACAATCCAGCAGAGTGCGACAATGTTTGGATCTTTGAGGCCAAAGTGGTCAGCAAAGGCAATACGGAGCTGACCGAGAACCTTGTTGACCTTTTCGCGCTTATCCGCACCAAAGAAGACAGCGTCACCAGTCTTAGCGCCAGTCTTTTTCTGAATAGCTTTGAGCTCGTCTTCGCTCAAGAACTTAGCGATTGGCGACTTTGGACCTTCGGCAGTATAGGTAATATAGGCAAGACCACCAGCGCCAAGTTTGCGAGCCTTATCCGTAAAGGCATCGATTTGCGAACGGCTAAGATCAGCACCACCCTTAACACAGATGGCCTTAACGCACTTAGCTTTAGCAAAGACACTAAACTGCGTATTCTTCATATCGTCGGTAAGGTCGATAAGTTCCATGCCGTAGCGAAGGTCAGGCTTATCTACGCCGTATTTTTCCATCGATTCGTTGTATGGAATGCGCGGAATGTCTTCGCTAAGCAACTTCTTGCCAGCGAAATCCTTAACGAGACCCTTAATGAGTGGTTCCATTTCCTGACGAACAACTTCACCGTCATCAACAAAAGACATCTCGCAGTCGAGCTGATAGAACTCACCATAGAGACGATCAGCGCGTGGATCCTCATCGCGGAAGCATGGTGCAATCTGATAGTAACGCGGAATACCACCAACCATCAAAAGCTGCTTGAACTGCTGTGGCGCCTGAGGCAAAGCATAGAACTGGCCCGGATGAAGGCGAGATGGGATCAAGAAGTCGCGCGCGCCTTCTGGGCTAGAGTTGGCCAAGATTGGCGTAGTGACCTCGATGAACTCGTGCTCGTGCATAAATTCGCGCATATAGCGGTAGTATTCCGAGCGGCTAAGTAGACGATGCTGCATGCTTGGGCGGCGGAGGTCCAAGTAACGGTACTTAAGGCGGATATCCTCACCAGATTCGACACCTTCGTCATGAGTAGAAACTGGAAGAGGTTCAGAGCGGTTGAGAAGCTCCATATCTTCGACAACAACTTCGATGTCGCCGGTTGGAATGTTTGGATTTTCGAGGCCGGCACCGCGTTTGCGAACCGTACCTGTAGCCTTAATAACGAATTCGTCACGAAGACTTTCTGCAAGTTTGAACGCATTAGCGGTATTCGGGTCGATGACAAGCTGAATAATTCCAGTATGGTCACGGAGGTCAATAAAAATAAGACCGCCATGGTCACGGCGCGAATTTACCCAGCCGGCCAAGTTAACTTTTCCGGATTTGCTGTTTAATTCTTTCGCTAATGTTCTCATAATCATATATTATAACATAATTTATATAGGGGTAACACCCCTTTATCTCGGCGTTTGCCTTGCGGAATCATTTTTGGTACAATATAGATATATTCGACAGTTAGTCGCTCTCCTGACCGAAAGGTTGGGAGGTATTTTTTATCTAATTAGCTCATCAAAGCCTTTTCGAATCTTTCCAAAAATCATTACCCATAAATAACCCTTCCTTTATTTATAAAAAAGTAGCTCTATTCAGAAGGTGTCAAATATGGCTTTTAGCTTTTATTCATTTATAGCGTTTGCCTTCGCGGTCCAGATCACGGCCCTTGATAGTCTGACGCTTGTCGTATTCTTTTTTACCCTTGCCCGGCGCGATAATCAGCTTGATATGGCGCTTGAGCGGGTGAAGCTCAACCGGGACGATCGTTGAACCAGATTGTTTTTCGCGTTCAAGACTGGCGATTTGTTTTTTCGTGGCAAGTAGCTTGATATTTTCGGTAGTTTCGGAACCCAAAGTAAGACCAAGGAGCCATAGCTCGTGATTGCGAATCGTCACATAAGTACCCTTGAGCTGAGCGTGACGGTCACGAATCAGACGAACCTGCGCGCCCGTCAAAACCATACCCACCTCGAGCTTTTCGCCGAGCTGGTAATCGTAATGCGCGCGTCGATTCACGACGATAGTTGCCGGATTCTTGGCCTTTTTCATATCTGTTATTGTAGCACAGATAGCTTTATTGAATTATTTTGATTTAGTATTGAGGCCCGGAAGCGTAGCTAGGAACGACACAACCATAATGCTCACGATTGCGAATAAAAAGTTAAGCCAGTCTTCAGAATTACCCAGCGACACCTTCATCCCGATAAAATATACCGCCGAAAGGAGCCCGCTAATTAGCCCAAAACGCAAAGAATCCTTCCAGCTAAAAGCTCGCCCTAAAGCATGGTTTGCAAGTCGCGCACATAACACGCATCCGATAATCCCCATAACACCATATAGAGATTCACTAGAGCCGATTACAAATATAAGCAACAAACCCAACGATAACGCACTTATTAGACTAGAATAAGAGGCGGCTTTGCTTTTACCATTCAATGACGGAATGAGGCTTAGCGCCAAAAAGATTATTATCGCAGCGCAGACAAACATGTTCGCCTCAAAATTGTCTAGCAGCAAGCTCCTCGAAAGTAGCGCCACGACACTTATCACGCCAAATATAGGAAATTGAACACTGTTTTTTGTTTTCGTATTCTTCCCACCATAACTCTTTTTCATATTTTTATTATATATCTACCGTGAGAGCTAGGGCAGTTCTTTGCGAATTTTACGCTCGAGACTCTTGTTAAAATTCTTTTCAAAAAATGCGAAGTTTTTTGCGCCAAGAATTTTATAGACCATGCGCACGAGCGCATTTTTAATCCGTTCACTCGTCGTGTGCCAGGTCGAGGCATAATGATGAATAGCCATGGTGTTCTTAGTTTTATGCATCTTGCCGGTCATGTAGTGCTTTGGGCAAAAATAATCTGAAGACAGCGTCAATAAACCGCTTTCGTATTCGCGCGTTTTACCATCCAGCTCGAGGCCAAAAATATCTTTAGCATAGACCGATGGACTATGGACGGTTTTTAGATAGGTGTCCGTGTTGATCTTTTGTTTTGGGTTGCCCAGTTCATAGCGCTTCAAGATTTTGCCAATCCAAGGCGAATGTTTTTCTGCGCCAAAGGCCGCCGTCGTAAACCAAAATTGTGATTCCCAACAAGCAAAAGCCGAGTATTTTGTTAGTTCGTCAAGCGGCTTCAAAAGTTCGATATCAGTATCAAGATAAATGCCGCCCTCTTCATAGATAGCGTACATGCGAATAATGTCCGCTGCAAAAGCCCAGCGCTTCTCATCGAGCGCCTTTTTAACCAGGGGATATTTTTTGAGGTCGATATCTTTCTCCGTCCAACGACGAAGTTTAAAATCCGGGTTGAGTTTTTGCCATCCCTCGATATATTCCTGATCTTCTTTTGGCAGAGGTCGGTCGCCTAGCCAAACATAGTGAATCGTCTTTGGTATCGACATATGCTGTAATTTTAACAAGTTTTGGGCTTTTTGGCTTTCTTGATAAAATAAGAGGTGATGAAAATTGCTATCTCGACGGATTTATACTATCCGATGATTAATGGCGTCGCGCAGTTTACGCGTAATTTGGCAGCTGGCCTACATCAACGCGGCCACGACGTCGTGGTTTTAGCCCCAAGTTTAACTGGCGATTATGAAATTGAACGAGACAAAGAATACGGTTTTCGCGTGGTTCGTTTGAGCTCGCACAAAATCTATTTTTATCCTGATCAGATTAATGATATCCCTGAGGCTAAGCAATTTTTGGGCGTCAAAATGCCGCAGCTGCTTTACCGTAATGGCCTGCACGCGTCATTAAACAGCGGTAACGAGATCAAGCATTTCTTGGACGGTTTCGAGCCAGACATTATCCACGATCAGACCCCTGGCCCACTCGCCTTATCGATTTTTCGTTACGCCAAGAAGCGTGGCATTCCGCTAGTTTCGACCGACCACGCCTATCCAGACAATTTGACCCAGCAGTTACATCTGCCACGTTTCGCCAAAAAGCCGATCAATGTCGTAATGAACAAATACTTTGTGAGTTTTTTAAAGCGCAGCGAATACGGCACAATGCCAACCGAACAGGCCGTTTCAGATTTGTTGCCACGTCGCAAAAAGTTCAAAGTGCCAGTTGAAGCCCTAAGTAACGGTATTGACCTGTCGCGTTTTACGCCTGGCAAAGCACCGGCAGAAATTTACGAAAAATACAATATTCCAAAAACTAAGCCGATTGTGCTCTATGTTGGCCGCGTCGATCCAGAGAAAAGCCTCGAGGTATTAATTAAGGCCTTCAATTTGGTTTTAATCAAGAACCCAGAGGCACATTTAGTGATTGTGGGCGATGGCGCCTCGCGGAATGATTTGGAAAAGTTAGCCGAAAAATTAGGCATCGAAAAACACACGCATTTCCTCGGCCGCGTGGTTGGCGATGATCTACCGATGCTGTATAGGACTGGCAAAGTTTTCGCGATTACCTCCAAAACCGAGACGCAGAGCATCGTCGTAATGGAAGCAATGGCGAGCGGTCTGCCTGTCGTAGCAGTTCAGGCTGGCGCAATTCCAGAGTTAGTCAAGAATGGCAAAACTGGCTATCTTTGCCAGCCAGATGATCCAACTGCAGTTTCGCGCTCGATTAGTCGCCTTCTGAAGAATGATTCGCTGCGTCAAAAATGCTCGAAGACTGCGCTCAAAAATATTCAAAAACACGACATCGCTTATACTTTGACGCGTTTTGAAGAAATCTACAAAGATGTTGTAGAACGCAACAACGCCAAACTTAAGAATTAGCTTGAATAAACTCATCAATTAGACGAGCGACTTTTTGCGGGCACTCATAGTTAACGAGGTGCCCCTTTTTCTCGATTACCGAGAGTTCGACATTTTTGTGATCTGCAATGCGTGCCTCGACATTTCGAACTTTTGTCAGACGATCATGGTCGCCCATAATATAGAGCGCTTTACCCTTGGTTGGCACTACGGTTTGTTCGTGCATCGAGAGACGGATATCGTTCATGAGAGAAATCGTAGAAGTAAATTGGCCACAATACTCGAAGTGCATACGGTCGATATATTTTTGACGGCGATGATCATAACTCAAAGTGCGCGAAACAATAAGAGAAACGAATTTAGAGCGCATAAATCTGTAACGCGCATGACCAGACAAAAGTTGTAGAAAACCACAAATTGCCGCGACAGAAAAATTACTACGCTTTTGACCTTTTGGCGTGCGGACAATTGGCGAAAGAACAACCGAGCGCGAGTCTGCCGTATTAGGATGAATGCGCAAAAAATGCGAAGTCACGATTGAGCCCATCGAGTGACCAATAACAATCGGAGGCTGCTTGAGTTTGAGCGATTCGATATACGATTTGAGCCATTCCGCATAGCCGCGCAGACTCTGATCCTCGAGCGCAACCTCGTCGCCATAGCCAGGCAAATCAGGAATATGAACCTTGTAGCCTCTTTTCTCAAGACCTTCGCCGATCTCTTGGAGACCATGATGGTCGCCACGCAAGCCATGAACGAGAACAATAGCTGGTTTGGTCATTTTTTCTCCAGGTTTTTTAGAGCCCGTTTGATAGCCGGGCGATTAAAACCCTGTATTTCTTTATCGTCAATAACAGTGAGCGGAACAGAGGACGGTTCATAACCGAGCTGCTTTGCGGCCTTTTCGCGAATTTTCTCATCGGATAGGTCGCGTTCCTCAAAATCTATGCCCTTTTCTTCGAGCCAGGACATCAAAGCATGACAATAGACGCAGGTCGGAGTGGTATAGACCACAACACTAGATTTACTCATTTTAGGCTATTATATCACTTTAAATCATTCTGTTAGGCGCGACGGTTCGGCGATCGGCTTAGATCTATACCAATTAGAGCCGCCATGATCTCCTCTTTTTCCGCCATAGTTAGTTGCCGGTAGTTATTTTTAAGAATGCCAACGATTTTTGGAACGATAACGTGGATTCGATATGGACTCATATCATAGCCGAGGAGAAAAATTAGGAGTAGTCTGCAGAGCCTCGACAATTCTCATAAATATTCTTAGAGTTGGAAGGCGTTTACCGCTAACATATGACGTTATAGCTGAAGTACTAACGTAGACTCTTCGGGCCAACTCAGCCTGTTTCATACCGGAGATTCTTAATGCGTATACTAATTGATGTTTGAACATGTTAGCATTATGCGGATTTTTTGTTGCTTGTCGAATGTTGTAATTTTTAATGGGGGCGATTTTTGGAAAACTGTTTTGGTCTATTTTTTAATGCAAGACATTTTAACAATTATCCATACACGCGCCGTTTCCAAGACACTGAAAAAGAAAGTGTACATTTTTACATTTCGCTTTTTATTATCCCTGTAGCAATGCACGAATTATTTGCGATTTTCAAAAAGTGTTTACTAGCCGCGCATTCTCCCCTGTTTAATACAACTCGAGGGCAAAAACATGCACTCTTTTTCTCAGTACATAGAAAGACAACATCTGCCCTAGATACACCCCCAGGAATATTAGAGCGAAGCCAAAACCTCTCGCGCCTCTGCAATGCTCTTGGTCTGCATTAACTTATCGCGGATTTCTGAAGCGCCCGGAAAATTGTTGATATAAATCTTATAAAAATGTTTCAGCGGCTCATACGGCGCAAGCTCATACTTCTCATACAAGTCCAAATGATACTTCATGAGCTCGATTAGTTCA
The DNA here is from genome assembly GCA_045536655.1 of Candidatus Nanosyncoccaceae bacterium. Lineage (GTDB taxonomy): Bacteria > Patescibacteriota > Saccharimonadia > Saccharimonadales > Saccharimonadaceae > UBA2834. The sequence continues at coordinate 129,444 of JAZSOA010000008.1, read as the reverse complement.
TTGCGCGAGTGTTCACGGATTTCTTTTTCAAAGCAAAATGGATTATGAAAAACGCCACGGCCAATCATCAAACCATCGGCGCCCATTTCGATAAACTTCTGGCCATCGGCTGGACGTTCCAAGTCGCCGTTAATGATAAGTTTTGTTTCTGGGGACAGTTCGTTTCTGAGCTTGATTACTTCCGGCACTAATTCATAATGCGAAGCAACCTTCGACATCTCCTTCTTGGTACGAAAATGCACCGTCAAAGCATCTGGATGCTCATTCAAAAGCACTGATAGCCAATCGTGCCACTCTTCGACATAAGTATAGCCAAGGCGAGTTTTGACCGAAGTTGCAAGGCCAGCCATTTTAGTCGAACGGATAATTTCCACGGCACGGGCCGGTGTGCGGATTAGGCCGGATCCACCGCCGGTCGCAACGACATGGCGATCCGGACAGCCCATATTAATATCCACCGCTTCAAAACCAAGCCGTTTTAAAGCCTGTGCAGTCTCAAGAAACATTTCTGGTTGCGTGCCCCAAATCTGAGCCACAAGCGGACGCTCGGTTTCTTCGTAGCGAAGGCGCTCGAGCGCATTCGGGCGACCCTTCTCGCTGACATAACTATTTACGTTAGTAAACTCAGTATAAAAGATATCTGGCCTAGCCGCTTTGGCGACAACTTGACGGAAAGCAATATCCGTCACGCCTTCCATCGGCGCTAAAATCGTAAAACCAGGCTTAAATTGTCCCCAAAAATTCATAATTCATATATTATACCATAATTTGGCATAAAGGTAAATGTCACAAGCGGTTTGGTTCTAGGCCGCAGCAACGTTCAGGCGGCGAACTGGTTCGGTCTCGCAGCTGCGATAAATCGCCAGCATGCCGTCATCATTCACATAATCTTTGTCTTCGATTGTATAGCTCGGGTCTTCCGCATGAACTGCTGGAGTTGGATAGTAATCGGTTGGATCGTAAGCGAGGTAGAAGTTGTAGAAATCTACAGTATCTTCGATTGCGATTACGTTGTCTTTCGTAAGGCCGCTAAAGCGCGCTAGGATACCTTCACGAGAATTATCCAATGGATGCTCATTGTAGTATTCATCCAAAGCAATCGAAACCGCCGATTCGTCAATGATACCCATTGATTCGGCCAAGCGCTGATCCTCGACATAGCGAGAATAAGTCTTGATCTCGTCGTACGAAAGTCCATTAATTTCAATTAAGCTACGTTCGCTGTCTGCTTCTTTATTATCATTCATGACGCAGTTACCACCAGAAACATAGCCGTAGTTCGCCTCAATACTGGCATCAGACAAGATGGATAGACCATCACCAAGAATCGGAATGACACCAACGACGCCCTCTGCAACCGTGCCCAATTGATCAAAGTCCAAGTCGCTTGCAATATTTTGGTCCGGAAAACCTAGCGGAGAGGTACGCTGACCACAGTAAAGAATATACTTTGCCAGTCTGCTATCGTTATCGAGACTAATCGACGGATTGCTAACATCTTCAATATTACTACCCTCTTTGAAGTTATCAGAACTATAGTTTGCCACCTTTTGCATGACGTCATACATTGAGCCTGAGCCAGATTCGTTAACCTCCTTATTATCGTCTACTTCTATCGTAGAAAAGTCGGTAGTGTAGTACGGATTACAGAAGGCATCAGCAACAACACCCATGTTATACAACTCAGGACAGTTTTCCTCCGTCTGTTTCATAGCAAGATTAACTTTGTCTTGAACCGAAATTGCACCTGCAGTCGGCAAAAAGCTCCGCGCGGCATTGCCAACCACTTTACCAAAGTTCCCCACAGCATCTCCTAGCGAATCTGCCTGCAGCATGACCGGCGTCATTGCTATCGCTAGTTGCCCAGCAAATGTATTCGCCGAAGTATAATCAAACGGGCTACGCGCCAACCGGTCATTTTTCGCATCTTCGGCATTAACCGCATCTTGATGAATCAAAGCCGCCATATAACCATTCTTGTTCGCAACGAGGCCGCCGCCAGCCTGGTGATTGCGCGAAAGATAGGCACTACCACCAGACATCACGGCATTACCTAAGTCCTCCCCCATAAATTCGGTCGCCAGTTTTCGTGTAAAGATGTTCGCTAATACAGGCGTAACCCAGCCAATAATCGCCGAAACCGCAATACTAATACAAGCCGAAATTGCTAGCTTTAAAGCCTCCCAAGCAAGCTTAGGACCCTCCGCAGCTACAAGACCAGCAAGCGACGCGCCACCCGTAAAGAGTGCGCCCGCAATCGAAACAATACCACCAACAATCGCTACTGCATCAACGGCAAGCTCGATTGCTGACATCGCAGCATCCGCCGCAAGGCAAGCACGATAAGATAAAATAGCCGTAGAAGTAAAGTTCATAAAGCTGTAACCAAAATCAGCTAGCTTGTCTGTAATAAGACTAATGCTTCCTTCATCGGCATCTAGCCTATTCTGTACATTAGAGCCAACCGAAGACATCGCCTTTTCCATTGCCGTATGCGGCACGAAGCCAGCAACACTTTCATCTTCTGCATCTATTGGATCGCCCGTAAACAAGCTGGAGAGCCCTTCGGATTGAACCGCCGAACGGGACTCAGTAAACTTTTTGTCGTATTCCATCGTCGTATCATTACCATTAACTGTAACGGTATCTTCTTTGACGTAAACCTTTTCGTCCGACGTCTGTTCAACAAGGGAGCGACCAATGGCATTAATCGGGGACGACGCAGCATCGCCGGCGCGCGCCTTATCTATACCCTCAAAAAGTTCCTGAGCCACAGCGACAACCTGCGCAAGCTGCGCCGCCATCACAATCAACTGAATCGCCGTAAACACTTTGGTAATGCCACAACCCAAGGTCGACAATGAGCCAACCACATCTTTAACCGAGCCTAGCTTATCTGCCATGGATTTAGTATCGGTACCCTTGATTTTGCCAGGATCAGAACCGCCACCATCGCCAAGATCTACCTTTTCGTCACTAATCAATTGACCGCTACTATCATATTGCGCTTCGGTCTTCGAGGCGTTAGTCTTCTTAGTATGAATATCTCCGCCATCCGTCGAGACCTCCACATCAGATGCCATCTTTTTCATACCTTTTTTACCGTCAGGGTCGTTTTTGGCGTCATAATCGCCGAAGCGGTTTTTCGAAATATTAAAGCGTTTCAGAAGTTTATCAAAAATACCGTCACCAAACTCTTCGACAGAGGTTTTCCAGCTTTTTGTACCATTCGAGTAGGCCTTGCGGAATTCCGGATTTGCATCAAATTCGGCCTTAAACTCGGCTACGGTCATCTTTTTCGTAATGCCTTCCGAGTTTGTAAAAATCATCTTGCCAGCATCATCGCCGCTTTTACCAAAAGTAATACCATTAGCAGCAAGCTTCTTCTTCATCTTGCCAGACGGAGCAAACTTGTCCTTGCCAAAGACGTTTTTCTTAGCGATAGACGTATCGTCCAAAACATTACGCGTATTTCTTGCAATTGAGCGCGTCGTACTACTTGAACGTAGATTAGTACTAATATTAATCGAGTCGAAAGCATCGTTAATCTTATCCAGCATCGTGAATGGCAACGAAGCTTGCGTCATATACATGCCGCCGCCACCAAACAGAAGCGAAATGATAATCGACATCAGCGGGCCTTTTTTCTTGAGGAAACCACCACCTACTTTGTTGTTATTGTCACTGCTCTTACCGTCAGTTTCATTCCCGTCTTTTTGACCAACCTTGCTCACAAAATTATTGGCCGTCTGCGCCGCATCGCTCGAGACGTTACTTTCGCCCTCATTAGCATCAAGCGCACTAGTTGAGCCGGTCGCACCAGCACCATTTTCTGCGTTGCGCAAACTCTGTGTAATTCTTGAACGGCGAGCTTGAGCCTGAGCATCAGAACTTAAAGCTTGGCTGGTAAAATCTGAGCGCATGCTATTATTGATGCTCTGCATGATCTCTCGATAACCCAAACTTTGTGGCTGTGGAATATCATCCTCTGACGCACCGCCAGGGGTCATTACAATGTTCGGCCCGTCGTCTTGGAGAGCCGAGGATCCGTCCGTTCTTCCCGCCATTTGTATCTATTTTAGCACAAGCTTAATGTTTTTGTAGCGTTACGCCACAGCAAAATTACGCTGGTAATAGAAGGTTGAATCGTAGATATAAATCACCGCAAGCACGTCACCTTCCTCGATTAAACGCTGGTCTTCTATGGTATAGACCGGCTTTTCAGGATGGACGGCCGGGGTTGGATAGTAATCCGTTGGGTCGTAGTGTGCAATAAAATCTAACACTTCAATGCCGGCCATAATTGAATCGTAAGTCTCCTCCGACATGCCAGCCATGCGTGCAATCACGCTCTTTGTCGACATATCCTTTGGATTCTTCTCGTAGTATTCGTCCAAGAAGACCGAGACGGCCGATTCTTCAATTACACCCATACTTTCTGCAAGACGTTGGTCTTCGATATAGCGCGAGAAGTACTTAACTTTGTCGTAATCGATGGCATTATCGTAATCCAGATCCTCATGTATCACACAGTTCGAGCCGTCAATCCAGCCAAAGTTGTCAACAATCGCGTTGCCGCTTTGCGCATCACGATAATCATCCACGATATCGATCAAGCCCCAAACATCATTCTTTTGCGTATCGTACCGCGAGGCAATGTTTTCGTCCGCATAGCCAAAGGATGATTCACGTTCACTACAATAGAGAATATAGTCCGCTAGAGCTGAATCTTCTTTGATCTTCGGATTTTCCGTATCATCGATACCCTCCGAGAAATTCTCCTGCCCAACTTTCTGCATCACCTTATATGGGCTATTGTCAGCATTCTCGATATCTTCCTCTTCTTCCGTACTCGTGAACATCGTATCAAAATCCGTTACGACATACGGGTTACAGAATTCGTCGCCCACCACATTGATCGCGTAAAGGTTTTCACAGTTCTCCTTCGTATATGCTGCCGCGTCTTCGGCTTGCTTGGCCGCATTATAGGCGCTCACTGACGGCAAGAAAGCGTTCGTAGAATTGCGCACCGTAACGCCAAATTTCCCTACTGTGTCGAGCAACGAATCTGACTGCAACAGCACCGGCGTCAAAGTCGCAGCTAGTTGCCCAGCAAATGTGTTCTGCGACGTAATATCAAATGGGCTACGCGCTAAGCGATCACTCTTCGCCTCCTCGGCGTTAACGGCGTCCTGCTGAATCAGCATCGCCATGTGCCCCTCTTTATCCGCCAGCAAACCTCCTCCAGCCCGGTGATTATCCGACATAATAACATGCGAACCAGACATCAATCCATTACCAAAGTCTTCGCCAAAGAATGCAGTGACCGCCTTACGTTTGAGCATCGTAGCTAAGAATCCAGCAATATGCGAAGCGGCCCACGACGCCACCAGCGAACCTAACCAGCTTACCGCCATCTTGATCACCTCCTTGATCGCCTTCTTTGTAGACTGCCCCGTAAAGAAGCCAACAATTCCACCAATAATGCCACCAACTGCACCACAAATTGGTGCTGCCTCGGCTAAAATAACTGTACCCGCACAAATACCCGCACCAGCTGTAGCACCGGCAGAGAAGCCCTTGGCAGCCGCACCAATGGATGCAATCAAAGCTGCAACATCAAAGCCCAGCATAACGTAGGCTAGCGACATGCGCGCTACCTGGCAAGCATAGAAGGCGCCCGGCTCAAGCGCAACATCTGTCAAGAACGAAGTCGTATCCCAGTTATCCAAGACATCTCCCAAGATGCCTAGATTATCCTCGACATTATCTTCGATTTCCTGGAATTTGCCCTTCAAAGTATTCTTCGGATTAAAGGAACTAATCGATTCGTCAGCATCGTCAATTGGGTCGCCCGTAAAGAGCTTTGACATGCCTTCAGATTGAATAGCCGAGTGCGGGGTTGTTTCGTGACTATCAAACTCCTCGTCGGTCGTATATTCGTAGTAGCCATAATCGTCGTCTTCTTCCGACTCCTCATAATCACTTTCCGCCGAGAAAGTACTCGTAAAGCGGCGCTCGGAGCTCTGCTCAACTAGGGAACGGCCGAGGACATTAATCGGCGAACTGGCCGCATCACCCGCGCGCGCCTGATCAACGCCAGACATGAATAGCATAGCGATTTTTACAACTTGATATATCTGATAGGCCTGCGCAATCAGGGTGGCACCAGTCACGATCGTCGGCACAATACAGACTACCTGCGTAATTTGGAAGGCTTTTTTGAGTGATTTGCTCAGCTTGCCAGAAATGGTCGCCGCTTTCGACTCTCCCTTTTCAGCCTCCGTCTTATTAGCATTGTTCGGGTCGTTGTCCGCTTCGTCTTTCAGCATTCCCTCGTCATCATTTTCGCCACCCGAGGCTTTCCTGTTATTGGCGCCCTCATCGAAGGTGTCCTCCACTTGCTCAGCTAATTGCTTGCGCGCCTTTTCACCCGTCGGATCATTACTTGGATCATAGCCATCCAGTGGCCGCTTTTTGATGCCGAATTTATTCATAATCTTCTTGAAACCTTTATCCAGGAAGTTCGAAACCGAAGTTTTCCAAGGGTGAGCCGCCGCATCGTAGGCCTTCCGCACCTCCGGGTTACTCTTGTACGCGCCTTCGAATTCTTCGGGCGTAAAAATCTTTTTGTTGCCCTTTTCATCTATAAACTCCATTTTTCCCACATTCGGGCTGTTCTTATCCGTAATGAGATTGAGATTGTTTTTGCGCATGCGCTTCTGCATACGTTTCGAAACTTTAAACTTAGACTTACCAAAAAGATTCTTTTTAACAGCACCGCTACCCGCGTCGAGATTTTTTGCATTTTTCGCCATGAGGCGCGTAAAGACATTCGAACGACGATTAACCGAAACGTTCTGCGAGTCAAAGCTATCATTAAGCTTGTCAAGCACCGTAAACGGAAGCGCCGACTGCGTCATATACATACCGCCGCCACCAAAAAGCAAGGAAATGATAATAGTTGCGAGCGGGCCCTTCTTTTTCAGGAAGCCAGATTTAACGCGTTTCTGCGAGTCATCCGCATTCGATTGGCCAACATTATTGACATAGTCGCTATTAATTTCGTTTTCGCCAGTCTGCGCGTCTAAGCCATGAGTCGAGTTTTGATTGCTGGCGTTCGCTTCGGCATCGCGCAAAGAGTTGCCCGCACCACGATTTTTCGATAGCGAGTTTCGCGTATTTTCGAACAGGCTCGGGAAGAAGTTCGGGCGAATATTACGCTCGGCACTTTCAAGAGGCGTTTCGTAGACGTCTGACTTTTGAGTTTGAGGGGCTTCTGTCTTTTGAGTTTCAACAACGTTTTGAGCAGGTGTTGTCTCTATGACCTGGATATTATCCGTAAAGACTGGCGGAGTAGTCGAAATCTTGAAGCCGCTTGGACTAGACGGAGCAGGCATCTTGGCAGGTTTTGCCTCTTTAGCAGGTGCTGCTTCTGGGATATAGTCGAAGATTGGCTTTTCGCCAGAAAACATGCTGAGTTTGTTGCCGTTATTTTGTACCGGTCTCTTTGGAAGCGGCGCGATGCGACCATGCGGGACAACAAGTTCACCAGATGGCTCTGATTCATCCCGCGCAAGTTTTGTCTGAAGCGATTGCGTATTGTATTCGAGTTCTTGCTCGGCTTTTCGGAGCTTGTCGTCTAATTCTTTCTGTTCAAAAGTGGCCAGTTTTTCAGCTTTTTGAGTCTGAGCCTTCGCACGGCGGTCGTTATATCCAGCCATGCTCGCTTGAGTACTGGTAGCTTGAGTAGCATTGCGTCCAGCTAGATCACCGCTGCCTTGGTCTACGAAAGCATTTGGATTGTTCTGCCTTTCGTAAGCGCGAGAGCCAACACTAAGCGGACGATGAAAAGTATAGGCCGGATTTTTCTGACCTGGCTGACTATTCGCATTCGGCCGCGGGCGATTGCGATCTTTTGGGTGCTCCTCACCTTCCATTTTCTCTATTTTAGCATAAACATTTTTGGCGAGATTCCCCTTTTCTGACGGTTGCAAAATGCTCGTTTTCCTGTTATGATTTTCGTAAGGAGTGTCTATGGTCACAAAAACAAAAAAGAGAACATCTAGAAAACAGAGAGAGCGCCGTGGATTTTGGTTTCCGGTGCTTATTTTATGTCTTTTAATCATCGGCGGTGCTTTTTGGGCTTACAAGTCCGGGCTTTTTGACAAGCTTACAAAAGATACTGAAGGCAAAGAAATTGTCGCGGATACCAAGAATATTAACACGGCTGAGCTAGGCAATAATGTTGAGAATAAGGGTTCTGAGGCTGACGAGAACGATTATGGTAGCAGCTTCAAGAATCAGGCTGAAGCCGCCTCGAAGGAGCAAGAAGTACCGAAAAATGAAGCCGGGCTAAAGATTGCTGAGGTTTATGTCGCCAATGCCGGCGTGGATGTTCAGAATGGACAGGTTTATGCCAGCGGCGTAATTACGAATGTCGTGAACAATACAGGAACTTGTACTTATACTTTCTCAAACGGCTTGGAGACAATTACCGAGACGAGCGAAGTTCTACCAAGTCCAAAAGAGACCGTATGCGCTAACGTGAATCTTGATAAAAGCCGCTTTGCGAGCGGCAGCTGGAGTGTAACATTAAACTTTAAATCGGATTATGCCGAGGGGACGAGCGATGCGACGACGTTTACGATCCAATAATACGACAATCATAAAACTTGCCATGTTGGGCGTTATAGCGATGGCCGGAGGCTTTTTGTTAACTTCCCTCTTAGGCAGCAAGGGTGAGACACAGGCTCTGAGCGCAACGGAATTCCAGCCAGGTCGTATTATCGATGACTCGATTTTTTACAACCCAAATACGATGACGGCGGCAGAGATTGACGCGTTTATTGATTCACACAACCCAGCTTGCGATATGTGGGGTACACAGAAGGTTTACGGTAATGTGACGCGCGCGGAGTATGTAAAGCAGTTGCGCGCAGGCGGCAATACCAAGTTCCACGATCCGCCATTTGTTTGTATTTCGGAATATTACGAGAACCCAGAGACACATAAGACGAACTTTAGTACGGGCGGCAAGAAGGAAGAGGGGATGCTTTCTGCTGGCGAGATTATCTACCAGGCAGCGCATGAGTATAATGTGAACCCGCAGGTTTTGTTGGTCATGCTCAAGAAGGAGAGCTATGTTTGGGGCGACGATTGGCCACATAGCTTCCAGTACAATACGGTGATGGGCTACGCCTGTCCGGATGGCGCACCATGTGACTCGAAATATTTCGGTTTTTACAACCAGGTCATGATGGCCGCTTGGCAGTTAGATTACTACCGCGAACATATTTATTCGTATAATTACAGGCCGTATGCGACGAATAATATTTTGTATAACCCTGATCGCAGTTGCGGTTCCAAGTCTGTGTATTTGGAGAATATTGCGACGACTTCGTTATATATTTATACGCCATATGTACCGAACGATGCGGCTTTGGCGAACTACCCTGGGACTTCTTGGTGCGGGTCGTACGGGAATAGGAACTTCTATATGTACTTTAGGGAGTGGTTCGGGAGCACACTCAAGATTTGGCCGACACTCGACGAAGTAATCTCGAAGCCCGACAAAACGGATCCGACCGATGAAGTATCTTCGGACTATGCTTTTTCTTACGAAGCCCATGTCCAGCGGATCGGATGGATGCCTTCGTCTAGCGCCGGCAAAATGGTTGGTTCTACAGGGTACGGCTTAGGCATGGAAGGTATCAGTATTACATCCCCTGCCGGCATTAACATCGAGTACAAATCTTCTATCCGCTCTCGCGGCTGGGAAGATACTTATAGGACATCAGGGCAGCTTTCCGGAACAACAGGCCTCAATCTTCAACTCGAGGCTTTTCGCGCAAAACTTACCGGCGAGACAGCAAGCGCATATGATGTCGTATACAGAGTCCACATTTCCAAGCTCGGTTGGAGTAGATGGTTCAGTAATGACGAAATAGCCGGCGAAAGTGGCAGCAATCTCAATATCGAAGCAATTCAAATCTACTTGAGAAAAAAGCCAACACCTACCAACGCTGAAACAGATCCAGGGCGTCAAATATCGAAAATTTCCAATATCTCCTACAAAACACATCATCAGAGACTAGCTTGGCTAGATTGGTTTCACGACGGCGAGATGGCGGGAACCACCGGAGAGAGTCTTCGCCTTGAAGCCATCGAGATAAAACTCGATGATGAAGCCGCAAAGCACTATAGCGTAAAATATCGAGCTCACTGCCAAAGACTTGGATGGCAAGATTGGGTAAGCGACGGCGAGATGGCGGGAACCACCGGAGAGAGTCTTCGCCTTGAAGCCATCGAGATAGTCGTCGTAGAGAAATAATTCTTCTCTTATTATTCTATGTTTTGCCGTATAATTTAGTTATGACCCCGGAAGAAATCTTACAATCCTATAACCTCGTAAACAGAGAGCGTCTCCGACTGCTCGAGGCCAACGAATCTCTCAATGAACAGATTGCAGCTTCAGCGAATAGCAAGATTGGGCGAATACTGCACTTATATCAGAAAATAAGAAATATCCCTCGAAGAAAAAACAATGGCGTATATACACCCATCCCATCATACCGTAACGAAAAATACCAAAAAAACGAATCGCTTGGCGGTTCAACCGATATAAAGGCAATTGCTTTTTATCTTCCGCAATTCCATACGTTTCCAGAAAACGACGCCTGGTGGGGTAAAGGCTTCACAGAGTGGACCAATGTCAAGAAAGCTTCCCCTAGGTTTCAGGAACATTACCAACCCAGAGTCCCGGATAGTAAGCTAGGCTACTATTCGTTAACCAAGAAGAGTATCCTCAAAAAACAAATAAAACTGGCAAAGGAGCATCATATTTTTGGTTTTTGTTTCTATTACTACTGGTTCTCCGGGAAGCGCCTCATGGAGAAGCCAGTAGATATGCTGTTAGCAGACAAATCAATAGATTTTCCATTTTGCCTTTGCTGGGCAAACGAAAACTGGACCAGGCGTTGGGACGGTCAAGATAAAGACATACTCATCAAACAAGATTACAAAAAGGATGATCCCAAAAATTTCATCATTGATATAAAAAAATATCTCCTTGACGAACGATACATTCGCGTCAACGGAAAACCCGTAATACTAATTTACAAACCAGACGACATCCCAGACCTCAAAAGCGTGATTTCTACTTGGAGACGAGTCGCGACTGAAGTCGGAATTGGCGAAATTGAAGTTTGGACTGACAGAGAAATAACGGACGACAACATAGAAAGACTATCTTACGTCGATGCAGAATTTGATTTTGCACCACATGGACATTACCATAATCTCCATCATCTAGATTCAGGAGGAATGACAGTAGATTATAGAGAAAGAGTGAACTACCTCGTCTCGAAGCGAATTTACGACTCCCATCTATCCCTTAAGCCTTTTTATTATTCAGCAACAATGGCTTGGGATAACTCGCCCCGTAAAGCCAATGGTTATTTTTTGTTATCGAATTATTCTAGCGAAGCCTTCTATTTATGGCTTAAAACTATCATAGCGGTAACTAGAAAACGGAATCCGGTCGAACGAAGATTCATCTTTATTAACGCTTGGAACGAATGGGCAGAGGGAACCTATTTGGAGCCCGACGCTCGGTATGGATATACCAATATAAATACTCTAACGAGAGCTCTCCTCGATAAGCCCCTCACTAAGTGATAACGAAGCAACGCGTCATGTCTAGTCGGGGTTTAAGAATATTACTACCTGGCATGTTACCATTTTTCTGGAACAATTGTTATTTTATCCGTAAATGGCTCTGCTTCGTCAAATACAACACTTACTGGATAACATTTTATGGCAGTTATTTTGTATTTTTTACCATACAGCTTTAGCAAGATACATGCTCTATGCTGACCATCCCAAACTTTGTTACTATGTCCAACAACTATTGGATAGCGAGAGTCATAACCATTCTCGGTTATACTTTTTAATAGTTGCTCAAAGCGTAGCGCATTCATATGAGGAAGACCATTCTTCTCTTGATACCTAGAATATCTTTCATATATTTCTTTGTCGCCTTCTAAGTATTTATACGGTTCACAGTCCTCAAGCCGAATAATCGACCCATCAAAATATTCACGACGTATTTTACCAACTGGAATTTCAACAACCGCATATTTCTCGAGAAAACGTTGCTCTAGGACATGCCAAACAAAATCTGGCGAAAAGTCGAACTGTGGTAATTCCGCGACCCTAACCCCACTCATCGCATAAAGCCGCTTCTCAAGCTTCCGCCACCTGAGTCTTCTTAGGGTATTGACCTTATTGCCGACATACCGGTAACCGTCCATACCAGCAAAACAAATCGCTCGTTCAATTACGTGCGCTAGAGAGAAAAAACCATATTTCGTCTCCTCGAAGTCTTCCACTTTTAGTTTTAGTTTCTTGATAGGCTCCAAGCACTTAGCCCTAATAGCAAAACAGCTACCAGCAACAAATCGATAGTCTTCCCTGTAATCAATCTTTTTATAGCCCAAAAGCGTCTCTTTGACCAATTTTCTCTTGTGAACAGGATCCTGAATTATTAAATTTCGCGCCGCCACAAGGCCGTTTTTTGCGTTTTTTTGCATCAATTTCCTAATTGTCCGATGTACCGATAAGCACCCTATTACACCGTTCCATAAGTTCTCAAACCAATCGTCATCTCTAAAAAATTGATCATAAACATAAATACTTTTGTTGGTACTTTTGGTCTGAAGTTTTATTACAATATCATACTTATCTAGCTTTACTCTGTCTAATGCCTCTAGGAAGGCGCCAATGTCATAACCCTTGTTTTTAGTTCTCATGAATCTTGCGTCTACTTTTATTGCCCTAATTGCGTTTTTCGCGTTCTCTATTGGAACTATTTCAGGATACGTAACTATAAGATCATAGTTGTAGCAGTCCATATTTTTAAGATACTCAACTACGGCCTCTATGCTATTGACATAGAAAAAATGCAAAACTACAAGTATTTTTGTCTTTTTATTTTTTCTAATAGAGACACAATTTATAATTTTCCCCAATAGACGATAGACTTTTCGTTTCTTTTTATAAGCAGCCCATTGTCCTCTTTCGTATATGGGCCTTGCTTCATCCTCCATTCTTCTTTTTTCACGAGTTTCACGCCTACGTTGTTTTTTTGAATCGCTCTTAATCTTGAATTGTTCATAAAAAATATAATATATGCGGCGCCTAACAAAATAAAAAATTGTTTTTAGGCCACCTTCTCTATAATGCTCTATAATTTTAGAAAATATTTTAATCATTCTGTCTTAATAATATCACTTCCATTATGCCTACGCGAAAGCTCTAGTGATGCTGACGTGTTATAATCAATATCATGAAGGTCGACATCTACTCGAATAAGAACAAGTATCCCGGAGTAACCGGCAGTAAAGCGGTTGCCGTAATCATCCCTAATTATAATTACGCAGAGTTCATTACAGAGCGCATAGATTCCGTACTTTTCCAAACATATCCAATTTCCGAGCTAGTCATACTAGATGACGCATCTCCAGATAATTCCGTAGAAGTCATAGAGAAAAAAATCGAAGCAATACATAGAGATTACCCTAAGCTTAAAGTCGAGTTCATCAAGAACAAAGTAAATTCTGGCGGATGCGTTTTTTCGCAGTGGCAAAAAGGCCTTGATGCGATTTCGAGTGATTATTTTTGGATTGCAGAAGCCGACGATATGGCTGATCCACGTTTCCTAGAAACAGCGATATCGAAGTTCGAAGAAAGGCCAAACACCATCCTTTTCTATTCGGATTCGTATCGTATAAATCAGCATAACGAAATCACCAGCAAGACTTGCTCCGATTGGGCGGATATGTGGAAGTCTGGCCGCTTTAAGCATGATTATTTTAATTCTGGCGTCGAAGAGGTAAAGGAATATTTCTCAGGCCAGAACATTATCTGCAATGTCTCTTCGGTCGTTTGGAAGAACGATTCAAGGCTCCAAAAAGTATTCAGTGAAGCCAAAAACTTTAAGGTAGCCGGTGACTGGTATATATATTCCCGAATTCTCGAATACGGAGACATAGCGTACTCAGCAAAGCCTCTTAACTATTTCCGAAAGCACGACAAGGGCTCTGCGTCCACGGTAGTAGTTCGCAGTATCGAATACGGAGAAGTCGTAAAAGTACAAAACCGCATTATCGAGAAATATAATCTTGGGAACGACAAGATAGAGTGGGCAAAAACACGTCGTCGCGGCATGGGTTATGTGGAAAACGAGAAGAACGGTGGCAAGAAAGGCTCCATTGCTTGGATTATCCCTTCTTTCTCTACCGGCTCAGGCGGCCACAGGACAATCTTTACTAATGCCAACTATCTTATAGAAAACGGTTATCGTTGCGATTTATACATCAATGGCAATCCAGGCGAATATCCAAACGATATTTTTAGGCGCATCGAAGAAGGCTACGGAGAATGTAAAGCCGATGTTTTTGCAGGGTATACCCTCGCCCATCAGGACTACGATGCAGTAATTGCCACAGGATGGGACACGGCAGAGTATGCGGCGAACACTCAAATAAAGAATAAGTTGTACTTTATTCAGGATTTTGAACCGTATTTCTTCCCTAGAAACGGCGAAAACATCGCAGCAGAAAGATCTTATTCTCTGGGACTCAGAGGCATTACTATTGGACGCTGGCTAACACAGAAAATATCAAATAATTATCCCACTAAGACAAATTTCTTCCACTTCTGCGCCGATCAGTCGAAATATCACCCAATCCCAAAAGCAACAAAAGAAAATGCTGTTTGCTATATTTTTCAGCCAGGCAAGCCACGACGATGTGACTCGATCGCTATGCGGGCATTACAAATAGTTCAAAAGTTGAGCCCAGAAACAAAAATCTACCTTTATGGGTCTTCGAAGAGAAAGATAGATGGACTAAACGCGGAACACTTGGGCACGATCTCTATTGAAGACTGCAACAGTCTCTATAATAAATGCTCCGTAGGTCTCTGCATGTCAGCCTCAAATCCGTCAAGAATTCCATTCGAAATGATGTCGGCTGGACTTCCCGTCGTAGAGCTCCATCTCGACAATAACCTCTATGATTTTCCAGAAGGCGGCTGCCTCCTTGCCGACCCAACACCCGAAGCTGTCGCTTCTGCACTACTACACATCCTGCGTTCCGAAAAAATTCAGAAGAAAATGTCAAAAGCCGGCACAGAATACATGCAAAAATACCCTATCGAAGCCGGTTTTAAAGAGTTCCTATCTTTTATAGACAACGTAATCGAGGACAAAAAGATAAGCCCCGTAGGTCAACTACAGCCAAGCTATTCATCGCCTGCATTCAGAGCTACCGAGGAGACGATTCAAGCAGCAAAAAAAATACCTTCTTCGGTCTCCGTCCCTAGCGCACCATCAACGAAAGAGCTTATCAAGAAAGGCGCTAGAATTATAGCAAGCCGTTCCAAGCGCTTCGCCTACAATAAACTTCGCGCCATATATCATAAAATAAGACGCTAAATACCGATGAATGTTACAGCAATCATCCCAAACTATAACTACGCGCGTTTTTTGAAGCGCCGCGTCGATTCGATTTTGCAGCAAAGCTATTCAATTAGCGAGTTAATTATTCTCGACGATTGCTCAACCGACAATAGTAAGGAAGTCATCAAAGAGATCGAGTCGAATCTTGCGCACGGTTTTCCAGAATTAAAAGTAAGGGTTGTTGTCAATCAAATAAACTCTGGCAACGTCTTTAAACAGTGGGAAAAAGGCATTAATCTAGCTAATTCTCCATATATTTGGATTTGCGAAGCCGACGATTTATCCGAGCCAGCATTCCTCAAAACCGTAATGCAGGGCTTCGAAGACAAAGACGTTGTTTTCTCGTTCGCAAACTCAAAAATCATCAACCAAAACGGTAATTATCCATTCAAAGCGAATTTACGACAACGAGTACTGAATCAGATTCGCGAGGGAAATCTTTTTCGTACTTCTTTCGTCCTTAATGGCAAAGAAGTCATCAAGGAGTCTCTTGCTTACTACGACACAATCCCGAACGTTTCAGCACTAGTCTTCAAAAAAAGTAAAGTAGTCCAAGCGGCCCTAAAAGAAGCACAAGACTACCGGCTTTCAGGAGACTGGATCTTTTATTTGGTCTTGGCCGCCTCTGGCAAAGTTGCCTATAGTCGCAAAGCCCTCAACCTTCACCGCATTAGTAACACAAGTGTTACTAGCAGCACTTCTTTCGAGGAGCGACTCGAAGAAATGAAGAAAATTCACACTCGCGCCGCCAGTCTCGCGAGCCTTTCAGATACGCAAATCAAAAAAATGCTCCACTACGAGCAAAAGCTTAGCGCAAAGCAGCGTAAATAGCCCAAATTGTCCTATAGAGCGCGAAATTCAGACAAGCTAGTCGCAAGGCTAGTTTATCTCTTTTTGTAGCAAACCGATTCTTTACAATATCTTCTTTATGCGCCTTGATGTATGCCAACAATTCGTGCTTTGCATTCAGAATTTTCGCATCCCGCGTAATGATTGGCATCATCCTAAGAACCGACAGCCTCGCATGCATACGACGCAAAGCACAGATTTCGCGCAGCTCATCTTCCTTCATCGCTCGCGCGATATCATCGCACATGTCATCCGTCAGCTCTACGATATCCAGCTTTTTCATAGAAAAGTTGCTGTGAGAAATTGAACCTTTACGAATAAAGTACTCGTACTTGGGCTGAGCTCCATACGCGATTTTTTTACTACGGAGTATATACTTATATGTCGTGCCAAGATCTTCGTAATGCTTATCCTCTGGATACCTAATCTCACCCCAAAGTTCACGTCTATAGAGCTTAGCATAGGCAGAACAGTTATAACCTTTCTCAAGCAGCATCCTTTTCAGGCAATCTTCGCTACCTAGAGCAGCATCTCCATATCCTTCACTCGGCTTTCGTTCTTTGCCATTCTCGTAACCCTCGCGAATACCGCAAATCGACAGGTCAGCATTACTTCCCGCTATACACTCATAGAGATATTCGAGGTAGTCTAAATCTACGCAGTCATCAGAGTCGATGAAGGCTAAATACTCCCCCTTTGCCTTCCCGATGCCCGCATTTCGCGCAGCGGATAAGCCTGCGTTTTTCTGCGAAATTAGCTCAATTCGTTTATCTCTCTTGAGATACTTAGCACAAATGACAGCACTCTTGTCCGTACTGCCATCATTCACTAGGATAATTTGAAGATTCTTATAACTCTGCAAAATAATCGAGTCGAGGCATTTTTCGAGATATTTCTCGACGTTATATACCGGAACAATTACCGTAATTAGCGGCCGCTTTAGTCCTTTTTGAGCGCTAGATACCTTGCTAGTGCGTCCTGCCATGATGGCAACCTTTCAAAACCGTTTTCCGTAAGTTTATCTTTGGACATGCGAGAATTGAATGGCCTCTTTGCCTTAGACAAGCCGTATTCTTCGGTCGTAACCGGAGTAACCTTAGTGTCTTTGCCTGCCTGTTTGAAGATTTCCTTCGCAAAATCCGCCCAGCTAATATAGTCGCCTTCGTTCGTGGCGTTATAGAAGCCGTACTTGTCGGTCACAATCATATCAACGAGAAGTCTCGCGAGATCAATCGTGTAGGTCGGCGAGCCAATTTGATCATTTACAACTCGAAGTTCATCGTGCGTTTCACTCAAAGAAAGCATTGTATTAATGAAGTTCTTGCCGTTTGGACCAAAAACCCAGGAAATACGCACAACAAAAAACTTATCAAGATTCTCAGAAACTGCCTTTTCGCCGCCAAGCTTAGTCTCGCCATAGTAGTTAACTGGCGCAAATTCCTTATTGTCTGGATCCCAAGGTTCAGTGCCTTCTCCATTAAAGACGTAGTCGGTCGAGATATACATCATCTTAACGTCGTTCACCTTACAAGCAAGCGCAATATTCTCAGTACCCTCGACATTTACCTTATAGACAGCAGCTTTATTCGCTTCATCCTCGGCAGCATCAACGTTCGTCCAAGCAGCGCAGTGAACAACCGCATCGTAACCATCAGCGATCACCTCATTGACGCGCTCTTTGTCCGTAATGTCCATGGCGATAGTTTCATACTCGCCATTTTCGCTTGCGCTGCGATCGCAGCCCATAGCCTCAATACCGCGCTTCTTGAGCTCAAGCATCACATCGTGGCCAAGCTGACCACTCGCACCAGTGACCAAGACCTTCATTTATTTCTCCTTACCTTCGTACATCTTAGCGTAGTAGTTTTTGTAGTCGCCAGAGATAATGTCTCTCCACCAATCTTCGTGCGCGAGATACCAATTAATAGTTTCGCTTAAGCCGTCTTCGAACTTTGTTTCTGGCAACCAGCCAAGTTCATCATGAATATAGGTCGGATCAATAGCGTAGCGGCGATCATGACCTTTTCTATCTTCAACAAATTCAATCATGTCTTCAGATTTGCCAAGTTTCTTGCAGATAGCTTTAACAATCTCGATATTCGAACGCTCATTATGGCCACCAACATTATAGACTTCGCCGACTTTGCCATTATGAATAATAAGGTCGATTGCGCGGCAATGATCCTTAACGTATAGCCAGTCACGCACATTGAGGCCGTCGCCATAAACCGGGAGCTTCTTACTCTCAAGGGCATTGATAATCATCAATGGAATAAGCTTCTCTGGGAAATGGTATGGGCCGTAGTTGTTAGAGCAGCGACTAATCGTAACCGGAAGACCATAAGTTCTATAGTACGCCAAGACCAACAAATCCGCACCGGCCTTGGAGGCGCTATATGGACTGCTTGCGTGGAGCGGCGTTTTCTCAGTGAAGAACAAGTCTGGCTTATCTAGCGGCAAATCGCCATAAACCTCATCGGTGGAAACCTGATGATAACGTTTGACGCCATGCTTCTTGCTAGCATTCATCAAATTCTGCGTGCCAGAAATATTGGTCTTTACGAAGATATCTGGGGTGCGAATCGAGCGATCGACGTGACTTTCTGCAGCAAAATTAACTACGATGTCTGGTTTTTCTTCTTCAAAAAGCTTGTCAATTCCCTCAATATCGCAAATGTCGATTTTCTTAAAAACAAAGTTTGGGTTTTCAAGAGCTTCTTTGAGGGTAGACATGTTTCCAGCATAAGTAAGGCTATCCACACAGATAATCTTACTCTTTGGGTATTTTTCGAGCATATAGTAGACGAAGTTTGAGCCGATGAAGCCCGCGCCGCCCGTTACTACAATAGTTTCTTTTGTCATTTTCTTCCTTAGAATGTTACTTTATTTTCTTTTAGAGACTGGTGTTTTTGGTCTTTTTCGCTGAGAAGCAGTTCGCAGTCGACCTTCGGCCATTCAATATTGACCGTGTCGTCGTTATAAGGAATACCTCCTTCGTCTTCTGGGTGATAGAAGTCATCGCACTTATAGGCGAAAGTCGCGGTGTCACTGAGTACAAGGAAGCCATGCGCAAAGCCACGTGGGATCATTAGCTGTTTTTTATTTTCAGCCGTAAGAGTCTCGCCGACCCATTGTCCATAAGTTTTGCTTTCTTCACGTAGATCCACCGCTACATCAAAGACTTCACCCTCCAGCACGCGCACGAGCTTTGCCTGCGGGTAGGTTTTCTGAAAATGCAGACCGCGTAGTACACCTTTGTGCGACCTAGACTGATTATCCTGGACAAAGTTATATATTAAACCAGCTTCATCAAAGGCTTCTTTGTTATAGGTTTCCATAAAATAGCCGCGTTCGTCACCGAAAACCTTTGTATCTACAACGTAAACGCCGTCTATTTTTGTTTTATTGAAGACAAAGTTAGACATAATCTTAGCCCTTAATCTTGCCGTCGGCAACTTTTAGTAAGTGTCTGCCATAATCAGTCTTAAGATATTTTTTAGCCTGTTCGCGAAGAGCCTCTTCGCTAATCCAGCCATTATTGAAAGCTGTCTCTTCTGGTGCAGAAATCTGGATGCCCTGGCGTTTCTGCAAGACACGGACAAAGTCTGAAGCTTCGCCCAAGGAATCGATCGTTCCGGTATCTAGCCATGCATAGCCACGACCAAGAAGCTGAACATTGAGTTTTTCGGCGCTGAGATATATCTCATTAAGCGAGGTAATTTCAAGCTCACCACGCGCAGAAGGTACAACCTTTTTCGCCTTCTTTGCGACGCCTTTTGGATAGAAATAGAGGCCCGTCACAGCGTAGTTACTTTTTGGTTCTTTTGGCTTTTCTTCAATAGAAATAGCGCGCCAGTCTTTATCGAATTCAACAACACCAAAACGTTCAGGATCGTTTACATAGTAGCCAAACACCGTGGCTTTGTCGTTCTTTTCCGCATCGCGCGTTGCGTTACTGAGAAGCTTGCCGAGGCCGTTACCATAGAAAATATTGTCGCCAAGAATCATCGCGCAGGCGTCGTCCTCGATAAACTCTTCGCCAATAATGAAAGCCTGAGCTAGACCATCCGGGCTTGGTTGTTCCTTGTAGGCAAGATTAATACCGAAGCGAGAACCGTCACCGAGAAGTTTCTGGAAATTTGGCAAATCCCATGGCGTAGAAATAATCAAAATATCTCGAATACCCGCCAACATCAAGGTCGTAAGCGGATAATAAATCATTGGCTTATCGTAAATAGGCATCATCTGCTTGGATGTCGCCAAAGTTAGCGGATAAAGTCTGGTTCCGGAACCTCCGGCAAGAATAATACCTTTCATAGATTGTTCACACTCCTTGTTATATACCTACTATTTTGCCACGATTCACCCTCGAGCGCAATCAAGCTCAGTTTATAGGTTCGCCGCAACAACGTAAGCCACAGCACACATATCGACAAAAACCATCACATATGGGACAAACAGCCTCGTTGCCGCCCTTCGTTTAATCTTTGTTTTTTTAACGCTTCCAAAAGCTGCCGGTAGCAACGGCACTAAAGGCAACAAGTATCTACCCTGAACTCCTTCAATCGTTTGACCTCTTACCGGAGTCCACTGTATGTATAGGGCAGTAAAGATTAGGACCATGACACACAGAATAACACCCCAAAACACTAGCGCCTCCTCCATTTTAATCCCAACACTTCTCGAGTCTCGATAGATCGTATAAACAACAAGAGGATAGAGAATTAATATATATATTTCCGGAAGCTCTATTGCTAATGGCCCCAGCAGCCCACCAAGACCAGATACGAGATAAAACCTAGAATTTACAGCAATCGAAGAGACTAGAATTCTAACATACGATATTGGATGTCCGAGGATAAATTTTACCTGCTCTACGCCATTTACCCCTTCTCTAATCTCCGTTAGATGTCTCCCTGCGAAGTACAACCATATACCATTAACGACAGCCGCAACGAACAAAATAGCAATCAGCTTAAGAATTTTACTTTTTCTTCCACCAAACTTTTTCGGAGGGATAATAAGCATAACAAGTATGATTGGCGCATAGACTATCTTGCATAAAGAAAGAACAATGGCCGCCACGCCTAGAGTTATTAACTCTTTTTTGGTTATCTTGTTTTCTCGAGTTCTAATACTTAATACTAGCGAGATGAAGTATATCGATAGCCCAATCGTCAATGCGTCAGGAGAAAGCGATGTTGCCTCTTGTAGACTACTAGGAAGTAGCGCCAACAGAAAAACCGTCTTTTTCCCAATTGGGGTTATTCTAATCGCTAAGTATACAAGATAAACAAAGAATCCGAAATTCAATAGTCTCGCCAAATATGCTTCTATTACAGCATTGCGAAAGATTTTACCTATCATTACCCCTATTACTTGAGGAAAATAGCAAATAGGATTATATATAGCCGAAGCTGGGTAAGCTACAAATTCTTTATTTGATCCATAGCGCAAAAAAAGCGCTTCTTTTATTCTCGAGTAGTTCCCCGGAGCTGGATTTATAAAGAAGCCCCTCCTTGCATCCGTTGGAACAAGACTTCCGTTTGCATTCTCGCCATCTGCCGGGACATCAATCATTCCGTCCGTTATTCCATAAATCCGATAGTAGTGAGTTAGATCATCTGGGCTTTCTCCGCACGGCATAGCAGCCACAAATAAGACCCCTAAAGGAATAACCGCTAAAAGAAAGATTTTTTCTAAGGCGAAACCTTTATTTTGTCCCTTTTCAAGCAAAAGAATAATTATAAGTTCGGCAATATTCAATAGACCAATAACAATCATTCTTTCCTTTAGCGATGCCGCAAATAGTGCGTGGTGGGCTAGAACAGTATTAAGCAGCAAGAAGCCCGCGTAAATCCAAAACTTCTTCTCTTTAGCTATTATTCTAACTTTTTGCATTCTTCACCTCCGCTAATTTCCGTTTTCTTTTTACTACACCCACATATAGAACACAATAAAGTATTGCTAGAATAGCCATAGACAACAAGTATGCTCCCGCCCCACCAAAACAACCCTTTTTTACGACCAGTATTTTTGCGGCCAAAAATGCCACAACAGAAGACACAAAAAACGCCACAGCTTGCACCTTTAGTTCTCTAAACGCTATAAGAATATTTTCTAGAACAAATGCAACTCCGTACAATGTCGCACCTATCAGCATTAGTACCAAAACAGCCCTATAGTCACTAGTGTCAACCCCATATATAATCTTAAAAATTGGGACTCCCAAGAAAAAGGCGCCTATTACGCACAGTAGCCCAATAGCTGCCACTAATATGCATATTCTTTTTGCTATACCGTTCAGTTTTTTATAGTCTTTAATTCTTATCAAATCTTTTATTTCCGTTATAACTGGATGAATTAAAAAGCCGCTCACTAAGACCATGACTGTTGCCGGCATGGAGACTATACCAAAAATCGTCTGTTCTCCGGACGGTAATATGTCGTCTATCGCATACTTTGGTGCGTTGATGAGATATTGCGTAAGTATGTTTAATACAAAAACAAAGAAGCCTGTTTTAAAAATAATTGTGGCTTTTCCCAAGTCTAGTCTTTTTATCTCAAATCCTAATTCCCGAGCCTTTCGCGAATCGTATAATACTATCACTAGCAATACAAGCACAATCATTACCACTGTTGACAATAAAATGTTCTTCGTTAATGTTTCCGTAACTAAAAATGACGCGACACTTAGCACTGCTTTTATCGACAGAGACTTTCCTGCTAGCTGGATATTGTTTCGCTTTTGCATTATTCCGTAATAAAACTCGGCTAGCGCCTCGAGGGCCTTAAAAACAATTAGCGCTTGAACTATCAAAAACTTATACCATCCGTAACCTTTCAAGACACCAAATACAATCCCTGCTATCATCATCCCCAGAATCGCGAATAGTCTATTCCAAAAAAAGTCATTCTCTGTGATTCGCTTGTCTCTATCCGTAACTTGAAAAACACGCCCTGCGTAACTTCCTATTATGAGAAAAACACAGGCATTCGAAAAAGCAAAAGTAAACACTCCGGCCTCGTCAAGACTGTTGATTCTCGTCACGATTACTAGGAACGCCAGAGAAGTAAAAGCATAGAGGGTAGACCCAACCGAATTCCATAAGAAGTTTTTTTCGAGATTGCTATTTTTCGTCGCCATCTTTCATCTTTTTCTTAAGAATAGAGACTTCCTGTATAAGAGCGTTTATTTGTTTTTTCTGCTTCGCAATGTAAAATGTCAGCGCTAATGTCACGATTGCTAACAACGTTATCAAAAAGCCAATAATTAGATTTGCAATTACCTCAAAGCCAAAAAAACCATTAATAAGCTTAACAAGATTCGGGAATGCCCCTACCACAAAAATCGATACAGCCATAGCAAACCACACCATCGAGTATCTCACGGATATTCGTTTTTTTCTTATCGACAACACTAGAGCGACAATCCAAGCCAGAGCATAAGCAACAAGCGCAACCGACAGTCTCCTATTTAACATTTTCCTCCTTTGTCATTATCTGCAAAACTACATTTATCATGTAGTAAGCGCTCTTGTGCGCAACTATGGAAGACCTCCCGCCTTCGCGAGCCTTCATTCTTACTGGAACTTCTTTTACTCTACAACCATGCAAGATAGCAGCCGCAGTCGAGATAGGCTCGGGATATTCTGAATCATAATCGGCAGCAAACAGCTCTATTAGTCGTCTATTGACAGCCCTAAAGCCAGAGGTGGTATCATAAATTTTTTTCTTTGTCTTAAGTTTTATGGCACCCGATATCGCCTTTATTCCAGTGCGCCTCATTAAAGTTGATTTAAACCCACCCTTCTCGACCCCGCAGAATCGCGAGCCTATCACCATATCTGCTTCATCTAGTAGCACAGGCTTTATTACTTTTCTCAAATCCTCCGCCCTATGCTGACCGTCTCCGTCAAATTGTACGGCCACATCATAGCCCTCGGCGGCAGCATATTTATAGCCAGTCTGCACAGCTCCGCCAATACCCAAGTTTTCTATCAACGTAACATGAGGAATTCTATTCTCGGTCAATATTCGCTCCGTATTATCATTGGATCCATCGTTAATAACTACAATATCCAGGCCTTTATTTTTTAAAACGGTTTTATATACCTTTAAGATACTGTCTTGCTCATTGTATGCCGGAATAATCACCAATACTCTCTTATCGCTCTCCATCTGTCCTCATTATGGCACAGATTATCATTTTATGCATCCTTGTCGCTTTATCTTAGAACGAACACTACACCTCGTGTATATCCAAGTACGACCAGTTAGACCCTTAGTACTTCTTAAACCGTTTTATGATAGAATAATTATCATAATGAGTATCCCAATGGTCTTAAATCGAAGAAATCGCATCCTTTTAAAAGAGCTTACTAAAACCGATTTTAAGCTTCGCTATCAGGGTTCGGTATTAGGTTATTTATGGGCTCTCCTTCGCCCGCTGATGATGTTTGCCATCATGTACGTTGTTTTTGCTAAGCTGCTTCGTTTCGGAAACGACATCCCACATTATTCCGTTTATCTACTTTGCGGAACAAGCATGTGGAGCTTTTTCACAGAATGTACTAGCCAAGGCATACAAGCCGTCGTGCAGCGCGGTGATTTACTCAGAAAAATTTCATTTCCTAAGTACATAGTTGTTGTTTCCAGCACACTTACGGCGGTTATCAATATGCTTATAAACTTAGTTGTAATTATTATTTTTTCGCTCATAAATGGGGTTACCCCCAGCTTCTCGTGGCTATTAGTTCCAGTCTTTTTAGTAGAGCTATATCTACTGTCGCTCGGAATCGCCTTCTTCTTAGGCTCTATAAATGTCAAGTTTCGCGACATTACTTCCATCTGGGATGTTTTAGTCCAAGCCCTTTTTTACGCAGTTCCCATCATCTATCCGGTCTCTATGGTCGCCAATTCAAGCGCTTTTGCTGCAAAACTGATTCTTCTCAATCCAATCGCTCAGGCAATCCAAGACATTCGTTTCAATCTCATAACAAAAGAGTCTATTACTGTGTGGAATTACCTCAATAATCCCCTACTGATCTTAATCCCGTTCGCTATAGTCTTACTTTTGTTAGTAGTCGGATCCCTAGTTTTCAGAAAAAGATCCCGTTTCTTCGCGGAGGAGGTTTAAAAATGAAAAAAACTATCGGCACAAGAACAGTAGTCTATGACGATTCTAATAATACGGCAATTTCCGTAAAAAACCTCCGGAAGAATTTCAATCTCCCCACCGAACACGCTAGTGGCCTAAAGCAAGCTATTTTCAATAGACTTCGCGGAGTCAAAGGATATACAGTACAAAAAGTACTTCGCGATATCGATATAGAAATTAAAAAGGGCGAATTTGTAGGAATAATTGGCCGAAATGGTAGCGGAAAATCCACTCTATTAAAGATTCTTGCTGGGATATATTATCCAAGTAGCGGCAAAATTACCGTTAATGGTACTCTTGTTCCGTTTATTGAGTTGGGGGTCGGTTTCAATCCTGAACTAACTGGCCGTGAGAACGTCTACATGAATGGCGCACTCCTAGGCTTTTCGAATGAAGAGATGTCCAAGATGTATGACGATATCTGGAAGTTTGCTGAACTGGAAAAATTCCAGGACCAAAAACTCAAGAACTACTCTTCTGGCATGCAGGTTCGTCTTGCATTCTCTATTGCTATCCGAGCCCAAGGAGATATCCTCTTACTAGATGAAGTCCTCGCTGTCGGCGACGCCGCCTTCCAGCAAAAATGCAACGACTATTTCAAGAGCTTAAAAACTAACAAGCAGACTGTAATTCTTGTCACTCACTCAATGGAGAATGTAAAGAAGTTTTGTTCTAGAGCAATTTTAATTGATGATGGCAAAATTCTAAAAGAAGGAAACCCAGACGAAGTTGCCTCAGAATATCTCAGAATTCTCAGATAACCACGTTCGGGAATGATCCAACAAAAAAAGACTCGCTCCACAGGGACAGAGCAAGTCTTTGAGCCTTTATTATAACTTCTCGTTCTTCTAATTCACAAGCTTATTCTTCATACATCTCGATAAACTTGACCGTGTCCTTCATTGCATCATCGATGGTTAGCTCCGTCTGCCAACCGAGCTCAGCCTTAGCTTTAGCTGGGTTTGCCCAGAACTCCGGCAGGTCACCGTCGCGACGCGGAGCAATTTCGCAAGGCAAAGACTTTCCGCTAGCTCTCTCAAAAGCAGCAACCACTTCTTTTACCGAGCTTGGTTTACCAGAGCCTAGGTTGTAAATCGAAACACCCTTCTTCATGTGCTCAAGCATCGCCATATGCCCTTTTGCAAGATCAACAACATGGATATAGTCACGACGGCAGGTACCGTCTTCGGTTGGGTAATCATCGCCAAAAATACCAAGCTTCTCACGCTTGCCGCGCGCTACTTGAATGATAAACGGTACGAGGTTGTTTGGATAGCCAGCCGGATCGTCGCCTAAATAACCAGACGGATGGGCGCCAATAGGGTTGAAATAACGAAGCAGTCCCACCTCAAAATTCAGATCAGCGGCCGAAACATCTTTCAGTATCTCTTCGATAAAGTATTTTGTGCGTCCGTATGGATTAGAAACGGCGCCAGTCGTCATTGTCTCGACATATTCTGGACTCTCCTGATAGCCATAAACGGTCGCAGAGCTCGAGAAAATAATCTTCCTTACGCCGGTCTCTTCCATGCAGTCAAGAAGATTGATCGTGCCGGTAATATTGTTTCTATAGTAGTCTAGCGGAATTTCGACGGATTCCCCTACGGCTTTGAGGCCCGCAAAATGAATCACGGCATCAAAGTTACCGTTTTTGAAGATCTCGAGCATGGCATCTTTCTCTAGAAGATCAATCTTATAAAAGGCTGGCCTCTTGCCAGTAATCTGCTCTATTTTATCCAGGTTCGATTCTTTGCTATTGCAAAGATTATCAATAATCTCAACTTCATATCCGGCATTCAATAGTTCAACAACTGTATTTGAACCAATAAAGCCGGTGCCACCCGTAACTAAAATCTTGCTCATAGATATATTATAAAATATTTCGAGTAAAAAGATGCCCCCGCTTTTCAGCGGGGGCTCAGTATTGAAGTTAGCCCTTCGTGACCTGCCAGATGCCGAGCGCCGACAGTGTAAAACTGTCCGTAATCTCGCCATCCGCAATCATGCGACGTACTTCTTCGAGCGAAAACATGCGAACATGCGAGATCTCCTCTGTCTCTTCCTTGTTCAGAAGAGAAATACTCAGCGTTCTGACTTCTGCGAGGAAGAGGTCAACCTGATCGGAAGTGAGGCCAGAGTCGGTATTCAGCTGGCCAAGATGCGAGATTCTTGCGTCTTCGATGCCAGTTTCCTCAAACAGCTCCTTGGAAGCGTTCTGCAGGGCAGAAGCACCAACCGTTCCGAAACCTCGCGGCATTTCCCAGCGCCAGCACTGAACCGGATGACGATACTCGCGAATAAGGATAATCTTATCACCCTCAAACACAGGTAGCACCGCAACGCCGCCAGTCTTCACCGGGACAACGCGCTCATAACCAAACATCTTGCCAGACGCTGTCCGAACAAGATCCACCAGCACGTAGCGCCAGGGACTTTCGAAAGCTATGCCAATCTCGCGACCACCATTCCCCTCAAACTCTCTCACGGTAGCTTCGTCCGTAATAACCTCGAGCCCCTCTCGTGTAAAGAGGCTGGGTCTTTCCTTCACGAGCTCCAGATACTTCTGCCAGTTTTTCATGGACCATATCCTCCTTTATAAGATTCTAGCCCTCTCGGACTCATACGTGCTATTATAGCACTTTTTGGCCGATTTGTCAACCGCGTCTTGGAGACATCCTCATTTTCTTTATCAATGACCCGAATGTTTTTATGTTTTTTGAATATTCTTTAATCTTTTTAGCGACCCACCTTTCGACCCGTCATTAATCAGTATTAGTTCAGAATTATTAAAGCTTTGCCTTGAAATACTCTTCACGCACTTATCAATTGATTTTTCTACATTATACATAGGAATAACGATACTGACTTCAGGCTTTTTCGTATTACCCCTATCTTATCAAATCGTAACCATAGCAACAAAATGCTATAATTTACATATATGAAAGTCGCCCTAGTTTGCGATTGGCTCACTGTTCCGGGAGGAGCCGAAAAGGTACTTTTGGCAGTTCATCAGATGTTTCCCGATGCGCCAATTTACACCTCTAAATACGATCCGAAGGGCATCGATTGGTTTTCTGATGCCAAGGTAAAGACCGGCTGGCTGCAAATCTTCCCGAGCAAGCTCCGCCGCTTCCTCGCCCCGCTCCGCCAAATTTATTTTAATCATCTCGATTTGTCCGATTATGACCTCGTAATTTCCGTTACAGGCGCTGAGGCCAAGAGCGTCAAAACCAAAAATCTCAAGAAGGGGACTAGCGCCACTCATATTTGCTACTGCCATGTCCCTACCCAGTACTATTGGGAGATGTATGACGACTATATCGAGAATCCAGGCTTTGGCTTCTTGAATCCCCTTGCGCGACTCGGGCTTAAGCTCTGCGTTAAGCCTCTTCGCAAGGCCGACCACAAAGCCGCCCAGCGCCCTGATTATTTCGTTACTATCGCCAGCTACGCTGCCGACATGATGCAAAAATACTACCAACGCGAAGCCACCGTAATTGCGCCGCCAGTCGAGATAGAGAAGTTCCATGGCAAAAAATCCGACCAGCCTCGCAAAGGCTTCATTAATTTTTCACGCCAAGTCAGTTGGAAACGCCAGGATCTGATCGTAAAAGCCTGCATCAAAGCAGGGAAGCCAGTTACCTTAGTTGGCCAAGGCCCAGAGCACGAAAATCTTGTAAAAATCGCCGGCAACTCCCCGCTCGTCACCTTTATCCCTTTCTCTGACTCCGCCAAGCTTAAAAAGCTTGCACAACAGAGCGAAGCATTCATCTTCCCAAGCAAAGAACCCTTCGGCATTGCCCCTGTTGAAGCGCTCGCGGCCGGCTGCCCTGTTATTGCCTACAAAGAAGGCGGCGCCCTCGATTATGTCCTCCCTGGCAAAAACGGCGAATTCTTCGATAAACAAAGCGTCGAGTCTCTGATTAAAGCTCTCGAGAATTTCGACGCCAGTAAATACAAAGAGAAAGATATTGTCGCCAGCGCAGATAAATTTAGCACCGGCGAATTCAAGCGCAAACTCCAGGAGTTTATCGATGAAAAAATGGCCAAATAGAGCCTTAAACGCCCTGCTTCTTGCCCTGCCAGTTGTTGTATTTTTTACAAACTTCCCTTTGATTCGACTCGGCGAAAACTCGAGCATGTATTTCGAGATCAGCCTGCCGATGATCTGGCTGGCGGTTTTTGATTTGTTAAGTCTTACAAGAGCAAAGCAAATGCTCTCCCTCTGCAAAAAACACAAAAAAGTTGTTTTGCCGATTTTTGCATTTCTTGTTTATTCGGCGCTTTCTTGCATCTGGAGCGCCAACTCATTACGCGGGCTCCTAACTGTCGGCTTAGCAGGCGCAATCATCTTCGCTGTTCTAAGCTATCTCTCGAATCCAATTTCCGACAAGCAAAAACACAAGCTCCTAATAACCTACCTCTCCGTTAGCGCCACAGTTTCGCTCTTCTGCCTTGCTCAGGGCTTCCTCGACGTTTTTGGCATCCAAAACAATCTCCTGTGTCCAGGCTGCCATTACCAGACCATCGGTTTTCCTCATAGCAACGGTTTCGCCATCGAGCCACAATTTATGGGCAACCTTTTAATCGCGCCAAGCCTTATTGCACTTGATTTAATTTACAAGAAAAAAGGGAAGCGCAAACTTCCCCTCCTCCTCTGCCTGGCTTTTCTACAAGTCCTTGCCCTGTTTATTACATTTTCGCGCGGCGCAATCTTCGCCTTTGTGCTCGGGATTATTATCCTAACTATCTACAGGGCAGTGAAAAAGTTTAACCTGCGCGCCTTTTACTATTTCGGCATTTCCGCTTTAGCCTTCTTAGGCGGCCTTCTTCTACAAGGTTTCTGGGCAGAACTCTCGCCAACTAGCGAGGATTTCTTTGGCGGTATCTCACGCAGCATCAACCAGCTCTCTTTGGGCAAGATTAGTCTCAAAAAGCCGGAAGTTATCGAGAATATCGAAGAGAAACAGGTTGTCCTCGAGCCAAAAGAGGATTCGGATTTCAATGGCTACATCGAGGAGTCTACCACAATTCGCCTTTCCCTCAACGAATTAGCCCTTAGGACCTGGCAGCAAAACCCAAAAACGATTCTGTTTGGCGTGGGCCTGGGCGGTGCAGGGCGAGCCATACACCAATACCTCAATACTAACGAGCGCGAGATTGTACAAAACGAATATGTTTCACTCTTGCTCGAGCTTGGTATCGTAGGCTGCATTCTTGTGCTATTTGCCGGTTTTTCAATTCTCCGCCGCTTTAGTAAAAAACTACAAATTGTGATTATTGCAATTGTCATCGCCTACCTATTTACCTTGTTATTCTTCTCTGGTATCACGAATGTTTGGCATATCTATCTTCTTACACCCCTGCTGGCGCCGATTTTGGAACGCCAAGCTCGTATGTTAAAATAAAAGAATATGAATAGTCGTTCAGTGGACGGACTTCAGCGGAGGAGTGGGTCTAAAAAAGCAAGGAAAGTTGTCTCGGTCAGCCAGGCTGGACTAACGAGGCGCGATATTAATACACCGAGAAAGGTGAGTCGCAGCACGATTGCGAGCGTGCGCAAAACTACTAATACTAAGCCAGTTTCTGAGGGAAGCCGCATCGAAGTAATGCGCCAGAGTTCCCCAATCGAGCGCGATGAGCATCGTCAACTCGAAATCCAGCAACAGAAAGAAGTACGCGAGTCAGAGCAAGAGAAGGCGAATCGCAAGCGTATTTTGATGGAGCGCGTTACTCAGGCCGAGCTCGAAGAGCAGACGGCCGGCCATCGTCAACTTGGCGAGCCACAGAAGAAGACTAAGAAGGTACGCCGTCTTTTTAAGCCAAAAACTACCCTTCAGGAAGATGCTTTGCAAAGCAAGGATAATCTTGAACACGGTGATGCTGCTGCAAGAAAATTCCTAGCCGAAGCACACGACGAAGACGCCACTTCTTTTGACGAAATTCCAGCTAAAGAAAAGAAAAAATCTTGGCACAAACAGCAAAAAGCCGCCAAAAAAGCCGCAAAGAGAGATGCAAAATTGCACGGAAAGAAAAATCACAAAAAATGGCCGATCGTTCTCTTGATTATCATTTTGTTGCTCGGCGGTGGTGGCTATTATCTTTACAACTACGTCAACACTCGCTACAAGAAAGTCGCGGGCGACGATAGCTCCATCTTAGGTTTGATTTTCGCCGACGAAAAGACTCCACTCCAGGCCGACGAAAAGGGTAGAACCAACATCCTAATCTTCGGTACAGAAGGTTACGACATGAACGATCCAAACTACGACGGCGGTTATCTCACCGACTCCATGATGCTCGTATCGCTCAATCAGGACACCGGCGACGTAAAAGCCATCAGCCTACCACGCGACCTTCACTACACTAAGGGCGCATGTACTGGCACCGCTAAGTTAAACGAGATCTTCTGGTGCAACTATTACCTTAATGACGGAACCGAAGAGAGCATTAAGGCCTACGAGAAGCAGGGGCAGGACGCCCTCGCGAGCGCCTTCGAAGATATTCTTGGCATCACAATTCAGTATAAAGTTCACGCTAACTGGGCGGCCGTTGTAGATGTCGTGAATGCCCTTGGTGGTGTCGATGTCGTATTTACCTATGGCGAAGAGCACTGGGATGGCCCAGAAACCGTGATCGAGGTTTCCGATCCGCGCGGCTTAAGCGACGCGTATGGCTGGGAGGTTTTCTATGAGTACCCAACTATGCAGGTTATTCACCTTGATGGCGGTAACGCCTTGGCGGTTGCTCGTACGCGCAACTCGCACGGCGGCTACGGCGCTCTGCAAGGCAACTTCTCGCGCGAGTACTTCCAGCAAAAGATTATCGAGGCTACTGTTAAAAAGGCTCGCGAAACCAACTTTGTAACCGATCTCGGCGCCGCAACTGGCCTTATTAATGCCGTTGGCGACAATATCCGCACCACTTTCCAAGACAGCGATATTAAGACCCTTATGCGCCTCGCTAAAGAAGTCAATATCAGCAACTTGGATACGATTTCGACGGTAGAGAATTACGACGGACGTGCAGCCCTCATGACAACCGGTATGGTCAATGGCATTAGCTACGTTCTGCCATACGGTGGCGATATGTACTTCGGCAATATCCACAGCTTCATGCAGGAGCGCCTCTATGCAGAAGGCTGGTCGCGCGAAATGGCACAGGTCGTCGTATTGAACGGCACTGAGACGCCAGGAACGGCCGCAGAAGAGCAGCTCAACCTCGAAGACGAAGGTTTTACCATTCATAGTATCGGAAACGCCCCAGACGACCTCCAGAACGCCGAGAAGACCACGGTCTACCAGCTAAACGATACGAAGCCAGAAACAGCCGCTAAATTGGCAGAGAAGTACGGCATCGAACTTATTACGGATATCCCTGAAAGTTTGAGCGAATATAAGGGAAGTTCCGAAGATTCTGAAAGCGAAGCAGCAGACTTTGTCGTGATTATCGGAAACGATCATTTCGCATCGGCTGACTAAATTAGTCGTTAAATCCTCGGTTATATGCCGAGGATTTTTGTTGGTTTTTTTAAGTTACGACTGCCCCGCCGGTTTTTCAGAAGCGCTCGTGAAAAGTCCGCGTGAAAAGTCTTTCCGATTGTCCGCCCGGTAGCCACAGAAACGCTTCCAAGTAGAAGTGCCTGCGCGAGCAGAAAAGCACGCCATACGCACGGCTTATTTTTGTTTTGTTTAATATATTTGTCATTATATTTTGCACTAAGCTTCAAAAAGCAATCGTGACATTTTTGACAACATTTACAGATTGTTTTGCACCTTGTTTTGACATTTCTTGATTTTATTTTGTTTTATGCCGAAATATTTATTTGCGTTTTTTGGTTTTTGTGTTTTACTATTTCCCTAGTTTTCCACAGGTGTGTATATATTACAACATATTTACAAAATTTCACAAACATATATTTATCCCCAGTTGTGGAAAAGTCTATACTTCCCCTTCCCTTAGCCTCAACCAACAAAAAACAACCCCTTGCGGGGCTGCTTTTTAATCCTGTAATTAGTCTTCTTTCTTTGCGATATGCAAGACGCGTTCTTTGCCTTCACCAGAGCTAAAGGTCTTAATGTCCGAGTAGTCCTCGGCAAACTTGTGAACCGTGCGGCGATCTGCGGCATTAAGATTCAAGATCTTCTCTACTCCTGTACGACGGACTTCCTGAATCCAGCGTTCGGCCTGGGTTTCAATCTTATCTGCGCGCTGGCGCTTGTAGTCTGCAATGTCGATATTCACGCGCGTGACTTCTGCATTGCGAGCCACTAGGGTCATCATAACAACATGCTGCAAGGCGCGAAGATTGTTTGCATTCTTACCAATCAAGAGCGAGTTCATGCTGGTGCTTGGGATTGAAAGCTGAATCACATCGTCTTCAATCGTAGAATAAACTGCGACGTTAATACCAAAGAACGATAACAAATCCTCAAGATACTTCGTTGCGAAGCGAATTGATTCATCTGTATTCATTTATTATTTCCTCCTTTTCTTTTTATCCGAGGCGGAAATTCTGGTGATATGTACGCCGCTATCGGCGTCCTTGTTTTTGTTTTTATTGCCATAATGGCCACTTTTAGCTTCTTTAATGTTTTTCTCGACACCTTTTACAATCTCAGCTTCGATTGCTTCGTGTGCCTTGAGCTCTTTAATAATCTTCTTGTCTGCACTTTCTTCCATCTGGTCGAGCTTGCGATTCAAGACAACCTTATTCATAAAGATAGAACTGATATTGTTAAGCAAGTAATAGAAAACGATGGCGCCAGGAAGGCTAATCATAATGAAGAGCATCATGAATGGCATCATCATAGTGCTCTGCTGTTGAGCATAGGTATTAATCTCACTCTGGTCGACATCCTTACCATCCTGCATTTCCTTCATCATGGCGCGAAGCGAACGCTTTTTGCCCTTCTTGCGGGTTGGGTCGTTCTGACGAGTCATAATAAACTGCGCAAAGGCAGAACAAAGCGCAAAGACCAAGATTACAACCGAGCTAACACCACGATAGGTATCGCCCTCTTTAAAATAGCCTGGGAAGGCAGTCGATGTTACCGAAAGATCAATCTTACCAAAGAGTTTTGGCTCGAAATCATAAGAGATAACTTCATCTTCTTGCTTATTCTGATAGGCCTCAAAATAAGCTCTCTGTTTATCTGCCACCTCTTTAATGCGCGGCATGCTCTCGACGAATGAGTAAGCCGAGTGCATTACGTTGTACTGAATCGTATTTCCCTCTTTAGTATTCGCACAGCGAGAAACCGGAACATTATAAGTAGTGGAAACTTCACAAGGACGAACCGTAACATTGATCGCCGTAAAGAGCGCCATAAAGATCGGCAGCTGAATCAAAACCAAGGCAAAGGAGCGGAAAGGCTTCACGTTTTCGCGTTTATAGAGCTCCATCATCTGGAGAGATTCCATCTGGCGGTTGCCGTTGCAATTCTTCTTGATTTCAGCAAGTTGCGGCTGAATCTTGCGCATAATGCGCGTCTGCTCCATCTGACGCTTCAAGAGTGGCCAAGTACAAAGCTTGACGAGGATTACAAAGATAATGATGGCGAGACCAAAGTCGCCAACAAGGTTATAGATAACAAAAAGGATGTTGACGATCGGGCGAACAATAACAGCATCAATCAATCCAAACATCACACATCCTCTTATTAAAACTTTTTCTATTTTATACTATTTCGGCCTCTTTAAGCAAGTCGGCGACCAGATTCTGTAATTCCTTGAATTCCATCATCATCACTTCCTTGTTATAGACAATAAAGATACAGTCGACTGGTTTAATGATTTTGCCCCGCTGGAGGCGGATTGCTTCGTAGACGCGGCGGCGGATTCTATTGCGTCCGACAGCCGATTTCATCACCTTTTTGCTGACTACTACAGCGAAGCGTTGCTTGTTGCGGGAGTTCTCAGCAAAAACTAAGGAGATACGCGATCCCCTTATAGTTTTGCCATTCTGGTAGGTGTGTCTTACACCACCCCGCGAATGAAAGCGGTATCTTTTCGAAAGCATTAGGCGGTCAAGCGAGCGCGACCCTTAATGCGGCGGCGAGCAAGAACTTTGCGGCCATTAGTAGTAGCATTGCGTTTGCGGAAGCCGTGCTCGACTTTGCGCTGACGCTTATGCGGCTGATAAGTACGTTTTGGCATAAGTGTAATCCTGACTTTCTAATTATTGTTTTATTTAATGAATTATGTCTATTATACGAGTTTTTTACACATTTTTCAAGGGTTTTTCCACATATGCTTTACCTTAGAAAAACGCCCTGTGGAAAACTCTAATCTGTTAGCAATAAAAAATATTAGAAAATATTCCACAACTCACCCCAAAACTGTGGAAAAGTCGTATAATAGAGGTCAGTAAGGAGGTTAAACAGATGCCAAACGTGTGGCAAAGCGTGCTCGACGAGATTAAAACCCATGTTTCTGACATGGCCTACGCGACATACTTCACACAGCTCAAGCTCATTTCGAATGAGAATGGTATTTTGACGATTGAAGCTCCAAATATCTTTGTAAAACAGCAGATCGAAGGCAAATATCGCGACCGCATTCGCGATGCGCTCGAGGCTCTCGATGTCGGCGAACTCCAGATTCAGGTTGAGGTCGCTAAAGTTGAAAAGAAGCAAAACCGCATGGCGGTTGAGGTTGTTTCTAATTCCCCGATTGGCCAGACTACTTCCGAAAACCCTAGCCGCAGCAGCTCCGCTGTTACTCCTTTTCCTACCAGCGTCGGTCGCCAAGTTCCAAACAGCGTTACACATAGCAAAAAACCACGTTTTACCACAGTCGACTCCGGGCTGAATCCACGTTTCCTACTTTCAGATTATGTGATTGGTAGCAATAACGATCTAGCCATGAGCGCCGCACAAGCTGTAATTCGTGAGCCAGGCTTAGTTTACAATCCACTATTTATATATGGCGGTGCGGGTGTGGGCAAAACTCACCTGATTCAAGGCATCGGCAACGAAATTCACAAGCAGCACCCAGAGCTTCGCATCCTTTATGTTACGATCGAGCAATTCTACTCCGACTTCGTGAATGCCATGAAGAATAAGATTAGCGGCTTCGCTGAAAAGTATCGTAATCTCGACGTTCTGATTATCGACGATTTTCAGTTTATTGCCGGTAAGGAAAAGAGCCAGGAAGAATTTTTCCACACTTTCAACGAGCTTTATCAGCATAATAAACAGGTTATCGTGGCGAGCGATCGCTTACCAACCGAAATCGCGACCGTCGACCCGCGCCTCTCTTCCCGTCTCACGATGGGCATGCCGATTGATATTCAGTTACCAGATTTCGAAACGCGCTGCGCAATCATCAAGCTCAAAACCGAACTCAAAGGCGACGAGATTGACGACGAAACCGTACAATATTTGGCTAAGAATATTCAGACCAACGTGCGCGACCTCGAAGGTCATCTAAACAGGATTTTAGCCCTGGCCAGTATTCGCGGCATTTCCCCGCGCGAGGTAATCGGTGGCGAGATGGCCGACCCAGCCACTCCACAAATCATGGCCGCCACAAATCGCGGGCGTGTCGCTCAGCCAAAGAAAGTCATCGAGACAGTTTCCGCTTATTACGGTATTGAATCCAAAGAACTTCTTGGCAAGAGCCGACAAAAAGACATTAAGACCGCACGCCAAATCGCCATGTATCTCATGAACGAAGAGCTTAACCTCTCTACCGTGCGTATTGGTAACGAATTCCAAAAGGACCACACTACCATCATGCATGGCATTAAGGTGATCAAGGAAGATTTGAAGAATGACTTCAACTTACGCTCGCAAATTTCCGAACTCCGGGAGAAAATCTATGAATAATTCTCTTCCCTGTGGAAAACTTGTTAATAAGACTGTGAAAAAGTCCGTAGAAAAGTTGTGCCTTAAAATTGTGGAATTCTACAAATTGTGGATTTTAAATATTCGTTCCGTGAGTTTTCTAACAGCTTTTTCGACAAGTATACAGAAATGCACAAATAATGTGAACAAATTTTACACAGCAAAATCGTGGTTTGCTAATCTGTTATTTGTGAGTTTTCCACGTTTTCCACAGACTTCTATTATTACTATTACTACTTTTAATTAATAAGAAAGGAACAAATAAATGGAAGTTGAGGTTCAGCAAAGTCGCTTAGCTAAAGCCTTAAGCAACATGAGTAAAATTGCAGCCAGTACCAGAGCTGGTTTACCGATTTTAAGTAATGTTCTCTTAAGAGCAAGTGATAAAAGTTTAGTTTTAACAGCAACCAATCTAGAGATTGCAATTGTTGAGTATGTAAATGCCAAGATTATTAAAGCTGGTACACTAACCGTCCCTGCTAAGCTTTTAGCAGATTTTGTTTCTAACTTACCGAAGGAAGATGTAAACTTAAAAGCCACCGGCGACAAAATGGTGGTAAAGTGCAGTGCTTATAAGTCAATGATTAACGGTATTTTAGCAGATGATTACCCGGAACTACCCCTTATTGAAGAAGATAAAGCAGTTACTTTTAAGATTGATATCGAGTCCTTTAAAGAGGCGGTTTCGCAGGTGATTGTGGCGGCAAGCAATGACACGACTCGCCCTGCTTTGACGGGTGTGTATTTTAATACTTCGGAAAACACCCTCTTTATTGCAGCGACGGACGGTTACCGTTTGGCGGATCGCAAGTTTGTGGAAAATGTTCAGAGCGAGGTGAAGGCCATCGTGCCGGCTTCTACCCTGCGCGACGTAATGGGTTTCATTACGGATAGTATGGACGAAGTGGAAATCCTGATTACCGATTCGCAGATTCGTTTTAGAATGGGCGAGATTGAGGTGACCTCTAAGTTGATTGATGCAAGTTTTCCAGATTATAGGAAGCTTATTCCTTCGACTTCGACGAGTGAGGTGGTTTTAGACAAGACCGAGTTGGCACGCATGACAAAAATGGCGGCTTTATTTGCAAAACAATCTGGTGGCTCGGTGATCTGTGAAGCTGATGCTGACAAGGGTCAGTTCTCGGTCTCGGCGGTTGCGAGCGAATTGGGTGAAAATGTTTCTTCAATTGAAACCAAAGTTACCGCGAGTGATAAGGTAACTTTGAATTCACGCTACCTATTAGATGTGATTAATGTTCTACAAGATACGGAAATGAAGTTTTGCTTCTCTGGCAAGTTGGCGCCAGTGGTGATTCGTCAGATTAAAAACGATAATTACACGCATATTGTGATGCCTCTGAAGAGTTAATGAATAAAGTTTTAGGAGTTAAGTTAAAGAATTTTCGCTGTCACGAAGAATTTGTCTTGGATTGTCCGCAATCCACCACGATGATCGTGGGTGAAAACGGGAGTGGAAAAACTTCGATTCTCGAGGCGATCTATCTGGCACTGCGCGGCAAATCTTTTAAAGGGGTGGATCGAGAGATTTTGCGGCGCGGCGCGGATTTTTACCGGGCGGAAATTTTGCTGTCAGACGCGCAGTCGGTCGTGATTCGTTTTGATGGGCAAAAGAAAAGTTTCGAAATTGATGGTAAAAAGAGTTTGCGTTTGCCGAAGAAAAATCGTTACCCGGTAGTTTTGTTTGAGCCAGATGATTTACACTTGGTTGGCTCTTCCCCCTCGCGTCGGCGTGATTATTTTGACGAGTTTTTTAAACAGATAGATGCGAATTATGGGGTGGCGCTTTCGAGATATACGAAGGCTCTAAAACAAAGAAACGATTTGTTAAAAGACGAGGGTGTTTCGCGCGATGCTCTGTTTTCTTGGAATGTTTTGTTGGCGCATTACGGGTCGGAAATCTTACAGCGCCGCATAGAAAATTTGGAAAAGATTAATTCTTTGCTCACTGAAAACTATCGCGGAATTGCGAAAAACGATGATGTTTGTAGCTTGAACTATTTGGGCGAAAAGAAGCTTAGCGAGAATCGTTATATGGAAATTCTGGAAAGGAATTTTGAACGCGATTCTTTGTTAGGATATACAAGTTTTGGGGTGCACCGAGATGATTTTGAGTTTGTCTTTAATGGCGAAAAAGCGGACGGTTCGGCTTCGCGCGGCGAGATTCGGAGTATTGTCTTGGCGCTGAAGTTTATCGAGGCGGAAGTTTTAGAAAAAGAGCTGGCAAAAAAGCCAGTGGTTTTGCTGGATGATATTTTTTCGGAGTTGGATGACATGCGTCAGCAGCACTTGATTGAAAACTTTAAAGATTACCAAATGATTGTGACGAGTACTAATGCCCTGCGTGGAATTGAAGGCGAGTTGCTAAGTCTATAAAATGCAATTTGAGCCGTTTAGCAGCCCCGTGGCTGCATTTTTGTTACGAGGACTGGTAAATACTGGGTAAAAGTGGAAAACTTTGTGCAAAAAATCATTTCACTTATTTTTTACAACGATTTTTTGTCTTTTATTTGTGCTGTGGAAAAAATGTGGATAAAGTTGTGGGTTTAAGAGGCTTGGTGCTCGGAGCGCGGTATTAATGTTTGGTCGGCTCAAGTAACTAAGTTAACTAGGTTAACCTAGTTACTTGGGAACTTTGGCGACTTGGGAACATAGGCAACTTAGTTAACTTGGTTAACTAAGTTGCTTCTCGTGCGAAGAAGCGATACACCCGGCGCAGTATTGCCTCTCGTGTGAAGAGATAATACTCTGGCGTATTATCGTCTTCTGTGTGTAGGCGCAATACTTCCGGCGTATTTTTAATCAAAGACAAAACCGGCCAGCTTTCTTTATTGCCCTGCGTAACTATTGGCGGAATTTAGAATCTCGATATCTATATCTGGCGTATTAAACTTCGTGAGAACTGGTTGTGGCTTGGCGACAATTTGCCATTCTTCTCCGCTCTTTTTAAACAAAGCGAGATATTTGCCGTTTTGCAAAAGACTTTCCGGATCTTTACGTGTATAGGTGGCGAGGTAATATTCATCGGCGATATATTGGCCGGAACTAAAGCCATAGCTGTTGGCAGAAACTGTCTTCTTGGCGAGCGCCTCAACGTCTTTAGAAGTTTCAGTAGAAACACTGAACGGGTTTGGAATATTGAAATTAATATCGTACTCTGGAATCGAAACACCCTGGAGGGTTTTGAGCTTAGCGACAGCTACATCCAGGTAGCTAAGATCAGTTTTAATATTAACTACTGGCGTCTCGGTTTCCCCGCTCTGGTAGCTAATGGAATAGAAACGGTTATTAATCGGCAGGTATTTAATAAGCGGATATTTTTCCTGATAATCTTTGCCTTCGGCATTCAAGGCAAGACCAAGCGCACCTTCGGCATTACTAAATTGACGCTGATGAGTTTCCTTGAATTGTTCTCCGATTTCATCGGTAGGTTCAAGCAAAGCGGCAATGTAGTGCTGGTTGTCGGAAATTGCAATATCTGATTCTTTGGTTTCAAAATGTTCGTTTTCGGCGATGAGATGGTAATGCCCTCTTTCGAGATAGATTGTATGGTTATTGCGGATATGCACGCCGTTTAAAGTGAGGTTGGCGGTATATGGCGCCACCGTAACCGTAACAGCAACTTTGCCGTGGCGAATAATTAAAACCACAACAGAATAGGCAAAGATAATCAAAATAATAAGCGTGCAAATAAAGCCAATGATAATTTTTGGGCTTTTGAGAAGCTTTTGCATGGTGCTTGGTGTTGCGTTTTGTTGTGTCATTTTGAAATCCTTAGTTTGGAATTAGTCCACCGGCGGTTGTGGCGCGGGTGCCTGGCGTATTTTGTGGATTATATTGTGGGTTGCGGTACCAGCGGACAATGGCGCCATTGCCCGTCAAGAGGCCTTCCGTACCAGCCATTGGGGCACGTGCGGATGAGCCGCCGATTGAGGCGGAGGCGATTACGCTATCGAAGCCTGGGATTTCGCCGACGTAGATGAAGGTGTGGCCGCTCGAGAACGCGACGTCGCCAGCTTGCAACAAACTTGTATCAACTTCAGTGGTTGGACTGTCGTTGATGAGGACCCAGTTTTGCTCTTGGACCCACTGTTCCTGGCGTGTAGTATTACCGGCTGGATTGGTATTGTAATCCGAAGCAAGGCCGGAGTTTTGAACAAGAATTGTTACGAAGCCGCCACAGTCGATACCTGGGCCACCGTTATCGCCGCCACCAGTATAACGACCTTCGGCGATCGATTGCTCAACAGCCGCAGCATAGGCTGGCATTTTTTCGATGTATGGTGCTGGGTGATAGGTTGGCCAGGCGTAAGACAAAACCAACTCCTGAAATTCCCCGCTCACCTTACAGTTGTTATGGACTGCACCATTAATAGCATCGCTAATAAGTTGAGCAAAAAGCTTGGCGCCTTCACCGGTCGGATGAACATCGTCGCTGGCCAAATATTTACCAGGATCAGCAGAAACTTCGGCATTCCAATCGGCAAGGATGATATTTGAATTTTGTTTGGCATATTCTTCAAACAAGGCGTTGTTGGTTTCGTAGCCAGCTGGGCCATGGTTGGTTAGAAGCACGATCGTGCGATTATTGCCAACAATCGAGATAAGTTCATCAATATCTGAGCTTCTGAGCGCAGTGTTGTTAGTACCGAGCGCAAAGACGACGGTGTCTTCGAGCTTCATGTGGCGGGCGATTTCGAGACCTTCGGCCCATGGGCGGCTAACACGCGCATCGATTTGGTCGTCGGTGATATCTGGGAGGGCTTCCTTGATTGCGGCGGTTGAACCAACGGTGATGGAGTCGCCAATAATTGTGACACCCTTACCGCTATTACCCTGCGAAACAGAAATGCTCACACCCTTGCCGCTATATTCGTCAAAAACTTGTTTTGCAAAATTGCGGCGTGCAGTTGTGCCCTGGTAAAGCAAGCCCATGTATGGTGCGTAAAGCCTGATTGGGTCATTGCCACCAACGGCGCGTTCGAAAGTGACAAGGAAGATTTCTGCGGCGGTTTCTGGGTCGTTAGTTTCTTTAATAGCGTCAATCCAAGAGATGTCGTCTGGGCCCATGAGGAAGTCTAGCTCGACGGTCAAAATGGCATCGAGGTCGGCTTCTGGAATCATTTCTTCGGCGCCAGCACCCCAGTACTCAGAGCTAGTGTATTGACCAAGGCCGGCTTCTTCCATCTTTTGCCAGAGCTGTGGGCGGCGTGGACCCCACTGGAAGAGACCCCAGTAAGCACCGGTCGTAGAACGGGTTGGCGTCAAGCCAGATTCGGCCATACCATTACCAACGATGCCAGCGATCTGGCCATCAGTGAAACCTTTGTCTACAAAGTAGTTCCAGATTTTTTCGGCAACATTATCGCCTGGGAGACGAGTGGCACTGGCACCACAGTTATCACGGTCGCCAACAGGGTTGTAGTAGTAAATACCGTTGTCGCCATAAAAATCAATGATGCTTTCGTCTGGAAGTGTAGCGAAACAAGGTTGTACACAAACAACCGCGGCAAGAACAGCACAAAGCAGAGTCTTGAGCCTCTTTAGCATGTGGCGACTCCTTCTCTGTTCTTGGCGACTTCTGGTGCGGCGGAAATAATGGCGTTGTTTTCGTAAACAATGTATTTGCCCGATTCGATTGGTTTGACTTCGGTTTCTGCTGGTGCGATGTAGCCGTAGCGCGTGGTTGGATCATATTCGGCAAGCATGTTGGAATAGTCGACAACTTCCATCAAGAAGGCGACATCGTTCTTGGTGAGACCTGAAATACGCGCAAGGGTGCCCTCGAAGCTGGTGTCGATTGGGTGCTCAGCATCGTAACGCTCTTCGTAGGCGAGGACTGGGTTATCGTCTTCGTCGCTCATGGTGCCAAGGATGCGCATGTCTTCGACATAGCGCTGATAGTACTTAAATTCGGCGTTCCAGCGTGGGTTGTCGTCGGAGTTAACGCAGGTCTCTCCTGTAGCCCATTCGGCATTATCCATGTTTTCGAAGGCGTTCATGATATCGAAGACATCGTTCAAGATTGGTACGCTATTAACAACAATATTGCCGGATTGAAGCGAGTTAAGAATGTTGGCATCGGTAACACCCCATGGCGATTCGCGGTTGACGCAGAAGTTAATGAACTTGGCGAGCTCGGAATCGTCTTCGATTTCGCCTTCGCTGTCGAGGTTGGCGCTAATGATACGCTCGTAAGTTGGGTCGTCTGGTGTGATATCGACAGTCGTGGTGTCGATGGCGACGATTGGGTTGCCGTAAACATCGCAGACGGTACCTGGAAGATTGTCGCATTCTTGAGTGATGCTCGTGTAGGATAAGGTATCGACGGCGGCGGAAGCGCTTGGTAGAATTTGGCGCACGGAAGAAGTTGTGCTGTTAATCAGCGAAGCAAAGACGTTTTGGAAGCTAGTAGCATAGGCGATCGAGCCGGTCTTGCGCACGATGGAGCCAAGGAAGGTATGTGGGTTGCTGGCGTCGAGTGGGCTGGCGTTCATGCGGTCTATTTCGGCCTCCTGGGCAATAGCTTGAGCGTTGGCGTAGTTCATGCGCGCTACGGCAGCCTGCGAAGATGGCATTGCGCCACTACCGTGCTGCGCAAGTGCAAAGTTGGAGCTTGCGGCGCCACTGAAGAAGAACTCCCCTG
Organism: Candidatus Nanosyncoccaceae bacterium; assembly: GCA_045536655.1. Classification (GTDB taxonomy): domain Bacteria; phylum Patescibacteriota; class Saccharimonadia; order Saccharimonadales; family Saccharimonadaceae; genus UBA2834. Next base: position 85,399 of record JAZSOA010000008.1, on the reverse strand, counting down.
CTTCGATGCCAGTGTAGCTTTCGAAGACGTTCGAAATGAAGAGCTTGGTGAGCCTTGGAATGATGGCGGAAACGATTAAGGAGACAATGCCAGTAAGTACGAGTCCGCCTACGGTATGTGCGACAACGCCGATGACGATTTTAGCGAGCGTGCCGCCTGGGATTGCAGTAGTAGCAAGCGAGACGATTGCGCCGGCAGCCATTGCGCCATTACAAACAGTTTGCGAAGCGCCAGTCGTGAGAGCGACGGCGGTAGCAGCGCGAGAAATTCCATTGATATGGAATGGATCGGTATCCTGAGTAGAAATGGCGGTGTTGCTCATAACGAGCTTGGCGCCACTGGACTCCATGGCGGAGCCGGTGAGTGTCTTGGTTTGTGTTTCGCCATTTTCGTCGGTATAGGTAATTTCGCTTGTAGTACTGCGCGTGAGGAAGTTGAGTGCTTCGTTAACTGCACCCTCTTGGTCGTCGTTGGCCATCATTTTGTTGACTGGCTCCATGAACGACAAGAAGTATGCGGCGGACTGCTGAATCTGGTAGGCCATCGCGGCAACTGAGGCAATATTAGCCACTTGGAGAGCTGAACAGGCGACTGTGCCACCTACTTCAACTTTACCCGCGATATTGTTCACGAAGGCGCGCGCTTTAGCCTCTGGTGTGTCGCCAGCAACTTTTGAGGCGTTAATATCGTCGCCGTTGTGAAACTTTTCCTCTTCCCCGGTTTCTTCGTTGAGCCGCTTACCGCCACTATTCACCCGAGTGTCTGTGCCAGTGACGTGATCGCTGACGATTTCCTCGAAATTACTCCGGTTCGCGTCGGGCTCATTACTGTTTTTGAACTGATCAAAAATGTCTCGGGTTTGCCCGCGCTTCAGATAGAATTTGTCCGCGACATCATCGAAAAAGCCAGAGATGCGCCCGCGTTTGGATTTGTAATATGAATTCCTAAAGCCCGCGTCTTGGGCGAATTTAGTCTGGAAATCGTTGGCAGTAATAATCTCGCCGTTGTATCTTAAAACGGTGTTTCTGGTCGCAAAGCCACTGGTTTCTACGAAGTTGCCGTTGACATCGATCTTACCGACTTCGATGCCGTTTTTAACAAGGCGCTTCTTGAGCCATGGGCTAAAATTCGTGTAACGTTTAGTAAAATTGCTGATGCGAATCTGATCGCCACCATCCATGAGGTATTTGAAAAGCCTCTGGTTGCGCAAGTTGAAGGAAGGAAATTGAATGTCCGTAGCTTCGGTTACGAGCGCGCTAAGCTGTGGACCGAGAGTGGACTGAACACCAGTCAGGAAAAAGCCACCGCCAAAAATTAAGGCGAAAATCAGTCCGAGTGGACCAAAACGGCGGAAGAAGCCTTTCTTTTTCTGAGTACTCTTAGGCCTGTAATAAAAGTCGTTGTTCTGCTCTGTTGCGTAGTCGCTACTCGTCTCTTCACCGGCGCGAGCTTCGTTTAGGGCGCTATCGAGATAGCTGGAAAGTGCACCGCTCGCTTCTCTATTGCGGTAGCTTTGTGGATGAAATTGATTAAGACTTTGGCTCGCAGATTTCTCGGCGTTCAAAAGATTTGCACTACTTCTGGTGCTTGGAATAACTCCCGAGTTTGAGCGGCCTTTTTTGAGACCACCCAACATCGCGCTAAGGCGCGGACTATTTGGTGTGGAGACCATTTATACCTTATATTTTAAAATATTTTCGTTATTTTGTCGAGGGTGACGACGTAATAACAAGTATTATTTTGCGGCGCGTTTGTCGTTCGGATTGGTGGTAATGAGGCTTTCCTCAGTTTCGCTGGCAATAATCTGAATATGTACGTGGTTTTGGCCGGCAAAGAAGAGGCCCTGCCCGACTGGGAAGTTAGAAAGACGCTTGCGTTCCTCACCGGTAAGTTTAAAGACTTCGGCAAGCACATCGACGGCGGATGGAGACTGCTTCAAAAGCATTTGCATTGAGGAGTTGCTCACGATAGCACGACCCATCTTGCTGCTCATAAAGTCTTCGACGTCCTGCGAAATGGTTGTAACGCCAAGGAAGTATTTACGAGCACGCTTAGCGAGGCTAAAGAGGAAGTTTGCAGAGTCTTCGTATTGCATGAGCATCCAGGCCTCATCAACGATGAGATTGCGCTTGATTTTCTTAGCACGGACAATGCTCCAAATATGCGAAAGCACGATATACATCGCAACTGGGCGAAGTTCGTCTTCGAGGTCACGGATGTTAAAGACGACCATGCGGTTGTTAATATCGATGTTGCTCTGCTGCGAGAAGATGCCTGCGAAAGTACCGGTGGTATATTTGCGGAGGCGCTGTGCGAGGCTTGGACCGCTACCGCCCATGTGTAGCAAGGTATCAAAGAGATTGATAATGGTTGGCGGCGTGGCAGAATGCGTGAGCGGATCACTGGTGATGCCGGCGCGAGCGTAGGTATCAATCAAAGCCTGGTCGAGATCGGAGTCTTCGACTGGACTGAGTGGCATCTGGCCACCAAGCATAATACGGAAGAGACCGTGCAAAGTTGTGATGTTAGTACGAAGCGCATCATTAGCGTCTTCGGCATCGACAACCTGTGGCAAATCGAATGGGTTAATACGTGCATCAGAGTTCAAGCTGAGGCGAACATAGGCACCACCAACAGCATCACAGAGCTTCTGATATTCGTTTTCTGGGTCGATAATGATAATTTCGGTGCCGACCATCATGGAGCGCAAAGCTTCGAGCTTGACCGTGAAGGACTTACCTGCACCAGACTTAGCGAAGACGCACATGTTGGCGTTTTCCAGGCTAAAGCGGTCAAAGATAACCAGACCGTTGTTGTGCATGTTGATGCCGTAAAGAATACCGGATTCCTGAGTCAAATCGGCCGAAGTGAATGGGAATGTGGTCGAAATGGCGCCGGTGTTCATGTTGCGGCGAATCTGCAACTGGTCGGTACACTGTGGGAAGGTACTGTTCATGCCTTGCTCTTGCTGAGAGGTTGCAACTTTCGTAAAGACCATTTGCTGACCAAAAATGTTTTCGATCTTGTGCTGAACGAACTGAAGTTCTTCGAGCGTATCAGCATAAAGCGTGAAATACAAACCAAAGCGGAAGAATTTTTCCGAACCCATCTGGAGGCCATCGCGGAGAGCTTCAGCATCGCGGAGGGCGTTTTCGAGCTCTGGATCACGCACTTTGCCCTTCTCGGCATTGATATTCAAGCTAGCTTCGAGCTGGGTCACCTTTTTGGTGAGGTTTTTCATGACGACAGTCGTATCGGCAGGATAAATAAACATTGAAATATCGATCACTTCGTCGATGTTGATTACGGAGCTAAGCCAACCGGTCACAAGACTGCGTGGATAGCCGTAAATATAAAGCGTGCGGCCGTATTTTTGGCCAAGACGGAAATAATCGGTATTAAATTCGATCGAGCTCGACGAAATGAGGTCGCGCATCGTGGTAATACCGGTTTCAAAAGCGTTCTGGATTTCCTGCTCTTCTTGGAGCTGAGACTGAGCTGCGATATCTGCAGCGCTAAGCTGTTGTTTTGCCATATTAGTTTACTCCTTCCTGCTGTTGCTGCTGCTGGCGGAAAGCCTCGGCTTCTTGAGGGGTAGCCTTTTTAACGTAAAGCTGCGCGAGGTCGTTGAAGTTACGCATTGGCTGGTAGATTGCCTCGCTTGGGTTATTGAAGCTATAGAAGAGGTGGCCAAGAGCTTCAGTATTAAGGCGAACAGCATTGATACCGATGCTATAAAGGCCCTGAATTACGGCATCGCAGCGGTTGTTCATTTCGGTTGTGGCCTTGTCATAAACGTCGCGGTTGATGGTGATTGGACCAGTTGATTTGTTACGGTTAAGAGCCTTGAAGAAGTTTTTGGTTTCGGTCATGTCGTGTTCGGCTTCCTTGGAGCTATAGTAAGGAATGACCACGAAGAAGGACTTATCCATAATGTTGGCTTCTTGTGAGAGTTCGTCGATGAAGTCGATGTAGCTGTCCATGAGGCGCGCGAGAAGCATGTTGTCCTCGTTGCGGCGCATGGTTTCGAGCTTTTCGATGTATGGGCGAATATCGATGCGTTGTGAGCGAATCAAAATCTGAATCGAGAAGTTAATGGAGTTTAAGAAATCCTGATAAGACATCTCGACGCCTTCTCTTTCGCTTTCGGCCATAAGGTCGAAGTTAATAGATTTACAGGCGACAACGGCGCGGAAGGAGCCGTCTTTCATGATAACCATAGAGTCGCGCAGCTCGGAAAATAGCAAAGTTCCCTGGGTGGAATTCTGGTCTTGCTTGACCTGCTTTTGTGGGGTTTGTGGTGCCTGAGGATTTGCGCCTGGCATCTGCTGGGCGGCATATTGAGGGTTTATTTGACCCGCGGCTTGTGGCATGGCCTGCGGCATTGCAGCGTATTGCTGTTGTGGGGCCATGGCTTGCTGTGGAGCGGCCATTTGTGGCTGGGCTCCGTATGGATTTTGATTATCTTGCATATAACTCCTTAATGTAACGAAATATATACTTCCCCGTTATTCTGATCTTGGTTGGCTTGTTCTTGTTTTTCGGAGATGCGGTTAGCCTCTTTGGCGATAGTTTCAACGGATAGATCCGAGCTATTGGCAAGTTCGACCATGCCTGGGTTGGCTGGAGCTGGTTCTTCTTGAACTGGCTCTTCGGTCTGACCTGGAGTGCTGAAAATATCGGTTGGAGCAGACTGTGTGACTTGATGTACTGGCGTGTCGAGGGCTGGCATGTCAGAATAATAACTTGGCACTTCTGGAAGCGTCGGAGCCTGTTCGATAGGAGCGTTACTTACAAAATTAGCCTGTGGTGTGCTGCCAACTACTGGCTGCATTGGGGTGTTATTAGTAATCGCCTGCTGAACTTGCGAAACGAGGGCTTCGCGGTTCTGGGCATTATTCTGGGTAAGGTTTTGATTAACGGTTTGACTGCGGTCGGTATCGTACATATCCGTGATGGTTTCGGCCTCAGCATAGACTTCCTGGTTAAATGGAAGATTTGGACTGGAGTTCTTGATAGCGTAGCCTTCAGTATCGACGATGTCCGCCAAGAAGGAGAGACGCTTTGAGACCTCGGCGCGGCTCAGGCCCTTGCTCAAATCGTTTTCTTCTTTCTTTGGTGCGATAATTTCGATAGTGGTTTCGGACTGCCCTGGCGTCCAAATGCGCTTGTTGTTTTTAAACAAGAAAGAAATTTTGGCAGCAAGATAAGTTTCCATCGGCTGGTCTTTTTTGAGCGGCAAAGCCAAAACCAAAAGAATGATAACTGGTGGAATAACAATTACGACTAGCGGCACAAAAAGCCTGAACAATACATAGCCAATGCCGCAAAAAGCAGCAGCAATTAAAAGATAGATGAATTGACGGAGATTAAATGGCCCCAATATCTTATCATCTGTCTCGACGTCTTGTGGTACCGTGTGGACAGCCATATACTAATTATTTTATCATAAATTGCGATTGTTTTTGTGCTTGTAATTATAGACTTTTCATTATTTAAAATAGAAAAATCCCCCTGTTCTTCTGGGGGATTTTTCAGTGCTAGACACCAAGAATCTTGCGAATATCTGGATTCATCTTGTCGCGTAGTGCGGCAGCGTTTGGCGCCTTAAGAGCTTGGATCTGATCGGCTAGCAAGTTTCTAAGCTCGATACTGTAACCATCAGTTGTGAAGCCTTCGCCGTCTTTACCGAATTTACCAATGATGTGGTTGATCATCTTAAAGGTGGTACTCTTTGATGATGAGATTTGTGCAGCGGTCATACCGCCAAGCATCGTATAGAGGAATTGAAGGGTTGTACCATCTTCGAAGCCCCACTTTTCGCTACCATCGTCATTGTAAAGCAGTTCGCCCGTCTTTTTGTCGCGGAGATGCTTATATTCACCCATATGCTCTTCTGAGAAGTCTGCATAGGCAGCCTTTTTCTCGCCAGCGTGGTATTTAGCTTTCCTGGCACCCTCAGTATCCATGTTGTGACTCTTGAAGTAACCGTTCGTGAAGTAGTCGAGGGCGTTTTCGAGCTGTTCACCATCCATTTCGCCGGAAGCAAGACCGGAACGAATATCTTTTTCGCGGAAGAGGACGAGGTCGTCATGAATGACTGCTTCGCCGAGTTCGGAATCGGATTCAACCTTGAATTTGAGCATCTGGTCGAAGACGGTGCGGTCCTGATCCTTGAAGTAACCACCATCCTTGTAGGCATTGATAATAGCGGTTGCAGAAAGTTTCTTTGCGTCTTCTTCACTATCGCCGTCGAGTTGTACGCCGTTAATGAAGTCCTTAAAGCTAATAAATTCTGCAATGCTATCGCCCATTTCGTGCTTAGCACGGCGAATCATGTTAGCTTTAGCCCATGCTGCAAGGAAGACGTTGTCGCGCTTGAGTGGCAAGGTAGCATCGAGCAAGTGCTTCTGGAAGCGCATCATCTCGTTCTTTTCGCTGTCTGAAGCACTGAGGTCGAGATACATATCGCGAGAATTTCTTTCGAGCTCTTCGAGAATCCAGTTTTGGTCACCACGTTCGCACATAACGGAAATAGCGGCTTCCATGGTGTTGTAATCGTGGCTCTTGAGAGACTTCGAAAGCTCTTTCTTGATAAGGTCGCCAGCTGGGTTGTCGCTGAGCAACTCGTATTTGCGCTTTCTTTCGTCGGAGTCGACTTTGCGCTTCTCTGCGATTGCGGTTGCCAAGACAACGCTCTTGGCATGCTCGTAACCAGCGGTGTCGCCTGCCTGTAGATGGAAGGAATTTTCGACAAGGCGTCTGATAGATTCATTGTTGTAATCGGTGTCAACTTCGTTAAGGGAGTCGCGCATGCTGACTGCGAGGTTCTTGGTATTTTGAAGCTGAATATCGCTAGAGCGGGCTCTTTCGATTGCTCTTGCGCGGAGGCTAGTCGGAATAGCTTCATTAGCTCTCAATACTCTGTAGGCATTACTGCGACTGACACGTGGATCACTGATAGTGATTACGCCAGTTTCCTGGTCGCGCGAAACGCCAAAGCCTTCGTCGAAATCGTTATCGATCTTGAGCCTGATTGCTTCGTTCTCGACCTTCTTGGCATTAATTTCGTTCATTAAGACACCACGGCGGTTAAGCTGACCTCTGCGGTTGAAATAGCCCTGCTTCGAACGGCGTTCATAGGTATCACGGTTGATAGATTCGAGAGCCTTAGTATCCATAACACGATCGGTTGCTCTCTGTTGCAAATAACGAGCAAGACGATGGTGTAGCATTGGGCTATTCGTATAACGCTGTCTCTGGAAAGCGAGCATGCGGTTTTGATCGGCCATGCGACCGAAGCTGCGCATTGCAGGAGCGGAAATGCCGCGAACGATACCGTCGATCTTGTTGAGGAAGGTGCCGCTCATCTTCATGAGTGGAATAGACATAAAGAGTGGGATAACCTGAATAGCAAGACCGAGTACGACGCGGACTGGATCAATAACGCCTTCCTCGTTCTTTGCGGAACACATTACGACAAGACCAGCAAGGCGGGATGCGCCGTAAAGCGCACTGAACATTGGGAAGAACGTAAGCATGCGCATGAAGAGCTGATACCATTTGCTTGTCCACTTGGAAAGATTAGGCATGGCATAGCAGACGATAGCGATTGGTGAAATCATGAGCAAGATATAGATAAGTGCTTGACGGCCGGCCATAATAAGAACGGCAGAAACAATAGAAATAACAGCACCAAGCAAGACTGGCAAAATTAACCACAAGAGGCCGGAGAAACCACCGATATTAGCAAGGATGGCTGTCCCAGCAACAACGCCAGTACCAACACCCAAGAAGGTAGTAACGATATTCTCGAAGGAATTAAAGAATTCGAAATCTGCCGAAAGTGCACCACTAGCAAAGGCTTCTTGTTCGACGAATTCAAAGATAGAGCGAATGCCGTCGCCAAGGATATTACTGAGGTCGATGCCGATACGGCAAAGCATGAAACTGAGGTTGGCTAAGATAGCAACAGCGAGAAGTTTTGGCAATGTGCGCTTGACGCCGTAATTAGTAATGCCAATACCGGTAACCTGAGAAAGAATGCAGATCAACATCATAATAATAAATACAATGTTGGTGAGCTTACGACAGGTGCTCCAGATTAGGAAGAATGGTGAGTCGGTGTCACTTGTGACCGGTTCAACCTCTATAAGGCGAGTCAAAAGATTATAAGCGCCATCAACGACGTTAGCTAAGAAACCGGTACCAGGACAGACGAGCCAGGCAAGGCCGCCAATTTGTTCGGCACAAGTAGGTTGTTCTTCGAGTGGAATGAGGCCGTCTTCGTCTTCTGCTTCCCCATCTTCTGGGGTAGTCGTGTCGTCTTCGGCGGTCGTAGTCGTGGTAGTAGTGGTTTCAGGGGTTGTGACTGGGTCGGCAAAAACTGGTGTGCTAAAACTGAACACACTGAAGCAAAAAACAAAAATTGCTACTAGAGCACCTCTCAATCGCAGCTTCATAATGTTCATGTTATATCACACATAAGCGATTTCGTCAAGTAGAATGGCGTATTTTTTGTAGAATTCAAAACATTTGCGCGTTGAAGAGCCGATATGTTAAAATTTAGATAAGTTTTAAAGGAAGGTTTAAGAGAGCTCTAGATGAGTAATAAGTTGAGTGTACGAAAAAAGCTTGGCTGTTTTGCGCTGGCAGCTGTGATTTGCGCGTTCTGTGCAACTCTTTTGGTTTCGCAGCCGATTTATGCGGAGTGTAAGACTGGCGTCTTGCCGCAGGCCTGGTGTGATGGTGATCCAGCTACAGGTAAAACTGGCATCGAAGTCATGCTCGGCGACCTCGTGTGGATTGTTGGTAGTGTCGCAGGCATTATTGCTATTCCATTTATCGCGATGGCTGGCTTCACTTGGATGACCGCCACGGATGACCCAGGCAAGGTTGCTGCCGCTAAGAAGCGTATTCTCGAAATCGTAATCGGTCTGATCGTTTACGTATTTGTTGGTTTGATAATAACTTGGTTAATCCCGGGGTAAAAAAATGAAGAAAAAGATTTTATTTGCAGTATTTGCTTTAGCCGCAGCCGTGATTGGCTCGCTTAGCACTCCTCTTCTAACACAAAACGCTACAGCCGCGAACGTTTGCGAACATTCGGGTAGTCCATTCGGTATTACGCGCTGGTGTGAGGATTTGCCAGAAAACCCTGATTTTACAGGTGGTAGAGATGAAATTGCGAAGTATATCATTACTTTGGTGGCAAACCTCTACGGTATGATTACGGATATCGCAAGCTATTTCGCAGTATTGATTGTGATGTATGGCGGTTTCCTATATATGACAAGCTCCGGTGATCCAGGTAAGGCTATGAAGGGTCAAAAGACCATTATGAACTCGGTGATCGGTATTGTGATTATTAAGGGCGCTGATATTGTCTTTAGATTCGTTAAGACTCTTGCTATTCAGGCCGAAAGCACATCTGGCGTTGGTGGCGCAGCCGGAATTGGCCCTCTAGCTTCTTATGTTGGTGGCAAGGCTGTCTTCTGGGGCGGCATTGTAGCAGTAATTATGATTATCTGGGGTGCTTTGCAGTACTCTGCTAGCGCGGGTGACCCTGGCAAAGCTACAAAAGCTAAGAATACGATTATTCATGCTTCAATTGGTTTGACGCTCATGATTGTTGCTGCTGTTATTATTATGGTCGTAATTAATACTTTGAATGTTAATAACTAAGGAATCATGAAAATGAAAAGATTTTTAGCACTCGCAATTACGGTCTGTAGCTTAGCCTTGGCAGTTGCAGCGCCTTTAGCCCCACGCGTTGCCGCAAAGAATGTTAATATTGGTGGCGAAAGCTATTCTTATGACGAAAATTATAGCGATCCTACCGGTAAGCTTCCGAGCGGTTCTGGTAACGGCGAAAACGAAATCAAAGAGCGCGTAAAGACTATTATTAATATTCTTTTGTCGGCTGTTGGTATTGTATCGGTGGTAATGATTATCTGGGGTGGTATCACCTACTCCTACTCTGCTGGCGATCCAAGCAAAGCTCAGTTAGCTAAACGCGTGATTACTGCAGCAATTATTGGTTTGATCTTAAGTATAACGGCTTTCGTGATTTTGAACGTGGTAGTCACTGTTAGCCAGGGAGGAACCCTATGAGATTACTAGAATTTTTTGCAAAAAAAGATGACGTTTGTTCGATGGATGGCACCGGCAAATGTAGTGGTGGTTTAGATTTTGATGGCTTTGTTGCAGCATTTGGCAAAAATGTAGTTACGAGCTTATTTATTATTGCTGGTATTCTTTCGGCTATTATGTTGATTGTTTGTGGCATCATGATGATGGTTTCTGCGGGCGATCCTGGAAAAGTCGCTAAAGCTAAGAAAGGTATGCTTGCTGCTGTGATTGGTTTAATCATTTCGATTTGCGCTGCAGCGATTGCAACGGCCGTCGTAAATGCTCTCGGCTAACTTTTCTTGATAGATTATTTAATATATGTTAAAATGCAAGTAAAAATATAGAAAGGTAAAAATGGAATTAGTAAAGCTTTTCGGCGATATTAAGAGCCAAGTCACTGGTGGTATCAACGACGTTAACCCAGGTGGCACCGCTACAACCGATTTGAATACCATGATCAAGAGTGTCTTGAACTGGGTATTCGGTATCATTGGTATCGTCGCTGTTATTATGATTATCATCGGTGGTTTCAACATGATGATTTCTTCTGGTGATCCAGGAAAAGTCAAAAAAGGTAAAGACACCATCCTTTACGGTATCATCGGTCTCATAATCTCGATTCTTGCTTTCGCAATTGTCAACTTCGTTATCGGTGGTATCTTCAGATAGATCGAAATTCGATTTTCTCCGCCCTTCGGGGCGGTTTTTTGTTTATGTTATAATATAGAAAGATAAATATAGAAAGGATATCAATGAACATTGATCCACCAAAAAGTGTTATTAAGTTTATTCCGCAGGATGGCGCAAGTTTGACTGAAATTATCCAGAGTATCTTGAACTGGATTTTCGGCATTATCGGTATCGTTGCGGTTGTCATGATTATTATCGGTGGCTTTAATCTTATGACTTCTTCTGGCGATCCAGGTAAGGTTAAGAAAGGCAAGGATACCATTCTTTATGGTATTATCGGTCTCGTTATTGCCCTTTTGGCCTTCGCGATTGTCAACTTTGTCTTGAACGGTATTTTCGGATAAAGCTTTAAGCTAAACTGCCCGTTTCCGGGCAGTTTTTTGTTGACTGTCAAAAAACCGCCTTTTGGGCGGTTGATTGGCTCTTTAAAAGATTAGTTGATCTGAATGCGGGTTGGCGCAGCGACCTTTTCCTTTTCGAAGGAGATGGTGAGAACGCCGTCCTTAAGGATTGCTTCGACGCCGGTTTCCTTGACCTGAACTGGCAAGGCAATAGTGCGGCTAAATTCACCCCAGTAGCATTCCTGAATGTGCCACTGAGTGGCCTTGTCGTCTTCTCCGCTATTAAGGACACCAGAAATGGTAAGGATATTGTCGTTAATAGAAACATCAAGATCTTTGCGTTCGATGCCAGCAGTACGGGCTTTGATGATAAGCTTTTCTGCGGTTTCGTAAACATCAACAGCTAGCTGACCAGGAAGATCATCTGTGTCGTCCCAATCTTCGTCATCAATAACCTCTTCGGTTTCGACGATCTGTTCAACCTCTGGAGTGTCTTCAGGAATTTCTTCTGAATCCTCTTCGATTTCTGTCAATGCAGGCATGTCGCTATCTGAAAGAAAAGCGGCGGTGAGCTCATCATCTAAGCTCATTTCGTCTTGTTTACGAGCCATAATAAATAATTTTCCTCCACTATTACACTCTTTAAGCTTTATTATATGGGGCTTTTTATTTAAAATCAAGGTATTATGAGGAGGTGTTGTGAAAAATACAATAATTAGAGTTTTGGCGAATAGCTTTTGCCCGCTTCGGTGTATTAATTGCGGTCGAGTCGGCGACGTTTTTTGTTCGTGTTGTAGAAATTACATCAGTCTTGGCTTAGGGCATTGTTTGCAATGCGGCGAAGCTTTAACTGCTTGAAGCTGCGCGCATTGTGTTTTGCCCTTTTGTAGGCAGTATTGTTTGGGCGAGCGTAAAGGCGCGTTGAAAGAATTAGTGAATGTTTACAAGTATCAGTCGCTACGTGCAGCTGGCGATGTTTTAGCGGAGCTAATTACGAATACTATAGCCTTTGATGAGGAGGCTGTTTTGGTTCCTCTGCCGACAATTCGGCGTCATATTCGCGAGCGTGGTTTTGCGCACATAGAATGTTTGGCAAGCAGGATATGTAAGCTCTCTAAGAGACAGTCTAGGAGAGCTTGCATATCCTGCGCCAAACTGCTCGTACGTGCAAACTCGACTGTGCAGGTGGGGGCGAGTGCCGAGCAACGCGCTAAGCAGGCGCAGGAGGCTTATGCGGTAAAATCTGGCTTTGATCCCGAGAAGCGTTATATTTTGCTGGATGATGTTTGGACGACGGGCAGCTCGATGTTGGCGGCAGCACAAAAACTGCGCTCTTGTGGAGCGCAGTGGGTTGATATCTTAGTAATTGCTAAAACGGTTTAGGCGGTGAGCTTGCCGGTGGCGCTAATGATGAAGTTTACAATAGCATAGGAGAAGATTACTAGGATGAGGCCGATAATAGCGTAAATGACGGTGTTCTTAGCCTTCTGAACCTTGTCCTTATCGCCACGTGAGACCATGAAGCGGATACCGCCAAAGATAAGCATGGCGACCGCTACGACGCCAGCGACGTAGAGGATGGTGTTGATAATGTTGCTAAAAGTGCCGTCGACGCCAATGATTTGAGTTGGCATGCCATCGGCGTGCATGATGTCTACGCCCCTCTGGAGCGGACTATCGTGAATACTTGTGCTCTCCTCTGCGAAAGCGCGGCTCGTCAAAAGAGTGGCGAGAGCGGCTGCGCCAGTGAAAGCTTCAAAGATTTTGGTTGAAAACTTTGACATTTGATTATTTTTCCCTAGTTAAAATTGCTTTAAATTATAACATATCTCCCCAAAAGCGGCAAATAGGGGTGGCGGCTATCAAAAAATGTGCTAAAATAGAGTGTATTGGAGGGTTACCCAAGTGGCTGAAGGGGACGGTTTGCTAAATCGTTAGACTGGCGAAAGCTGGTGCGAGAGTTCGAATCTCTCACCCTCCGCCAAATGGCGCTCAAGTATTTCGCTTGGGCGCTTTTTGTGCCCTGCTTAATTATTTTGCATAGGCGGAATGATGTATAATGGAAGTATTATGGGAGCGAAGAAGATTATAAATTGGGAAGCGCGTGAGTATGTACAGCGCGAAAAAGGCAAAATCTGGTATGTGGTTTTTGCGGTCATTGTTTTAGCGTTTGTTGCGTTGACGATTTGGTTGAAAGATTGGAGCTTTTTAGTACTCGTAGTAGTTTGTGCCGTGGCGCTTTTGCTCTATGTTCTACGTCCACCACGCAAATTGCACTACACTTTGGATGATAAGGGCCTGACCGAAGGCAATCATCTTTATCCATATTCTGATTTCAAATCTTTTGGCGTTCTCAAAGAAGATAATCACTACTGCATTGTATTAACGCCAAAGAAGCGTTTTAGTTTGCGCAATAGCGTCTACTTCCCTGAAACGATGGGTGAAGAGATTGTTGATCAGTTTGGCGCACGTTTGCCAATGGAGCCGGTCAAACTTGATTTGATCGATCAGCTGATTCGTATTTTGCGTATTTAGCATTAGCGTGATAATATATTTGTAAGTATTTTGTAAAAAAATAAAGAAGGTGGGTCTATGAATGATAATAGTGTGGCTCAGGATGAGCTACAGCAAGCAATCAACAGCATCACGAATGCTGCTAATGCTGATGCCAGCGACAGCAGCGACGCCGTTGCGCAGATTGAAAATCGCTTAAACGCCAATAAGGGTGGTGCTAAGACAGCACAGCCAGCAAAAGATAAGAAGAACGAAAAAACCGAAGCTTCAGCTGCGCCAGCTGCTGATGCCCCAGCTCCACTCGTTCCTCCTATTCCAGCACCAGCTGTTCCAGAACCACCAGCCATGCCTGCTTTTGCAAATGGCATTGTTGCACCAATCGGTTCTGCTCCAAAGCAGGCCTCGTATGGCGACCCAGATTTGGATCGTGTTAAGAGCTCTGCTCTTTCGGATTTGCGTCCAATCATCGAAAAGATTGAATTGCCAGCTGAAAAGAAATTTGAAGTTTACAAAGAAATTATCGACTCGATGAATGACAAGGCTTGCATTGAGCCAGCCTATAATGCCGCTAAGAGTATTTCCGACGAAAAAGAACGCGCAGAAGCCCTTCTCTTTGTGATTGAGGCCATTAATCGTCTTGGTGTTCAGGAAGTCTAGAAATAATTATTTTAAAATAAAACAAGCCCGCTCTTTGTAGCGGGTTTGTTGATGCCAAGAAAAACCACCCCTTTTGGAGTGGTTTTTGTGGGTTTTAGGCTTTAGTACATGCCCATTCCGCCAGCGGCTGGAGCGGCAGATTCCTTCTCTGGTAGTTCGACCATGAGAGCGCCCATGGTGATGGCTGTGGCAGCGATGCTGACAGCGTTCTGGACGGCTTCGCGGGTAACGCGAGCTGGATCGATGACGCCAGCTTTCTTCATGTCGATAAGGCCCTTTTCTGGGGTCATAACGTTGATACCCTGACCATCTTTTGCGGCTTCAACTTGCGCAAGGAGAGCCTGGCTGTTAAGACCGGCATTTTCCATAATCTGAGTAAATGGAGCCTTGAGGGCGCGCTTCAAGATAGTAGCACCTGCGTTGTCGTCTTTGATGTTCTTGCTAAGATTAACAAGTGTGACGCCGCCGCCAGGAACGATGCCTTCGTCAAGAGCGGCTTTGGTGGCAGCGACAGCATCGTCGACGCGATATTTTTTCTCGTCGATTTCGGTCTCGGTTGCGCCGCCGACTTTGATGACAGCAACGCGGCCAGCGAGAGCGGCAATGCGCTTGTTGAACTGCTCTTTTTCGTAGTCTGAGCTGCTGGCATTAGCCTGAGCTTTAATTTCGTCGATACGGGCGCTGACAGCTTTCTTGTCGCCATCGCCGGCGATAATGGTAGTTTGATCCTTAGTAGCAATAATCTTGCGTGCAGAACCAAGAACGTCGAGTTCGGCGGTTTCGAGGCTCATGCCCTTGTCTTTGTTGACGACGGTTGCGCCGGTAAGGGTGGCAATGTCTTCCATGATTTGCTTGCGGTTGTCGCCAAAGGCTGGAGCCTTAAGGACCAGCGTATTGAAGACGCCCTTAAGCTTGTTGAGGACGAGGACAGATAGAGCTTCGCCTTCGACTTCCTCGGCAATAATAACGAGGTCTTTGCGGCCAGTCTGGGCCATCTTTTCGAGGAACGGAACGATGTCGTTGACGGCAGATATTTTCTCGGTCGTGAGGAGGATTTCTGGCTTATCGAAGGTAGCTTCTTGGCGGTTGGTATCGGTAATGAAGAATGGGCTAGAGAAACCTTTGTCGTAGGTGAAACCTTCGGTGATTTCGCTTTGCATTTCGAGGCCCTGACCAGCTTCAACAGTCACAACGCCATCTTTGCCAATCTTGGCGATAATATCAGCTATAAGCTTGCCGATTTCGGCGTCGCCAGCTGAAATCGTGGCAACTTCGGCAACCTTTTTGTCGTCGCCAGCGACCTGCTCTGCTGTATTGTTGATGCCCTTGACGATCTCAGCACCGGCGCTTTCGATGCCCTTGCGGAGATCCATTGGATTGATGCCAGCAGCAATAAGTTTGTTAGCTTCGGCAAGAATATTGTAGGTAAGGACAGTGACGGTCGTAGTGCCATCACCAGCAGCCTTGTTGAGCTTCTGGGCAGCGCCCTTGATGAGCTTAGCGCCAATTTCGTAGCCAAGGGTTTCGTCGTCTTGCTTTGGTAAGTCAACAGCTTCGGCGACGGTTACGCCATCATGCGTGATGGTTGGAGCGCCATATCCCTTATCGATAACGACGTTGCGGCCTTTTGGACCAAAGGTAACTTTGACGGCGTCATAGAGTGCTTTGGCGCCACCGAGGACACGCTCGCGCGCATCTTCGTTGTAGAAAATCTTCTTAGACATAATTAATCCTGTTTAAAATTACAAAGTGGCGAGAATATCTTCTTCTTTAATGATGAGATATTCGTCGTTGTTGAGCTTTACTTCTGTGGCGGAATACTCGCGGAAAATGATTTTATCGCCCTTTTTGACATTTTTGACATCTGGGCCGACAGATTCGACGGTGGCAACATTGGATTTTTCGGCATTGGATTCACCGAGAAGGATGCCAGAAGCGGTCTTTGTAGCGGCGGCTTCTTTGACGGCAACGACGCGGTCTCCGAGTGGTTTAATTGACATGTATTACTCCTGTTTAAGGTATAAATATAGTGTAGTGCGATTAATTAGCACTGTCAAGCAATGAGTGCTAATTATGGATAATGCGATACGAAAAACCCTGCTCTCCACAGCAGGGTTTTTCGTTTTTTCAATTTTCGCTCAGCCTATTGGCGGCGACGTGCAATGAACATAGTTGCGGTGCCTAGTCCGATAATTGCACCAGCTGCGCTCAGGATAAGAATCGGGCTATTATCGCGCGTGTCTGGAGTTGGTACGTCTGGTGTTGGTACGTCTGGTGTATCGGTCTTCTCGTAGTAGAGTGTATAGACCTTTGATGGGAAGTTATTCGTAATGGACATTGGGAAATCTTCCTCGGTATAATCATCGAGATAGCGTTCCGATTCCATCTTGCCGGAGACGAACTTATAGCCGTTGTTCAAAGCTTTCTCTGAGATGTCGAGAATCATTTCGATATTGCCACAGGTTTGAGTCATCGAGATGTCATCGTCAACTGGAGTAGTAGTATTTACAATATAGTGATGGATTTCGATTGAGCAGGTATCTGGGGTTGGTGGAGTTTCTTTCTTCTCGTACTCAAGGATATAATGCTGGTCGGAGTTAACTATACCAGTCTGTAGTGGGAATTCCGAAGCGCTAGTGTATTTGGTGTCGCTTTCGATTTCGATACCTTCGGTGAAGTCGTATTCATCGAGGACGCTTCTAGCGAGATCGATGGTTTCGGAAAGTTCGCCACAGAAGCCAGTATATGTTTCGGTAGGAGCGAGCTCGGTCATAGTACCATCTTCGCGGTGTTCGACTGTGACAGTACAATTCTTTTTGTAATAGAAGGTGATTGTTTTGCTTTCGAGGTCGTTCCAGATGCCGTATGGTGCGAAACCTTTGTCTAGTTCAGTGCCGTTATCGACCACAGTTTGAGTTGATTCTTCGGCATCGTCGACATCAAAGACCATAGGGGAGCTTTCGCCATTGTCTTCGTACTTTGCACCGACGAATACGAAACTGTTGGCTAGTATGTCGCTTTCTGGGCTGATAGTCGTAACTTCGTCAGTGCTCTGGTCTTCGCAAAGACCAGAGTGGTTAACGGTATAGCTTTCAAATACTTCGCCAGTCGTTTTGTTGACATGCTTGATTGTATATGAGCATTCATTTGGAGCGAGAGGTAAGTTGTCGCTGAATGATAGGAAGTAGGTATCGCCAGCATTGATTTCGACGTTGTTAGCGATAATGATACCCTGATATGGAGTGACGGAGACGAGGACTTTGCCGCGTGGAGCGATAGTAGCTGCCGTCATGCCGTTCTTGAAGTCTATGTAGTATTCGTTCTGGTCGTCTCTGTCTGCATCATAGCTGTATGGATCGGCGGTGGAATCGAAGAAGTTCAAGATAATCTGGTTTGGGTATTTGTCTTTGTACCAGCTTTGATTGAGACAGTAACCGTTGTCCTTTGGCGTTACTGCGGAACCGCCATTGCGGCTGGTTTCACCGTTATATTTCGATTCGTCTAGCTTACTTGCGTCGTCGTAGCAGATGTGCCAGTTTTCTAGGATGTTGAGATATTTATGACCATCATGCATTTCTGCGTCTTTGATATCGATGTTAACAAGCAAGGTGGAATCCTTGTGCTGATCGAAGCCCCAGACATAGACATTGTCGTTTTCGGAGGTGAGGCTTGCGGAGTTGATGCTGACTACGTTTAGGCCATTGTCGTCGGCAATGCGAACGTATTGCTGGTTTAGAGTGTCGAGATCGTAATCGGTTCCGTTGACGAGGGTATCAGGATACTGCCTTAGGGTTTCGCTGTAGTTAATGGCGGTGTCTTTGATTTCTTTGAAATCTAGGAATTGTGGGCCACCTTCGTATTCTTGCCAGACGTTGTCTAGATAGTTGCCTTCAGAATCCGAGCGCTTTGTTGGAGAGTTGACGGTAGCGCCGTTGTTTTCCCAGAAGCCATTGTTCGGTGATGGGCGGATGTTAACATCTTTGCCTACGACAAGTACGCTCGTATCCTTATCGTTGTTGCCGACATTGTTGAAGGAGCTAATGTTGCCCTGTGTATTCATGTTTTGGATGTAGCTAAGCGTAGGGACATCGAAGTGATCAATATTGTTGTTTGACACTGATTCGAGGTAGCGCGTTGCGACGTTACCGTAAGCCTGAACAGCTGTATCGGTATTATAGAATGACATGATATGGAAAGCACCGAGAATGCCAAATGCATTATTGTAGTGATTGTAGAAGTTTTCGCTGGTACTACCATAAAAGCTCGAACCGGCATTGTCGATTTTTTCTTGGGTCAAAACAGTTGTGCCGTTATCGGTTAGAAGAATTTCTTTGTCTGGCGCGACGGCGCTAGATGGGCACTGCGAGGAGTATTTGGCAAAAACCCAGTAATCAGAGCTTTCGCCGGTGTATGGATTGACACGAGTGACTGCACCACCAACGCCACTGCCGACGTTGCAAAAAGTGGCCTGCTCTACGCGGAGTGCAGTTGAAGCTGCGGCTGCTGCATCATTGATGGATGTATAGTCTGCAGTATTTGCATAGAAAATGTTGTTGTCGACAGATGATGTCTCTGCGGCTGCATCTTTGTGATAAATTTGACTAACTATACCGCCTATACCTAAGACGGCCGCACTCGCGGCAAGCGCAACGGCTTTGCCACGTTTGTGCGTATTGCGTGTGGAGAAACGCATACACTACCTCTCTTTTTAACGTTTTTATTTTGACCTTTTGTAAGGTGATAATAACATAAGCGGAGTGGCTATGCAAGTACTTTTTATACTTTTTTGAAAAAACAATAAAAAATGCCCCGCTCAGGGGCGGGGTTTAGCTTAGTGTCTGTGATGCGGTCTGAGTTCCTGGTCGGGTGACCAGAAAGCGCCGTTATTGGTCTTAATCAGACCTTCCCTGGAGACCCTGTCGGCCTCCTCTTTCACTGCCTGTTCAAAGGCGTGGAAAAAAGGGATAACGAAGCGGATAACGACGATCACAATGACAATCGCGAAAATAACTTCCATAATATATTGCCCCTCTTTCTCATACATTAAAGATTATTTAATTATAGCATAAGCGTGCATTTTTGTCAATGCTTATGTTTAAAATGAGGGCTTTTAGCGTATAATAATAGAAAGATTACGAGGTATTTATGGGTATAAAGGAAAAAATTCCATTTTATGATAGTTTAGTGGTTCCTTATCATATCGGTAAGGCGGCTTTTTATGCGACGCGCTACGGTTTCCCTGCCCGTCGCTTAACTGTGATTGGTGTTACTGGTACGAACGGCAAAACTACCACTTCTTTCATGATTTGGAAGATGCTAAATGCCGCTGGGCGTAAAACTGGTTTGATGACTACGGTCGGCTGGGGAGTTGACGAAATTCACGAGCAAGTCGAGCATATGACCACTGTAGATTCTGGTCTTTTGAATCAGCGCATCAAGAAAATTGCCGATGCGGGCGCGGATTACCTCGTTCTGGAGCTCACTTCGCATGCTTTGGCGCAGCACCGTGCAGTGGGCGTGCCGATCGATATTGCGGTTTTGACTAACGTTACGCACGAACATCTTGATTACCACCGCACTTTTGAGCGCTATCGTGATGCTAAGCGCAAACTCTTTAAAATGGCGCGTTATGGCGTAATTAACGCTGATGACCCGACGGCTGAATATTTCGAGGGTGATATCGATGACTATATTACCTATGGTATTGAGTATGGCGACATGAAGGCAGATAGCATCAAGCTTTCGCCATACGCTGTGAGTTACAAGATTCCGAAGCTCAAAAACCTCGAGATCGAGACGCAAATTGGCGGTCGGTTCAATGTTTATAATTCCCTGGCCTGCGTGGCGGTGGGCAAGCGCCTCGGTTTGTCTGACGAGGAAATTCAGCGTGGCATACATGCTTTGACTTCCGTCGAGGGCCGTATGGTAAAGATTGATGAGGGCCAAGATTTTACCGCGATTATGGATTATGCGCATACGCCAGATGCCTTTGAAAAGCTGCTGCCAGATATGAAAAAGGCCACCAAGGGGCGTTTGATTGCGATGTTTGGTTCGGCGGGCGGACGTCGCGACCCGAGCAAGCGTGAGCCGATGGGCGAAATCGCTGGCAAATATGCGGATATTGTGGTTTTGACCGAGGAAGATGATCGTGATACGCCAGGTATGGAGATTCTTGAACAGATTGCAACTGGAGCACGTAATAGCGGCAAAAAGGACGAAAAAGATTTGTTTATGGAGCTAGATCGTCCTTCGGCTATCTTGAAAGCTTGCGAAATGGCAAAGGCGGGTGATACGGTACTCTTCTTGGGCAAAGGTAACGAGAAGACAATCGAGCGTGCGGATGGTGCGCATGCTTATTACGAGGAAGATGAGATTCGTAAGGCTTTAAAGAAAATCAAGAAAAATTAAGGATTAAAAAAACGCCCCTTGTGATGGGGCGTTTTGTCGTAGATGGCCTGGGTTAGCAGCCCTCCTCCTCCTCCTCATCATCATCATCGTTGTACTTGGCGATGATTCTCTCGAGTCGACTGAGCTCCGCTTCGTGGAACTGGCGGTATCGCCAGTGCCAACGAAGGCTATTGGCGGCTGACTCCGGGAAGCAGCCGTAAAAACCTTGCTCGCGGTACGCTTCATCCATGTCGGCCTTTGCATCGTAGATTCCGAAGTCGAAATCCCTCTGCTCCTCGAAGTCGATAGCGAAAGAGTCGAACTCGAGTTCGTCGAGCATCTGCATCAGGGCCTTCTTTGCGAAGAGGCCCCATGCGAGCATCCGCTTGGGGCGGTCTTTGTCCCAGGTGACCACCATAGCTTTGATTCTGTCGTGGTCGGCGACATACTCGTTGCCGTGGATGTAGCCGCTTTCGAATCGTGACGCGTGGTCGTGGATATACGCGGCGAGCTGGTCCGAAGCCTCAAAGAGGATGGCCGGAAGATCGCGGGTCGGCTTGCTGTGCCAGTTACCCTTAGCCTCTCTGGCGTCTCCATAGACTCTGCCAACGGCTACGGTTCGGCTCAGCAGCTCTTCGCTCATGTAGCCGAATGTCTTCTCGATAGGGTTGGTCGTGAGGACCAGTCCATGCGAGCCGGTCGGCTTGGTCATGACCTTCACTGCGCTGGGCAGAGGTCTTGCCTTCGGGGTCTTCTTGGTCTTCGGGGCCTTCTCAGTGATAGCGTATTTTCTCATGGTAGTCTCTCCTTCCTCTGCGGTGGTCGTGGTGGTTCTTCTCGTCATCTTGGTTCTCAGCATACGTATGCCTCCTTTGAATTAGAAAGAATCGGATGGGCTTTAGCCCTACTACATTTCCCCGCCCGGGGAAGGAATTATATATAAAAAGCCATCTAGTGACTGTTGTTAAATTAAGGTGCTCTGGCTGCTTGTAGTGCAGTCAATGCAGTGTTGTATATTATAGCATAGTTTGCGTAAAAAGTCAATAGACAGCCGTGAGGCTGCCTTTTTGGGGTATTAATCTAGCCAGAGGCTGATGCAGCGAATGTACCCACCGCCCTTTTTGAGCTCGGTAACATCAGGAGTGAGGCATGTTAGGCCACGTTTTTCGAGCTCGGCTTGGAATTTTGGTGCGCGGTTGGACATAATAACGTGCTTACCGGTACTAACGAGATTGCAGGCAAAGCCTTCAGTGCACTCTTCGAGAGAAACGGTTATTTTGTCTACGTCGGTAGATTCAATTTTTTTGTTCGATTCTTCGTCGAAAGCTTCTGGGCAGTACGCGATAGTATGGTCGTCGATAACAGAGAGCGCAAGGTCGAGATCATAGAAGAAGGAGTCGGCGTGTTGGGTTTCTGGGTTGATATGCGGTGTGCCGTCATCGTTAAGCTGAGGTTTAGCATGAAGCTGGACGAGTTCTAGGCCGAGTGTGTTGGCGACAAACTTTTGGGCCTCAGGTTCCGAACGGTAGCCTGAGCCGGCAAAAAGGTAGTTGCCGCAACGTAGCGAATCGCCCTGCCCTGAGAACATTAAGTTGTTCGGAACTTTATAAATTTCGTATCCGAGTTTTTGCAATTGTTGTTTCGCATAAGGCTCTTCGGCCTTGCGCGCTTGTGGCAAACGCGACATGACGGCCTTGCCGTTTTTAGTAATGGCCCAGTTAGCAGTATAAACGCCGTCTTGGCAGTCGGCTGGCGCGTCGACTTTGACAAGTTCGATGCCAGCTTGCTTGAAGCAGTTTAAAATAGCCTTGTGCTCGGCGATGGCTTTGGCTTGATCGATAGCGTCGCCGCCGTAATATGGGTTTATTTTGAAATCGTCTGCAAAAAATTCTGCACCTGAGACGAGGAGTTTTTGATTTAGCATGTAATTAGCGATCGAAATCGTCCGTAAGTGGGTTTTGGCTTGGTTCGTAGTTAGCGATGCCGTCAACGATGGTATCTTGGTCGATGCCGACAGCAAGAGCGGTCAAAGCGGCCGCGGCCATGTATTCGACGTTTTCTTCACCGGTGAGATAGGTAGCAATATCGAACTTGTCGTTCTGGAAGCTAATGGTAGCTTCGGTGCCCATCTTGTAGACTTTGCTACGGGTTATTTTGAGATCGGCGTCGCTGGAGTGGCCATAGCTCAAAGTGGCAGACTTGGCTGGGAAGCTTGAGAAGTAGCCGTAGTTTGGATCGTCGTTGTTAAGAATTGCAAAGAAAGGCTCTTTGTTGAAGAGGATAGATTTGACGTTGTCGTCTTCGAGTGGGTCGGATTGATTGTGTTCGAAGTTAGTCGCCACGACGGCAAAGAATGGAATCTGATAGAAAAGATGATTGGCGATAGCTTCGCTAGGAGCGGCGATGACGACATGATCAGTGCCACTGCGCCAAATTGCAAAAAGCTGTTTGTATAAGCTAGAAGTTGTCTCTGGATCGATAATGATGCCTACTTTAGGATCGCGGGCTTTCAGGATTTCCTGGATGTAATGAGCGGTGGTTGCTCTGCCCCTATCGCCAGTGACGGCGATAATTTTAAGATCCTTAGCAGGATTGCTGTAATATGTTGCGAAAAACTTCGCTTTGGCCTTTTGAATTTTTGGTTTGAGACTGGATTTCTTCTTCGCTTGCTTTGCCATAATTTCAGTATAGCATTACTTGACAAATTGTGCTATAATTGGCTCATCGCGACAGGAAACTGGCGTAGATGTTCATTTATTTTATTGAACTAGTGGATATTAGGTCTGTCAAATGGCAGCCAATCCACATATGTGCCCGTAGCTCAGTTGGATAGAGCGTTAGCTTGCGGAGCTAAAGGTCGTACGTTCGAATCGTATCGGGCATACCATATTTTGAATCAAAATCACCCATCTGGGTGTTTTTTGTTGCCTCGCTCTATCAATAATAGCGCTGAGACAACAAGAAAACGCCCATCTGAGCGATTTTGTTTTCAAAATATCTCTCTAGGTCAATAACCGCGCGTCGCACAAAGAAAACGCCCATCTGAGCGTTTTTGTATCGCTATTTTAGAGCTGTGTAATAAGCACGAATATAGCTCCAATTATGAGTGCGCCACCGACTGCTACAAAGCCTGCGCCTGAGCCATTTGGGTCTTCCCCATATATATAGCATTGCGAGCGTGCTTTTGGATTGTATTTTATTTTGATCGTTTGACCTTCTTTTGGTTCATGAAATACATCATAACTTATCGGTATTTTACTGGTTATCGTATTACCTTTAGCTTGATATTTGAGGGTCACATATAAGAGCTTTGTGTCGTCATATGTGTATTCTTTAGTGATTTTGACTATTTTTGCATTGGCTGTTTTGGTGCATTTTTTCTTTAGCTGAATTGTCTTTTTAAGATTAATGATTCCAAAGAAAAAGACTATGATCCCGATAAAAGCTAAGAATAGTGAAATGAATAGCGCTATTTGTTGGCCCTGTGTCATTGCTTTTTATTTTAACATAAGCAAAACTCCCCTGCCGGGGAGTTTTTTGTTGGTTGTTTTTTAGTAAATCGAAATTACGTAGTCTGGGTTGATGGCGACTTTTGGAAGGTCTTGCTCGATTGTGAGAAAGGAGCTGTTTGCGCCAAATACGTTACTAGAGACCTTCTCTCTTACGAGACTGATAGATGCGTTCTCGAGTATTAGCACGTGGTCTGCTTTTTTGAGCACGCCTTTATATTGAAATGGTGAGCCGCCTTTGATTGAAGCAAAGATTGTTACGGCTTGTCCTTCGAAATCCTTATACATAACCTTATTTTATCAGGTTTAAAAGGAGACTTAAATATGATAAGATAAGAGGTGGAAGCGTGGCCGAGTGGTTGAAGGCGCACGACTCGAAATCGTGTGGGCAGCAATGTCTCGGAGGTTCGAATCCTCTCGCTTCCGCCAGGAAGAATAAAAAAGAGCCGCAAGGCTCGTTTTTATTGGAAAAATGCTAATGTTATAATTAATATAGTTATTTAATTGGATTGGAGTTTGGATGGTTTCTAAGTCTAGTATATCTGCCGCCAAGGTATTTATGGTTCTTGATTATGTTTTGTCCGGAATCGCACTTTTGCTTGCATTTGCAGTGTGGGATAAGACTGGTATGTTTGATTTTAGTGATGCTCATATGACGACTTTAGGCGGGTTGCTTGCCCTTTTGTTCTTGCCTTCCATTCCGATGTTTCCGATATGCGTGATTGCTAGCATTATCCTCCTATTTGTCGTGCATGGCGAAAAGAAAGTTTGGAATAATTTGGCGATTGCCTTTTTGATTCTTGTGATATGTTTCGGCGTTTATTGGTTTGTTGGTATTTCGTCCACCTCAAGATAGTGAGCTAAAGGTATAATAGAACTAATAGAGCTAAGGAGCAATATGTCGAGTATTTTTTCAAAGATAATTGCGGGCGAAATCCCTTGCTATAAGATTTACGAAGATGATAAGGTTTTGGCCTTTTTGGATATTAATCCAGAGGTTAAGGGGCATACGCTTGTCGTACCGAAGGTTGAGGTCGATAAAATTTATGATTTGTCCGAGGTTGACTGGGTGGCGCTTTGGGCGGCCGTCAAAAAGATTTCGGCGCATATGGAAGAAGTAACTGGGCGTCGTACGATTTATCAGGTGATTGGCGTAGATGTTCCACATGCGCATGTTCACTTAATGCCCTTCGATGAAACTTGGGAACATGGCAAAACTCTGAGCTTGACTGAGGATGAGTTTAATTCGATCCGTGAAAAATTAGCGATGTAGAAAAATCCCCCTTTCGGGGGATTTTTGCTAGCAATAATTGCTGTTAGGGATTTTTCCGTTCTTCATCGATGATTTGTTGGTACTCTTCTGCGCCTTTTTCGAGGTTTTCGCTCATATAGTGGCTGCAGCGTGACAACATTTCTTCTTTCGCTTTTAGGAAAGCTTCGAATTCGATTTCGGCTATTTGACTAACTGTATAGGTCGGCTCAAAGCTTTTGCCAGGATTTTCTCTGTGATACTTTTTCGAACGTTCGTTCAATTCCTGTTGGATGTAAGCCTGGGTAATCTCATCTTCTTTTTCGTCGCGCTTGTCTCCATAGACATCGGCGTATCCTTCGAACTGATGAATTATGTCTAACAGGTTTCCAGTTGGGGTACCCAAGTAGCCCGAACACATGAGCTTGCGGCGGATATTGCTGTCTGGGTTTACGTTGTTTAGGTTTCTTCCTACAGTTTCCTTGCGAGCGCGTTTGTATGCATCTAAGAGTACTGGTTTTAGTGTTTCTTCCAAGCCTTTTAGTTTGGCCAGCTGTTCTTTTAGAAGTTGACATCGCTTTGCTAGTTCAGCCTTTTTGCCAGGATCCGTTTCGGACTTATACTCTGCATTAGTTTTGCGCAGGTTAATCTCGGTTGCTCGTGTGTAGAATACTACCTGTTCGAAGATTTGCAGGGTGTCGTGTAATATTTTTGTTGATTCTGGATTTGTAAAGGTTTCAATCTCTTCTCCGTCGTCTTCTAGAGTGAGATCGTCTACCATTCCCTCGACTTCTTCGCTTTTGTAGGCGAGCGTAAGGCGTGGAATCGGGTCTATAGTTTTACGCTTTATATCTTTGTAGGCACCATCTTCATCCAGTGTTGGTTCTTGGCCATATTTAAGCCTGGACATACCAATGATATCTGATTCTTGGCCGCTCGAATCGCGGTATGGGCGAAAGAGTTTCTTAATGAACGTTTTACGGGAATTGCCGATTGTGATATCGAAACCGAATGGCTTAGGCTCGCCTTCTTCTGTAATAAGGGTAACCGCCTGATCGATACCGTTTGCAATATCGTCGTATCGCGTTACAGGATTGATTACGACGGCCCGAATGTCGCCTACCCAAGCAAATAATTCGCCGTTTTGAATTGCTGTGCCAGTAATCGCTTCAGCGACCTTTGCGATTCTGTCGTTTGCTCTGCTGGTCGAACTGGCAAATTTTGCTTCCATGTTACGAACAAAGGCTTCATCCCGTGCAATCGTAGCTGCCTTATAGCTCGGTTCGCTGCTAAATTCGCTCAGGCTTGGCTCTTGGAATTTGGATTCTTCGAGGAGATATTCAATTTTATCCTCTCGTTCACTTGTTTCGCCTTTAGCTAAAGCTTCGCGAAGGGCTAGTAATTTGGCGCCGCGTTGTCGATTAACTTGATTGACCGTTGCTGCCGTTTTGTTTTCTGGACCAGTCGTGTTGCTTTCGGCTTGAGTAGTTTTAGGTTTCGATTCTTCGTTCATTTGCTCGCTGTTTGTTTTTGATTTATAATAATTTATTTTTATCATACTTATGCTTATTTGTCAAGACAGAAAAAGGGGCCCCGCTTGGGGACCCGTATAATGTTCATTCGGCGTAGATTGCATTTACTACCTCCTTAGCTACGTAGTTTGCCGCTTTGCCGTCTTCGTCAACGAGCTCGTTGTAGAAGAGCGCGATCCTACCCCGCATATAGCAGGCGACATCATAGCCCGCAATACGTTTTACGCGAACTGCTTCGTCGAGCCGATTTTTGATCTCTTCTCGGCTTCGAATCAGCTCTGGACATGGACGTAGTGAGATTGCCAGTACACCATTGGAAGGTTTTGCGATTTTGTAGTTTTTCACAAAACCACCTTCTTTCTTTGAAATATTCAGCCTTTGCATATTAATGCATAGGTGTATTTATATTCTAGCACAAAATCATAGAATTGTCAAGCAACAAAAATACCAGCTGTTTGGGGCTGGTATTTTGATTTGGTCTAGACTAGCTCGAGTTCGGCTTTCATTTTTTCGAGGAGGCGACTCTTTTCGTCGAGCGAGTTGCGGGTTTCGTCGACTAGTTCCTTTGGCGCCTTTTCGACGTACTTCGGATTGCGGAGACGGGCTTCAAGAGTGTTGATTTCGGCTCCGAGTTTTAAGATTCGATCTTCGAGGTTGGTCTTGTATTTCTTGTGGATATCCTCTGGAATCTGGAGGTAAATATTGTGTCCAGCGATGGCAAGACGGAGGCCCTTGGCATCGGTGACGTCGATTTGTGGTACGCTTGGTGCCTTGGTGAGGTGCTGAATGAGAAGTTGGTTTTCGTACATCAACTCGTCATCATGGAAGGCGACTGGGTAAGCGTTGGCGCCAGGTAGATTCTGGAAGTGGCTACGGATGTCTGAAACAATGGCGATAAGTTCGTCGAACTGCTTGGCACGCTTTGTATCAACCTTTTCGTAGAGCTCTGGCCAGTTCTGCGAAATGAGGAGACCTTCGGTCCAGCTAAGAGTTTGCCAGATGGTTTCGGTGACGAATGGGGCAAATGGATGGAGCATGATAAGGACTTTCTCGAGAGAATCCTTGAGGAGGTCGACATTTTTCCAGAGCTTTTCGCATTCGAGGAACCAGTCGGCATACTTATTCCAGATAAGATCGTAGAGCAAGTCACCGGCTTCGGCGAAGCGGTAATTCTTGAGAAGCTTATCTAGCTCTTTGTTGGTGCGGTTGATTTCGCGGCGAATCCAGTTCTCGCCAAGAGAGGCCTTCTCTGGTTTTGGCTCGCCTTCGTTTTCGTCAACGATGGACTGAATGAGACGGCTGACATTCCAGAGCTTGTTGCAGAGGTTGCGGCTAGCGATAACCTTGCTAGTACTGAAAGCCTGGTTGACGCCAGCACTGCGGGAGGCGATAAGGCCAAGACGTAAGGCGTCTGAGCCGTACTGGCTGACAACATCGATTGGATTGATGACGTTGCCCTTAGATTTACTCATCTTCTGGCCGTGTTCGTCGAGGACCATACCGTGCATGTAGACTTCCTTGAATGGAATGTCGTCTTTGACGAAGAGGCTCATCATAATCATGCGGCCGACCCACTGGAAGAGGAGGTCTGCGCCGGTTTCCATAACAGAGGTTGGGAAGTGTTTGTCACTGTCGCTGGTGGTGATGTATGGCCACTGGCTAGAGCTGAACCAAGTGTCAAAGGTATCTGGGTCGCGGCGGTAGGTCTTCCCTTCGCTGATGATTTCTGGCTCGTTGACGCGGGTGTCAAAAATCCAGTCGGTTGGATCGTCTACGTTCTGGAAAGCTGGAATTGGGATGCCCCAAGGGATTTGGCGGCTAATATTCCAGTCTTTGAGGTTTTGTAGGTAGTTGATAAGAACCTTTTGCTTGTTAGCAGGATGGAATTTAATCTTGCCAGCCTTGAGGGTTTCGATGGCCTTCTTGGCGAGAGGTTTCATATCGACAAACCACTGTTCCTTGAGGAGGGGTTCGATTACGGTGTCGCACTTGTAACAGTGGCCGACTTCGTGAGTGATTTCTTGCTCGCCACGGTGGAGGCCGAGCTCTTCGAGGTCATTTAGGATAGCTTTGCGGCATTCGGCGGTCGTCATGCCTTTGTATTTGCCGGCATTTTCGTTCATCTTGCCATCAAAACCGATGACGGTGATCATATCGAGATTGTGACGTTCGCCAACTTCGTAGTCGTTCTGGTCGTGGGCAGGGGTAATCTTGACGGCGCCGGTGCCATATTCCATGTCGGCGTGCTCGTCAGCGATAAGTTTGATCGTGCGGTTTGTGAGCGGGAGAATAAGCTCTTGACCGATGAATTTCTTGTAGCGTGGATCTTCAGGGTTAACTGCAACAGCAGTATCGCCAAGGAGGGTTTCTGGGCGAGTTGTAGCAATAACGACTTCTTTGAGTTCGTCAGTAGGGTTGACTAGAGGATAAGCTATACTCCAGAGTTTGCCCTTCTCTTCCTTGTGGGTTACTTCGATATCTGCAAAAGCGGTCTGGTGCTTGGTGCAGTAGTTAACAAGCTTTTTACCTCTGTAAATTAGGCCTTTTTTCCAGAATTTTTCAAAGGTATTGTAGACAACATTAACAACTTTGTCGTCTAATGCGAAGACGAGGTCGTTCCAGCTACAAGAAGCGCCAAGGGCGCGGAGCTGAAGCTCCATGTTGCCGCGCTGCTCTGCTACGAAGTTCCAAACCTGATCATAGAGTTCGTCTCGAGAGTAATCGAAGCGGGTTTTGCCTTCCGCTTCGAGCTTACGCTCATAAACTACCCATGTTTCGAAGCCGGCATGGTCTGCGCCCGGGATATACCAGGTATCTTCGCCTTTAAGGCGATGGTAGCGGGTGAGGATATCCTCGAGAGCGATGGTTAGGCCATGGCCGATGTGTAGATTACCGTTGGCGTTTGGTGGTGGCATGACGATCGTGTAAGGATCTGATTTATCTCCATCTGTTTTGCGCTCAAAAGCGCCGGACTTCTCCCATAAGGCATAGATGTCCGCTTCGTATTGATTAGGTTCGTAAGCTTTACTAAATTTCATTTTTTCTCCCATGGCGCGATGAGTTGTTGTTTGATCAAGACAACAAAATAGTTTTTATTTATTTTCCCTCTATTCCCTGCTCTCACGCGTTTTCTATATTATAACATAAAAATCTTGTAAAAAATTGGCTGTCAATACCTTAAAACAAGATAATATGAAGACGGTTATGTCAAGTTTTCACGCTGGCGTGAAATGTATGTTGTTTTGAGCTAAAAAATACACCCGGCTGGGTGGTTACCTCTGTTAAATTGTAATTTTTTACAATGATTTAGACACAAAAATCTTCACGGGAAAATTTTTTGACCGTGCTTAGTCTATTGCAAATTGCGAAAATTGTGTTGTACATTGTTTGTGTTATCCGTCATACGCCTAGACCAAATTCTAGGTTTTCTCTTATCTCAGCCTTTTTTTACAAGGCGTCAGGTCCTTGAAGATGTATGGTCTAAGAAGGGTCCCACCGCATCTTGGATTTAGTTTAGCATTAGCGGGGTTGCTAAGTCAAGGGGTATAAAAGGGATATTTTGGGGGATTATGTGGATAAAATGTGGGGTTTTAATTCAAGGGTTTTGGAAAGGTGGGGAAACGCTTATGTTATACTGAAGAGGTGAGTTACATTAGGCAATTTAAGACTGCTAGCGGTGCGACTGGTGTGCAGGTTTGTTATAAAAAGGGGCGGGAAGTGGTTAAAACTGTGCATATCGGATCAGCTGCGGATGAGGCCTCGCTTTTTCGATTGCTCAAAAAGGCCAGGGAAGTCATGGATGAGGGCAAAAGTTCGCTATTTGACTTGTCTGAATTTGATGCTTAAATTTTTTTTGGCAAATTTTCTAATTGCTTTTAATGTCGTAAAATGTAGATTGTGGCGAAGTTAGATTTGTTGTAATAATTCACAATTTTCGCGACATCAAAAAACGGCCGTTTGGCCGTCTTGATTATTTATGTAAGATTTTGCGTTTAGCGCGGTTGATTTTGCGCAGGGTAGTATATAGCGTGTATTTGGCTTTATTAATAACGAAATCGTAGGTACCGCCGTATTCGATCATTTTGCCGCCGAAGCTTAGTTTGTATTGAGTGAAGTGGTACCATGGATGTTTTTCGTCGGTCGAGTCGGTAGCGCCCCAGAAATCGAAGTATTTTTGGCCATTTCGTTTTGCGTCAATGATCATTTGAGTTAGAATTGCGACGCCTGGTGATAGTTTGCGGTATTCGTCGGATGCTGCGGCGTGTGCATAGAAGCGAGTGTCTTCGCTGTCGTAGCAAAGGGCGGCGCCGATCGGCTTGTTTTCGAATTCTGCTATATATAATGTAGCGAAATCGAAATCGAGCTGGTCGGTCAGGTATTTTTCGCTGTGAGTAGAGAAGTGCCTTGAGTCGGTGATTTGGTTTAAGAAATCGATGAGGATTTTTGCGTCCTTTTTGTCTTTCGACGTGCGGACGGAAATGCCTTTTTTGGCATAGTTGCGGAAGAAATTACGTCTGGACTGGTTCATGTTTTGAAGAATTTCTTCTTCGCTCGGTTCGAGATCGAGGATAATAGTGTGTTTTGGGTCGTAATCCTTGGTCTTTTTGAGATTGAGCTTTGTTGTGGTTTTTGTAGATAGTTTGTTAACTGGCTCAATGCGCGCAAAAATACAATTTTCTTTTTTGGCGAGTTCCGAAATGGCTTTGAGGGCTTGCTCTAGGTCGTGAATTGTGGCCAAGCTTGGGCCATAAGGCAAAAAGAGATAGTTTCCTACTGGAGTTTCTTTTAGGACGCAAAGGGCGGAGAAGTTTTCTTCGTCGATGCGGAAGGTTTTTTC
This sequence comes from Candidatus Nanosyncoccaceae bacterium, assembly GCA_045536655.1. Taxonomy (GTDB): domain Bacteria; phylum Patescibacteriota; class Saccharimonadia; order Saccharimonadales; family Saccharimonadaceae; genus UBA2834. The sequence continues at coordinate 53,552 of JAZSOA010000008.1, read as the reverse complement.
GCCTTGGCTGTTGAGAAAACTTTCCCATGATTTACTTTGTAGGAAATGTTGCTTCATGCTTATTATTGTAGCACGGTGATTTTTGTGCTTTGAATACAAAAAGATTTTGCTTTGTATAATATACGGTCAAATTATTGAATAATTGAGCGTGGCGAAATGTCTAGTTTGTATGGATCGCTGGCTTTTTCGCCGGCCTGGATAGAGTAGTAGGCGGCAGATGCAACCATGGCGCCGTTATCTGTAGCGTATTTGAGGTCAGGGAAGTAGACTTCGTGGCTTTTACTGAAAGTGGTCTGTAAAGCTTCGCGTAGAGCGATATTAGCCGAGACGCCACCGGCGAGCAAGATTGACTTGGCGTTTGGATATTCAATTGTAGCTTTTTGCAATTTTTGAACAAGAATTTTGACGGCGGTTTTTTGGAAGCTGGCCGCAAAGTCGCAGATTTGTTGTTCGCTAAGCATTGCTTTGAGTTCGTAGCTTGGAGTGGAAATCGGTACGCCAAGTTCTTTTTGGATAGCGCGCAGTACGGCAGTCTTGAGGCCACTGAAGGAGAAGTCGAGATTATCGACCTTTGGGATTGGCAGTGGGTATTTATCTGGGTTGCCGAGCGCGGCTTTTTTGGCAATGTTTGGACCGCCAGGGTAGAGCAAGCCAAGGATTTTTGCAACTTTATCAAAGACTTCGCCGATTGCGTCGTCGCGAGTGCTTCCAATGATATGAAAATCGTCGTGACGTTCCATATATATTATTTGTGTATGTCCACCCGAAACTACGAGAGCAAGAATCGGGAAGGTTGGGTTGTGGCCCGTGAGCCAGTTGGCATAGATATGGGATTTGAGATGGTGGGTTGGATAAAACGGTACCGTATTAATAATGGCCATCGTGCGCGCGGTGAGGGTGCCGACTAAAAGGGAACCGACAAGCCCCGGCGTATGCGTGACGGCGATGGCGTCGATGGAATTGTCTTTGCCTTGTTCGAGCGTGCAGTTGGCGTCAGCTAAGGCTTTTTTGATGACGGGCAGGACAACTTCGATATGTGAGCGGGCGGCAACTTCGGGAATGACGCCGCCATATTCGGCATGGATATCGATTTGTGAATTGACGACATTAGAAAGCGCGCGGCTGCCGTTTTCAACAATCGCAGCTGCGGTTTCGTCACAAGAGCTTTCGATGCCCAATATTTTCATAGTTATATATTATATCATAAAAAGCTTATTTTAACAGGGGTAGAATTTTATTTGATTATGCTTATTATGTTGTGCTAGAATAAGCTTAACAACTATATATTGGAAAGGGTGTAATTAATGGAACAAGTAAGCCAGTTCATGGATTCTTTGTTGGAAGAAAAAGGTATCACGGATCTCGACGATGAGACTCGCGAAGCGTTAAAGAAGGATATGATTGATCGTTTGATGAACCAGATTGATACTGCCATGATTAACGCTCTTCCAGAAGACAAATTGGACGAATTTAACCAAAGAATCAACGACCCAGATTTCTCAAATGACGATGCAACTCAGTTCTTCGTCGACGCTGGTCTTGATGTGCAGAAAATTGCTCTGCAAACAATGATTGAGTTTAGAATGCTTTACGTTGGCGGCGATGAAATTAAGACTGTAAACGATGTTCCAATGCAGGACATGAGTGCGGTCCAAATGGGAGGTGTAAATGCTTAAAGGAGAAAATCCTCCAACCGGTGGTGCTGGTGGTGGTTCAAGCGAGTGGGATAAGTTGAATCCTGATACTCGTGAGGACAGTCAGGAAGATCTTCGCGACGACGAAAATCTAGATCTTAATGAGCGCATTAGGCGTTCTGTTGCGCGTGAAAAAGCAGTCGATGACGATCCAAATGCTGACGAGATTGTCGCAAATGAACGCTCTTTCCGTCAGACTCTTATGGCAGAGCAGGCCGCACGAGCAGCTGCTGATGCCGAATCTGCCGGTGAAGGCGAAGACGATCTTCGTGACGATGAAAGCCTTGATCTTGATGAACGCATTCGTCGTTCCAGAGCTCGTGAAGCTGCCGTCAAAGATGATCCAAATGCTGACGAGATTGTTGCGAACGAGCGTCATTTGCGCCAGCAATTGATGGCTGAACGCAGAGCTCGTGATGCTGCAGCTCGTGAAGCTGCAGATAAGGGTGGCGAAGGTGGTCCTAAGAAACCTGAATCCATCGATGATCTTCGTGCGATGGGCTATTCCGATGAGCAAATCGAAGGCTGGTTAGAAGATAATCTCGATCCGCTCGAAGAATACACACATGCTTCTCCGGCTGGTAAGGGTGATGCCGAATACCAATTCCGTACTCACATGGAAAATGGTTTGGAAAGCCATGATGACGATACCGGGGATGAAGGTGGTTCGAAAGAAGGTCCTAAAAAGCCTGAATCCATCGATGATCTTCGTGCGATGGGCTATTCCGATGAGCAAATCGAAGGCTGGATAGAAGATAATCTTGATCCGCTCGAAGAATACACACATGCTTCTCCGGCTGGTAAGGGTGATGCCGAATACCAGTTCCGTACTCACATGGAAAATGGTTTGGAAAGCCATGACGACGATACCGAGGATGAAGGTGGTTCGAAAGAAAACGACGAAAATACTGGCGACGACTTCGAAAGAGGCGAAACCAATCCTCATGGTGACTTTGGTGAATGGCTTAAAGACAAGCATGGCTTGACTCCAGAAGACTTCGCAAATCTTTCTGATGATGAGCGCAAGAAGATTCTTGATGAATATGCCGAACTTCAAGGTGGCGCTAATAAAGAAAAGCAGGCCACAGGTGGTGAATCTGGTGGCGAAAGCAAGAAGGGCGCTGAAGGTGAATCTAAGGGGGAACAGGCGCTAGCCTTCGTATCCTTGTGCACTGAAGCTGAGGCTCAGGCTGCTGCTCATGATATTGCTGAAGCAATGTTTGCTGAGAATATTGCCCATTCAAGGAATCCATTCAAGCGCATTATTATGGGTAATATGCTCAAGGAAGGTATTCTTGCACGCTATCGCAGACAGGCGCTAGAAGCAATTGTTGCTTATAACAATGATCGCAACGACGGTAATACTAAGTTTACCAATCAGAGAGTTTCTGAATACTGGTCAAAGACTGGTGGTATTGAGCGCTTTACCAAGGCTTACATGGAACAGGTGCTTCCTGCCATCCACGCCCGCGCTGGCGAAACGATGCATGGTTACACTACTCGTACCGATGAAAATGGTGATATCTATGTAGTCACAAAAGAGCGTGACGCAGATGGTAACATCGTTGAAACGAGAGTTGATGCTGATAAGAATCCTGGCGCTAGAGCCGCTATTGATATTCGTAAAGCAATCGAGGCATACGCCGGCGGTACAAGTGATCTTGCTAGCTTGAAGGAACAGATCCGCCGCATTCAGTCTACTACTGAAGGTATATCTGACGAGAGACTTGATCTTTCGGTTGATAACCTTGTCGAGTTGGCTGAGGCTGCTAAGAATCGTGCTCAGCATGCCGAGGGTATCATCAGTGTAATGGAAGGCTTTAGCTACATTAATGGTGATGCAATGCGCAGTGTTCGCTCTGAGTCTCACAAGACTGGTATCGAAAGAGCGATCGAGGCTATCTCTGAAAGGACGCATGGTCTTATCTCGCCTGAAGTTATCGGTACTGCAGCAAGCTTGATGCTATTCTTCACAGAGAAGGGCTCGCGCAGCGTAGTAAGCGCTGTCTTGCCAGGCGTAGGTGGCGCACTCTTTGCTGGTGCGGCTGCTGGTATTCGCGAACGTGGTCGTGTTTCGAATGATATCGCAACTTCGTCGCGTGAAGCTGCTATGGGTAAGGATGTTTCCGGCCCAGATGGTAGAAGAGGCAGGTATGATAAGCAGGTTGCCGAAACGCTTTACGAAATGCAGAGTGCTGAGACTTTGACTGCTAGCTTGACTCAAGCTCTTGAAGCAGGCGACACCGATGCAATGCAGAAAGCTTTGGCTAGCGTTACTGAGTTGATTAACATTAGTGATAGCCAGAAGATTGACCTTATTCGCTTCTCTTCGAAAGAGAGTCTTGAAGATGAGCGTATGGCCTTGGATATCGCACGTGCTAAGGTCGAAACCGCACTCAAGAAGGCAAATATTGATATTAACAATTCTGATACCTATCGCGATGCCTTGTCTGCGGCTCAACAAGAAATCAGCCAAGATATGGATGCGAAGAACAGGGCTCGCAGCAGCTTGAAGAATAAGCGTATGCTTGCACAAGGTGCTAAGACCGCTGCCATCTCTATTGCTGTCGGTACGACTTTGCGTGAGGTTTCGGCTTACTTCAATCCTAACCAGGTTGGCGTTCTTGATCATGTCTTTAATAAGGAAAACAACTACGGCGCTACAAATACGCCACTTGCTCACTTCTTGGGCCTCAAGGAGCCAGACAGCATTCAGCCAGGCGATTTGGTTTACAGCGAAATTCAGAAGTACTCTGGTCAGGAGCTTACCAAATCTGAGCTTGATTCGCTTGGCAAAGCAGGCTATAGAATCGAAAGCCGTGATATTGTTACTGGTACTACTACAACGACTCAGGTTCCGATTGACCAATATGTTAAGAATCATGGTGGTATGCAGATTATAAGGAATCACCTTAACAACGGTACGCCAGAGAGTAATGGTAATGAGCTTCGTGGCTACTTCACCTCTGAACACGGTTGGCATTCTGGTATGCATGGCGAATCGTTTGGTGGCGGCGTGACACGCGACTTCGAAGATGACATGGCTGCCGGCAAAGTTCATGCTTTGTTCTCGTTCACGCGTGGTTCTCAGGCAACGCCAATTCAGCTTTCTGAGCGCGTCTTTACTGCGGCAGATGGTTCGATTCAGAAGGAATTCTTCTCGGATAACCCAACTATTCAGAACTGGCTTAATCAGAAGATGGGTATGGTCGAAATCGTATCGGAATCTGGACGCTTCGCCGAAGATGGTACGCCAATTTATGATATTTGGGCAACTTGGCCAGGCAAAGATATTACCGGTACGATTGAGGACACGATTGAAACGACGACTAGAAAAACTGTCTATGATGTCTTTGAAACTGTTTCAGAACGTGGTCCAGACAAGATTATTGAGGGTGCTAGACGTCTAGTTGGTGGCATTGCAATCTTCCCATTTGCTAGCCGTAGGGCTTTGCATAGAGCACAACCAGGTAGCGCTAGTGGCGGTGGTCGTGGCCCACAGCCAGATCCAAACCCACAGCCAGGTCCAGTTCCGCCAAGGCCAACACCAGAGCCGGTACCGCCAACACCAGAGCCGGTTCCAAACCCAGATCCAGATCCAAATCCAAACCCGAATCCAGAGCCAAACCCAAATCCAAACCCGAATCCAGAGCCAAATCCAAATCCGGAACCAAACCCGAATCCAAATCCAGAGCCGGAACCAAATCCGAATCCAAATCCGAACCCGAACCCTAATCCAACGCCAAATCCTAATCCAACTCCGCGACCAAATCCAAACGATATTAGTGAACAGTTGGACGACAACGAGATTCCAGATGAACCAGGTTGGGATGACGAATGGCAATTCCGCGCGCATCGCCAGAATGGTTTGGAACAGAACGACGAGGATAATGGCGGAGATGCTGAGAGAAGAGAAGCCGAAGATAACGATGATATTCGTGACGACGAGAGTCTAAGTTACGATGAGCGTATTAGGCGTTCAATGCAGCGTCAACGCGCAGTCCGTGACGATCCTAATGCCGGTGAAGTCATTGCTAATGAGCGTGCCTTCCGTCAGAGGCTATACGAAGAACAGCGCAGGCGATCTGAAGCTGAGTCCGCGGGTGATATTCGCGATGACGAAAGCCTTAGTGTCGATGAACGCATCAGGCGTTCGCAGCTACGTGAACGCGCAGTACGCGATGATCCTAATGCTGGTGAAGTTATTGCTAATGAGCGTGCCTTCCGCCAGAGATTGTGGGATGAGAGACTTAGAGCCGATGAACCAAATCCAACATTTTCTGGGTTTAGGCCAGATCAGGGTGGTGAATGGACTGCTGAGTCGCTAAGATCGATTCCAGATGACAGAGACTTTGTGATTAGCATGCTCGGTCAGACAGATCAAGGTCGTCTTGTCCTACAGGCAAGAGACGTAAGACCGATAGCGTTCAACAGAGCAATAAACTCTTATATCGATAGGATTCAGAGATTCAATAATAGCCGTATGTCTGCTGAGCAGAAAGCTGCTATCTTGAATGGTCGCAATCCTGAAGAAGTAGGTCTTGAGCCAATGAATGATCATATTAGGGCCGACGTTGAAGCTTTGAGGACTGCAGGCATTATTGCGGCGCATGAAGCCCCAACGGCATAGCTTAAACCGCTAGAATAAAATAAGCTCACGAAAGTGGGCTTATTTTAGTGGTTAATTGTGTCGTGGCTAGTTTTGCTGGAGATATATTGCTTGGTTCGTCACAATCAACTAAGTTAACCAAGTTAACTTAGTTGCGATAGTTCCAAAGTTCCAAAGTTCCAAAGTAAACATAGTTTACTTGGTTAACTAAGTTGATTGTGCGCGCGAGGCAGTATGGTTGTGCGGTATGAAGTTTTTCAGGGGAAACAAAAAACTCCTCCAAGTCGGAGGAGTTTTTGCTGTTTAGCGATAGAACTTCAATGAGACGATCGGGTCTTTGCTTGCTGCTTTGATAGCAGGGTAAATACCGAAGATAATACCCGTTACAAGCGAGACGGCGGTTGTAATGCCAACGATTTGCCATGAAATATGCGGAGCAAATGGCGTAACGAGCTGAATGAGGAATGCGCCGAGATAGCCGAGCGCAAAGCCCATAATGCCGCCGAAGATGCTAAGGATCGTGGATTCGAAGAGGAACTGGCTGAGGATGTTGCCTGCAGTTGCGCCGAGTGCCTTGCGAATACCGATTTCGCGCGTACGTTCTGAAACTGAAACGAGCATGATGTTCATGATGCCAACACCGCCAACTACGATTGAGATACCTGCGACGATTGTGAGCATGGTGGATACAATCGAGAGCAGGGAGCCGGCTGGATGAAGATCTTCGCTGCCGGTTACAACTTGGTAAGTTTCGGTACCTTTCTTACGATCGGAGAGAAGGCCATTGATTCTTTCGGCAGTTTCTTTAACTTCGCCGGTGGTTGCTGTGCGGATATCGATTTGCTGAATCTGCAAGGTGCTTTCGAAAGTCTTGGCGAAGTCGACATTGATCAAGATTGTGTTGTCGAAATCTGTGCCGTTATAGTTGATTGGATCGTCGATTTTTTCAAGAACGCCAGTGATAATGAAGCGCTGGTTGTTGTAAATAAATGTCTTTGTGATTGCGTCTGGGCCACCATAGATAGACATAGCTGCATCGTAGCCGATAACGGCAGAGTTTGGCTGTGATTCGGCCGTGAAGTGTTCGCCCTTATAAAGCGGGAGATTCACGACGTCAGACAAATCTGGGTTTGTGGCTAGTACATTGTAAGGTCCATGAGTTTTCTCGTTCGCGATGATCGAGGAACTCGAGATGGCGATTGGTGCAACCTTTGCGACGTTATCGATTTTGCGGATTTCGTCGATGTCTTCAAGCGTAAGATTGGATTTGGCATATTTGTTGCCATCGCTGAGTTCTTCGACGATATTCTTCGCGAGGTCGCGATTGTTGTTAGGTCTGACAAGGATCAAGTTGGCATTGTTTTTATCGTCATTAGTACTGATAAGACGATTGATGCCGCCGGTTAGGGAAAGGATTAGGACGATGGAGGCGACGCCGATTGCAATACCAAGAGCGCTGAGGAAGGTACGGCCGCGGTTGCGGCGAAGGCTCTCTTTGGCTAAACGGAAGTTCGTATTAATCATGATTGCCATTGTTAATCCTCCTTTCCTTTCTTAGCTTTTTGAGATTTCTTCTTAGCGTCATTGGTTTTTTTCTTGCTTTTAAGTTTCTTCGTTAGGCTACTGAGCTTTGCGACAGCGCGGCGTTTGCGCGGCTCTTGCTTTGGTTTGTCTTCTTCGTCCGGCTTTGGCGCATCTTTTGCCGTAGCTGGCTTTGCGACGTATGGACTGTTGTGAAGTTCGCGCTTTTTAAGGATACGAGTCTTTGGCTTTTCGTCTTCTTTTTCTGGTTTCTTGTCTTTTTCTACAACGACATTCTTGCCTGTAACGACAACTGGCTTTTCGGAATCGACGGCAATTTCTGGATTCTTCTGGCGCGAAAGAACGCGAACGGAGATTTTTTCTGGAATGATATTGCCGGTTGGAAGGTTGTGGTCGGCGACAGTCTTGATATCTGTATCGATGCTACCATCAAGCATATTGATAACACGGGTTGCATAGGCGGTTAGATCTGGGTTGTGCGTAACCATGATGATGGTGTTGCCTTGCGAGTGAATGTCGCGGAGCTCTTCCATGATGATGTGGCTAGAGCGGCTGTCGAGATTGCCAGTTGGCTCATCGGCGAGAATGATTGATGGCTTCGTGATAAGGCTACGAGCGATAGCGACGCGCTGCTGCTGGCCACCAGATAGCTGGTAAGGCATGTAGTATTCGCGCTTTTGCAAATGAAAATGTTCGAGAATGTTGTCGGCGGCCTTGAGGCGACGGGTCTTTGCGATGCCATTATAGATGAGTGGCAAAGAAACGTTTTCGATAACGGATAGGGTAGGGATAAGGTTGAAGTTCTGGAAAATGAAGCCGATTTCTTTGGCGCGGAAATGCGCTTTTTTGCGGGCGGAAATTTTGCTGGCTTGCTTGCCGTGCAGATAGTAGTCGCCCTCGGTTGGCTTGTCGAGCAGGCCAATGATGTTTAGAAGAGTAGTTTTACCACAGCCAGATGGCCCCATGATCATGATGAATTCACCGCGTTTGACAGTGAGATCGAACTTGTTGAGCGCTTTGGATTCTGCGTCGCCTAAGCCGTAGAATTTCGAGACGCTCTTAAGCTCGATAATGGTTTCGTTTTCTTGTTTCGACATTTCTCGCTATTCGTAAATTAGTTGCTATAAAACTATCTTTAATTATACACGTAATGGAGCGATTTTTGGGGCGGCTAATACGGGATTTTTAAGGATTTTTTGAAGATTTTTGAGACAGTAAAAAGCCCGCAAGATTTTGCGGGCTGGGTGGGCTCATTCGACCTCCAGAAACGCCAGTGTGGCGTCTGTGAGTTTGTCGTTTGGTGAGACGTAGTTCTCGAGGAAGTTTATGAAACCTTCCATGAGGTTTGTGAGGTCGTAGAGATCGTGAGTGTCGGCATCAGCGAAGATAAGCGTATCGATGTCCTTAATGTCTTCGCGGATGGACTTGAGGGCTCGCTGAGCGGTGATGTTGGTGGTGGGCTGGATGAAGTTGGTCGGCCGGTCAGTGTAGCCTAATGCCAATAAAATTTTTGCGAGATCTTCATCCTCAAGTTTGACCTGCGAGAAAATAAAGGTTCTTCTGAGCTTACTCATGATTGATTCCTCCTTTGAAATGTGGGCTCGCTTGGGATGTGTGTATAATAGTATAATTTTTGGATTTGTCAAAGGTTGGTGTTGTTTTGGGGATATTAAACGGCCTCGGGGTTTTGGGTGTGAGATAAATGTGATATAATAGCTGAAGTTTTGGAGAGGTGTCCGAGTGGTTTAAGGAGCACGCTTGGAAAGCGTGTATGCGGGCAACCGTATCTGGGGTTCGAATCCCCATCTCTCCGCCAGGAATAAAAATGGCCGTTAGGCCTATTTTTGTTTCTGGTGGAGAGTATGTGGTGAGAAGCCCAGTGGGGTGCGTCCAAAACCCGGTCGCTTGCGACGACGGCGTTTTGTTTATATCCCCATCTCTCCGCCAGGGATAAAAATGACCCGCAGGGTCTTTTTTGTTTCTGGTGAGGCTTATGTGCTTATGCTAAAATATAATCATAAATTTGGTGAGGAGGTTTAATGTATAATACTGCGAGGCGTTTTGGTGCCGCTCCGTCGATGCCTGATCCAAGCACGAAAAAGCCCGATGATGATTCCAAGGTAGAGAAGGTGTCCGAGGCAATTGCGGCGGATACTCTTAGTCCGATAATGGAAGAAAATATTAAGCCTGCTGATCAGAAAGAATCTTCCGTGAAAGACGAAAAGCCTGTTAAAGATACTGCGGCTGCAATGGCGGAAGCCCTAAAAGATCCGGGCCCAAATATTCGTCCAGTTGAATTTAAAGATGCAGTAAGTTCAAAGAGCGAATCTTCTGAGAGCGGCCAAATCAATGTTGTGAATGCCAATGGCATTGTGAGTGGCGTGAAGCTCGTGAATGGCATGTGGCGCACGCTGAGTGTTGCACTCATGATTGTGATTTTAGTTTTAGTGGCTGGCTTGGTTTATACTTTCTTGAGATATGACGACGCGAATGTTCATTATCGAGAAGCGGTAGTAGTTGGCAATGCTGCATCTTCAAATTTGAATGCACTCTACGCTGAGCTCGGGGCGAGTAATCAGGAAGAGGCTGTCTTTGCGGCAAGCTTTGGCGATGCTTTAGACGGTGCAGCGCTTGCTTCTTTGAAAGAGGCGTTAGTCGCGAAGGTTGGCGAGCTCAATATCGACTATTCTAAAGATGATTTTAACTCGGTGCAGAGAACGGGCAGCTATCGTGTGGTTAAACTTGTAATTAATGACAAGAAATACGTGGCCTATGCGAAGGGCGACAATGTCTGGACTGTGCTAGAATTTGTAGAAACTTTACATGATCGTTGCGAAGGTTTTAGTGACGAGGCACGTTTAGTAGTCGATAATGTATTAAGGTGTATAGAGAACTAAGATGTTGAGTGATGCTTTGGCTTTGGCCTTAACTTCAGAAATAGAGCGGGGGCAAGTTGAGGCAAATCAAACAATTGAAAGTTATTACAGTCTTGAAGTTAAAAGGACTTTTACCTGGGATGTTTCGCAGCGCGGTGAAGTGCGCGGTGATTTAGAAGAATTCCGTCAGGTAATTGAAGATACTTTTTCGGATGTGCGCGGTTGGCGTCGGGCTGGAATTGAATTTAAATATGTCGAAAGTGGCGCCGATTTGCATATGGTGTTAGCTTCGCCAGCTAATGTGGCGGCTTTTTCGCCGACAGGCTGTTCGCCGGATTGGAGCTGTACGGTTAAGCCGTATGTTATTATCAATGACGATCGCTGGATGGGTGCAACGGATAGCTATAATGCGGTCGGTGAAAATTTGTTGAACTACCGTAGGATGGTTTTGAACCACGAAACTGGTCACTGGTTGGGCCATGATCATTTGTTAGTTTGTGGCGAGCAGGGCTTGGCGCCAATCATGATGCAGCAATCGATTAACTTGCGTGGTTGTACAGCTAATCCATGGCCGCTAACCGATGAATTGTGGACGACGAGGTAATTATGCGAGAGAAAAAGACCAAAAAATTCTTAGTTTTAGCCCTAGTTACCTTGGTATTGGTGACGGCTGTTTTTAGTGCTGCAATGCTTTTGAAGAAAGGTAATACGGGAAGTAATAGTAACAATGTGGCGGCTGATGAGGTTGAGAAAATCATCGAATCAAAAGAGGCGCTACTTGCTGCACGGGAAAATAGTAAGCTTGTAGATTTTGACAAGAATGTTCAGGAAGTATCTGAGGCTTTGGATATAATCGACGAGAATGGCTTGAAGACTGACGAGGCAAAAGCCAAGTTTAATGAAGCAAAGGAAAGTTTCGCGAAGATTAAAACTTCGGGCGAGCTGGCTGGTTTGATTTCGAAGTTGTCCAGCGATGATGGCATTAGTAGCGAGACTATTGATGAGCTGAAGCAAAATGAGCAATTAAAAACAGTGGCCGATGCGATGAGTGAATACAAATCGAAACTGGAAGACTTTAAGACCAAATATGCTGGAACGGGCGAAGATATTCAGGCAGTTTTGGATTACTCGGCACTAGAAGCACAGGCGGAGTCAGTTAAGGCGATGCTTCAAGAGACCGAGCTTACTGAGGTGACATCTGATGAAATAGAGACATTCTATGGTAAGATAGAGGAATTGAAAGAGATTATTTCTAAATAGATAATGAAACGTTTGATAATTGTCTACAATCCGCGCAGTTCTCACTATGGGGACGTCAAAGAGCAGGTGATTGAACCGGCTAGACATATGCGTGGTTGGATGATTGCGCGTTTCGAAGTGTCGCAGGATGATGTTGATGTCAATGCGAAGCGTTTGGCGCAGATCATTAATGATAATGATACGGTAATTGCCGCGGGCGGCGATGGTACGGCTTCGGCGGCAACGAACGGTATTATGCTAAGCGAAGCTAAGAATGTGCGCTTGGGCGTGATTGGTATGGGGAACTTTAACGATACGGCGCGCTGTTTTAAGAATTTGAAGTTTGAAGATATTGAGGCGGCGAGGACCGAGGAAGTTTGGCCGCTAGATTGTGCGGTAAATGGTAGGCATTGGCGCTATGCGAACTGCTATGTAACGGTTGGCTTGCTGGCGGAATCTTGTGAAGTTTTTGATGAGCCAAAGATTAGGAAAACCTTGCGTAAAGGTGGCAAGAAGACCTTGTTTAGTTTGTTCTCGTTGTTTGGTTGGTGGATGAGAAACCATAAAAAGATGTTTATGCCGAGCTTCTCATTGATGGATTCGTCTGGTGACGAAATCGACAAGACGGGTGTTTCGGATTATCTGGCGATTAATAGTTTGACGGCCGCTAAAATCATGAAGGGCGGCGATTATTATGCCGACGAGAAGGATTTTTTGAGCTCAACGGGCGAACTTGGTCGTTTTTGGAAAATGATTGGCTATATGCTAAAGGCGGTTTTCAAGAAAGTGCCGGGCGAATCAAGCGAATACGATCGCCTAACCTTTAATGTCTTGAGCAAAGTTTCGATTCAGGCTGAAGGTGAATATAAGACGCTCGAAGATGTAAAAACGATTGAAGTTAGAAAAGCCAAGAAGCCGTTACTAGTAATTATGAAGGGGGAGAAGAAATGATCGGCAAAAAGGGCGACGTCGTAGGACGCGCAGAGTATAAGATCGAGGGAGCTTTTCGTGAGTTTGGTGCAGATTTGCGTGGCAAGCTAGTGCTGGATATCGGCTCAAGCACGGGTGGTTTTACGGAATTTGCATTGCGCCAGGGTGCCGAAAAAGTGATTGCGGTCGAAAAGGGTACAAAACAGATGAAAGCGCCGCTATGCTTTAGTCCGCAGGTTGAATTGCACGAAAAACAGGATATTTTTGAGTTTATTCCAGAAGAAAAGCCGGATGTAATTTTGGCGGACGTGAGCTTTGTGAGTTTGAAGAAAGTTTTGGCTTACGCGAAGAAGAATCTTGTAAAAAAGAACACGGAATTTCTTGTAATGTTGAAGCCGCAATTTGAAGCGCCAGATTATATGTTGCGTCGTGGTGTTTTGAAAAATAACAAGATGCGCCGCGAAATTATTGTAGATTTTGAAGCTTGGCTCAAGGATAAAGGTTTCCTGATTGCGGGAAAGAAAGACAACGAAGTGGCCGGGCGTTTTGGAAACGTAGAGCGGTTCTATTATCTGAAACTTGCAAAATAGCCCAGGAGGGCTATTTTTCTTATGCTTGCGTTTTGTGCGTAATCTGTTATTTTAATGGTTAGACAAACCTTTTCGGAGGTTTTGTACTTTTTTAGAAAGTTGGTGGTTTCTATGCCAAGAGATTACGAGCTTGACCGCTTGAAATCTGCTGAAGAGGAAGCTTTCGCAAAAAAGCAGGAAGCTTACCAGGCGTACGACGCGTTACGAAAAGAGACGGACGCAGCTTATGCCGTAATGGTCAGTGCGCGCGACGTACTTGACCGGGCGCGTTCCGAAATGAATGATGCCTACGAGGCGCTTCAGCGCGAAAACGCTGCTCACGATGAGGTTTGGGATGAGTATGGTCGCCTCCGCGATACGAACAATTCCGAAATCGAATCGCTGAAATACGAAGCGGATTCGGAGGCGCAGATGATGCATGATTGCTTCGAGAGCGCCAGCTCATCGTATGAGTATGGCGACAAGGCGATGGCGTCCGAGTATTCGCAGCAGGGACACGCACACAAAGACCGTCTGGCTGAACTGAATGCGAGAATTCGCGAGCTTGGCCAGGAAGTAAAGCAGGCACGAGAAGATGCGCAGTGGCGTGCTCCGAAGGTGGATAGCTCTGCCTTCGTGGCTGCAAAGCGTGCTTTTCAGGACGCCAAGGCAAGATACGAGAGCCTGCGTAGCGAGTTCGACCGTCTGAAGGAACAGCGTGATGCTGCGAAGGAAAGATTCCATGCTGCCAAAGAGGCGCATGCGACTGCAAAGGAGCGTTTCCAGGCTCGTCTGGCCGAAGTGAGAGAGAGAAAGGCGCGCGAACGCGAACATATTCTCGATCAGGCTGGCGTCAGAGGTTTTGAACGCGATGACGCGAAAATCGTCAAGAAAGCCGACGGCACGACCCAGGTTTATCATGGTGGTCTTGGCTCTGGTGACGGTATTGGTTATGGCCATACTGCACTCGACAGCAGTGGTCAGAGAACCTATGATCGCGGCGCTTTTGAAGAACACGGCAGTCAGAATTATACTGATGACGGCAAGGGTGTCACTATCTACGACAGACGTGCAAGACCCGGTAAGCCGCCGATGGGTATCTCTGGTGGTGTCAAGCTGAGATCTAACAGCGGTTTCCGTGGTAGCGGACAGAATTGGGATGACAGAAAACCCGGAGTTATTGGACATTCAACTATGTATTGGGAGGACGGAGTGAGGCTGTCGTCTGATACAAGAGATGGTGTTCATGAGGAGAATGTTCACTGGACAGACGAAAGGCTCCCGGAGGGTCCCGACAAGCATAAGAAGCCTAAGGACTAAGTTCTTTCCTCAGGGCCTTTGTGTTTTACAAAGGCCCTATTTTTATGCATAATGGTTTTAAGATGAATGAGAGAGAAATACTAAGCTCAATAAAAGAGGCCTTGAATTATCTTTCCAAGGAAAAAGCGAAGGATTTTTATTATGGCATTAGTAGCTATGCCGATGATTATGACAAGAATAGCATTCGTTCGCTAATTAATAATTGGGAAGAATTAAAAGGCGGTAAGTTTTTTGAGGTATTTCCGATTACATGGGGTCTTGTCTTGTCTTTGCGTGCAATTTGGGATTCGCAGGAGCGAGAAACAGCCTTGTATGAAGATGTTATTGGTTATTCCGAGCTGGCAATAAAAGAGATTGCGGATTATCTCGAAAAAGCAGAATAGGATTATTGAAGATTTTCGAGCGCCAGAGATGGCGCTTTTTCGTGCTAAAATAATAATCAGTTATGGCAGAGGAGGCAAAAAAGACCGCAGAGGCGGCCGGTGATGAAGTGGTTCAAAAAGAACCGACGCTTGTAGAAAAGCTTGTAGCCGAAGGTAAGAACGGGCTTTTGGCCGGTGAACTTCCAAAAGACTATGTGCTTGAGGCGAAGGATTATGTTCATCTTCATAATCACACGCATTACTCCTTGCTGGATGGTCTAACTAAGATCGATGAGCTTGTAGATTTTGTCAAAGAGAAGGGCATGGAAGCGGTGGCCGTAACCGACCATGGTACCATGTGCGGCCTTGTTGAGCTTTACAAGACTTGTGAAGGTGCGGGCATTAAATCTATTCTCGGTCTTGAGGCTTATGTGGCGGCGCGCAACAAAGAGGATCGTGACCCGGCTTACGACAAGAAGCGCTTCCATATTACTTTGCTCGCCATGAATGACAAGGGCTTTGAAAACCTGAGTCGCTTGATGACGGATGCGGAAATTGATGGCAAGTACTACAAGCCACGTACTGACCACAATGATATGCGTAAATATTCCGAGGGCGTGATTTGCTGCTCGGGCTGTATTGGTAGTGAAATCTCCGATGCGATTCGCAACGATGATTTGGATCGTGCGCGCAAAATGCTCGAATGGTATCACGAGACTTATCAGGACCGTTTCTATCTCGAAGTTCAGGATCATGGCCATCCGGATTCGCCAACGCATTGGGATGAACAAAATAAGGTCAACCAGCAACTACTAGAATTTTCAAAAGAGTACAAAATTCCGGTAGTGGTGACTTGTGATGCGCACTATTTGAAGGTTGAGGACGAACCAGCACACGAAGCCTTGCTTTGTATTGGTACGGGTTCGAAGTTGTCCGATACGAACCGTATGAGCTTGTCTTCCTTCCAGTTGAACGTGATCCCGCCAGAGGATGTGATTTCGCGCTGGGGCAAGACTTGTCCAGAAGCTGTGATTAATACGCGCATTATTGCGGAGCGTTGTACGGCGAAGTTTGAGCTCGGTCGCATTTTGATTCCAAAATTCCCAATCGATACCGGCCAGACAGAGAAGGAATATCTTGATGATATGGTCTTCCGTGGCCTTGCTGAACGTTACAAGATTTATACGCCAGAAGAGGCGATGAATCATAGCGTCGAAGAGATTCGTCCGCAGCTACCGCCTGAGGTACTTGAGCGTATCGATTACGAGCTAAGCGTTGTAGATAACATGGGCTACAACGGTTACTTCTTGATCGTTCAGGACTTTATTAACTGGGGCAAACGTCAGGGTATTATTTATGGTCCAGGGCGTGGTTCGGCGGCAGGTGCTTTGCTAGCGTATGCAATTCATATTACAGAGGTGAATCCGCTGGATTATGATTTGCTCTTTGAGCGTTTCTTGAATCCAGATCGTATCTCCATGCCGGATATTGATACCGATATTCAGGATACGCGCCGTGATGAGGTGATTGAGTATTGTACTGAAAAATATGGCAAGCCGCGTGTGGCGAACATTGTAACCTTCGGTAAGATGATGTCCAAGAACGCCGTGCGTGATGTTGCGCGTGTGCTCGATGTGCCTTATGCCGAGGCGGATAGGATTGCGAAGCTTGTGCCGGATCCAATTATGGGCCATGCTGTGAAGCTAAAGGATGCTATCAAAGAAGGCGATCTTAAGACCGAGTACGAAAATAATCCAACCTGTAAGGAAGTGATTGATCTTGCGATGCGTCTAGAGGGTACAATCCGTGGTCACGGTGTGCACGCTTGTGGCGTGGTGATTGCGCCGGATGATATTGTGAAGTATATGCCGATGGAAGTTTCGGCCAAGGGTCCTTTGACAACGCAGTATCCTGGCCCAACCGTTGAGGAAATTGGCCTTCTTAAGATGGACTTTTTGGGTCTATCCAACCTTTCGGTTATTCAGCAGGCTTTGCGCATGATTAAGAAGGTGTACGGTCAGAAGATCGTAATGAACGATTTGCCGACCGATGATCCTGAAGTCTATAAGTTATTCCAGCGCGGTGATACGACGGGCGTCTTCCAGTTTGAATCTGGTGGCATGAAGAAGTATTTGCGTGAGCTCAAGCCGACAGAGTTTGCGGATTTGATCGCGATGAACGCGCTTTATCGTCCGGGTCCAATGCAGTTTATTCCGAGCTTTATTAAGCGTCGACACGGAGAAGAGCCGATTACTTATCTCCATCCAGGTCTCGAGAATTCCTTGAAGAGTACCTATGGTATTTTGATTTACCAGGAGCAGTTCATGCAGGCCTCGAAGGAATGGTGTGGCTTTACGGGTGGTCAGGCAGATACACTGCGTAAGGCGGTCGGTAAGAAGAAGATCGACCTCATGAACAAGGTGAAGCCGCAGTTTATTGAGGGTGCGGTGAAGATTGGTGGCGCAACGGCAGAGATTGCGAATACTTTCTGGGATCAGCTGCTTGAATTCGCGAACTACTGTTTTAACAAATCCCACGCGGCTTGTTATGCTTTGGTGGCTTACTGGACAGCTTGGTTGAAGGCACATTATCCAGATGCCTACATGGCGGCTTTGATGACTTCGGATATGCGCTGGACGGAACGTCTCACAATCGAGATGACCGAGTGTAAGCGCATGGGCATGAAGGTGCTTGGTCCGGATATTAATGAATCTTATGCAGACTTCGGTATTGTAGGGCAGACAAGGACGATTCGTTTTGGTCTCGCCGCGATTAAGGGTATGGGCAAGGCGTTGGCCGAGGATGTAATTGCTGAGCGCGATGCGAACGGCAAGTTTGAAACGATTTTTGATTTCGCGAAACGTGTTCCAGCTACGAAGTTTAACAAGAAGAGTTGGGAATCTTCGATTAAGTGTGGCGTGTTTGATAGCTTTGGTTATACGCGCTCGGATTTGTTGTATAACCTGGAGGCGATTCAAGCCTATGCGAACAAGTGTCAGAAAGATGGCGCGACAGGGCAGACTGACCTCTTTGGCATGATGGGCGATGCGGCAGAAATCCCAACGCCAGAAATGAAAAAAGCGCCATCGCAGTATACCGATAAGGAGCAGTTGCTTTGGGAACGCGAGTTGATGGGTCTGTATATTTCTTCACATCCATTGGATCGCTACGATAAATATTTTGAAGAGCAGTGTATGCCTTGCAATGAAATAAAGCCAAGCATTGATGGTGCGACGGTGATTGTGGGTGGTATTATTACGGCTTTGCGCACAATCGTGACAAAGAGCGGTTCGAAGATGGCCTTTGTGAAGATCGAAGACAAGACGGGCGAGATGGAGGTGATCGTCTTCCCGCGTACTTACGAAACAGTAGGTAATTTGTTGTCGGTTGATACGGTTGTAAAGGTGACGGGTAAGGTGAACTCGACGGACCGTGATGGTAATATGACGGACGAAGCGAAGGTGAATGCTTCGGAAATCGAGGTTGTGACGGACGAAGAATTGAATTCTTATGAATCGACAGGCGCGAAGTTGCAGGTGCCAACCAAGGGTGTAAAGCAAGAGCAGCGCTGGCCAAAGAAAGAGAAGAAAGAGGGCGAAGGTTCGTCTTCTGGCGATGCTGCAGCTAAGCCGGCCGCACCAAAGCGTAGTGGTGGCGGTGGTGGTAGACGTGGTCCGGCCGAAAAGCCAGTGACGCATTTTAGAACTTCGGAAAGTGATCAGATGGCAAAGCCGGTTCGCCCGAAGAAGGTTTATGTGCGTGTCGAGGATCCGTCGAATACGCAAGCTTTGATGGACTTGAAAGAGTATTGTAAGAATTGCCCGGGTTTGTCTGAAGTGATTTTGGTGATCGGCCCAGACAAAAAGGCGATGCGCATGCCATTTAAGTGTGAACCGAACGAAAGTTTGATCAATGAGCTAATTGGCGTATTTGGTTCAAACGGCGTGGTGGTAAAATAATTGTAAACTTTTAGAATAGGCGTTTTGCGAAGAAAAGCAGGGCGTCTATTTTTGTGGGGAATAACAGGGGTAAAAGAATTTTTATTATGCTCGTGGTTGTGATTTTTAGGAGTGAAGAGTAAGGTCTTTCTATGGAAGATTATTTAGGATTAAATACTTGGTTTACCCAAAAAGCAATGGCGCGGATTTTGGGCACGAGCCAGCAAAACATTTCTGCGCACGTGAGAAATATTTTAAGCGAAAATCCGGGTTATGATAGGATTTTTGTACGTAAAAGTCGGGGTCGTGGCGGCATTTTTGAAAGGAACAACGACCTAGGGCGAAATTATTACCATGAGATTATTTTAGAATTGGCGGCGGGGCGAATTCGCACGAAAGAATCGGCAGATTTCTTAGTTATGATGCAGGAAATGGCCGGAAAGAAGCGCGGTGCGCGTGGTCTAAAGATGCGAAAAATTACACAGTAATCTGTTCGCAGGGGCTGTGGAAAACTCGTGAATATATTTAACTTTATTATTTCTAATTTGATGTTCTTATAGGATATAAAAATTAGAAATGTCAAATAATAGTTTTCCACAGGGATGTGGAGAACTGTGGAAAAGTAATAAGTAAAAGAGAAACAAAAAAGACCTCTGAAGAGGTCTTTTCGATGCCTAGATAGACGATTTCTTGATTGAAAAGTTGTTATAAATATTGTCGTAAATTGTTGGATGTCCAATGCGATTAGCGGCTTCAACGATTTCGTCTAAATTGTCTGTGATTTTGTAAATCTTGCGATCGCCTTTGGCAATAGTGAGCATCTGGCGTTCCATTTTTTCAGCAAACCACTTGTCTAGGCCGCGCCAGAATGACTTTCCGACGAGGAACATTGGCATCTTCGGCATCTTGCCTTCCTGCATGAGAATGAGAATTTCGGAAAACTCGTCCATAGTGCCGAAACCGCCAGGGAAGAAGACATAGACTTTGCTGGCGAAGGTTAGCATGACCTTGCGGGCAAAGAAGTAGCGGAATTCCATCGAATCAGTAACATATGGATTAATGTGCTGTTCGTGGGCGAGCTCGATATTGAGGCCGATACTGCGACCGCCAGCTTCGTAAGCGCCTTTGTTGGCAGCTTCCATGATGCCAGGGCCACCGCCCGTAATGACAGAGTGGCCATTTTGAGCCAGTTTCATGCCGAGCTGGGTGGCAAGTTTGCAATACTTGCTATCTGGGGCAAGGCGGGCGGAGCCGAAGATTGAAACGCCTTGTGCGAAGGTGCGGATTTTTGCGAGACCTTGTTCGAGGTCGCGTGCATAGCGTAGGGAACGTTCGACGTCGCTTGGATCAAGCTCTTCTTTTGCGATTTGCTTGAGCCAGTTGGTTGTAAGTTGATCCATTAGATAATTTCCTCCATTGGCATGTTATGTAGTTTGGTATGGCTAGTTAAGATTCCGGTTTTGCTACCAATATATTGAATAACGGAAGTGGAGTTCGCGGCGGCAAAGACGAGGGAATCTTGGAACGATTTGCCTGCGGCAAAGGCGGCAAGGAAACCACTACCGAAGGCGTCACCAGCGCCCGTACTGTCTTTAATTGGTGGATCTTCATAAAGACCAATACGATAAGCTCTGTCTTCAGAGAAGGCGATTGCGCCATTTGGGCCGTCAGTTACGATAGCATTCGGTACGATGCCGTGAATGCGACTGGCGAGCTCTTTAAGGTTGTTACCTGGTACGATCTGCGCGGCTTCTTTTTTATTAACAAGCAGAACATCGACATCGGCGAGTAGGCCAGTGAATTGTCTTTTATGTTGAAGCTCGAGATTGCCTGGATTGAACATGATCTTGCAGTGGTTTTTGTGCGCTTCGGTAAAGAATTCATCGAGCTTGTTCATGTCGCCGCGCATATTGGTAACATAGAGCCAATCTGGATGAATGGTCTTTAGCTCGCGAGCATGAAGTAGATCGAACTTAGCTGAGGCGCCACGGCAGGTTAAGATGGTGCGTTCGCCGCCAGGAGTTAAGAGGACGACAGAGTAGCCGGTATGGCATTTGTCTGTATAAGTAACATAGCTGGCGTCGATACCTTCGCGGTCGAGCATATTAATAATGGCTTGGCCGGCTGGGTCGTCTGCAATGCAGCCCATAAAAATACTTTCGTGGCCGTAGCGAGCGAAAGTAGTGGCGGCATTAGTGGCGCCGCCGCCGGTGCTGAAGTGGATTTTGTCGATATCGATTTTGGTACCAAGTTCGAATTGGTTAAAGAAGCCTTTTTTATTGGTGCCAAAATCGTCATGGTCAATTAGAAAGACGTCCTGCAGGGCAGCACCAACGCTTACGATGCGAGCCATTAGATGGCCTCCAGCTTTTCGGTAGCCTTGTTGAGGGCTTGGTAAGCTGCGGCTTGGTCTTCAGCCTTAGAGATTGCGCTACCAACATTAATAACATCTACGCCGCAGTGCGTAATGACATGGGTATTGTCTAAGTTTGCGCCGCCGTCCCAGCCGATTTCGATGCTTGGAGCGATGTCGCGAATGAGAGCGACCTTTTCGAGGAGGAGCGGATCGGCTTCGCCGCCGTAGTGACCGAGTTTACCAGAGAAGATTAAGGCATGGTCGGCTTTTTGCAAAATATTGGTGATATTCCCAGGATAGACACTCTTGATAATCGCGACGCCAACCTTAATCTTTTGATCTTGGAGCTGCTTAAAGATCGGTAATAGGTCTTCGTTAGCTTCGGCATGGAAGATTACTAGGTTCGGCTTGAGCTTGATGAGATTCTCGACGTGCTTGGAAGGCGTGGAAGTAATCATATGCAGGTCGACTGTCCAACCTTTTGGCCACCAAATGGCGGTTTCGTCGATAGTAATTGTGTCGGTTAGGGTACCATCAGAAACATCGACGTGCACGCGCTTGGCGAAGTTGTAGTATTTCTTGACGGTTTCGTTGTATTCGTTTGGATCGTTAGTAAGAATTGTTGGTGCGATTGTTGTAATTGCCATAATTTATTCTTCGTCTAATTTTTTAATGCGTCGTAAATATTTGTCTTCGGTGAGCGGGGGAGTGCTCAAGAATGCTTCGATAATGGTCGCGTAATCTGGATGTTTATCGGCCGCAAGGCAGAGGACGTTCGCGTTGTTGTGCAAACGGGTTTCGCGAGCGTCATCTGCGCTATGGCAGATAGCGGCGCGGACCTTCTTGAAGCGGTTAGCCTGCATGGCTACACCCTGAGCAGAGCCACAAACGAGAATGCCGAAGCTGTCTTGGTTGGAGCTAACACTCCTAGCGACAGCTTTGGCGTAATCGTTAAAATCATCCTCGGCATCAAAATCCTGTGGTCCACAATCGAAGATTTCGATGCTCAGAGCGCTTAAGAATTTGGCGATCTCGTTTTTGAATTCAAAACCACGATGATCTGAGCCGAGGAAAATTTTCATAGGACTATTTCTGTCCCATCTTGCCGAAGTCGACACTTAGTTCTACGAGGCGGTTGCTGTAACCCCATTCGTTGTCGTACCAAGCGACAACCTTAATAAGGGTGCCATCGATACAGTCAGTAAGCTTGAGGTCGACAATCGAAGAGTGGCTGTTGCCGCGGTAATCGATTGAGACGAGCTCTTCTTCGGTAGCATCAAGGATACCCTGGAAGAATGGGCTAGCAGCGGCCTTCTTGAAGAGGTCGTTGATTTCTTCGATGCTAGTTGGGCGCTTAGTGACAGCAGTGATATCGCTGAGGGAAACAACTGGGGTTGGGACGCGGACGGAAAGACCGTTGAAGTGACCCTTGAGGCTTGGGATGGTCAAAGCAGCAGCCTTCGAAGCACCGGTTGTGGTTGGGACGATGTTTTCGGCAGCGTTGCGGCCTTCGCGAACGTCCTTGCATGGTGCGTCCTGAAGCTTCTGGCTAGCAGTGTAGCTGTGAACGGTGGTCATCATAGCCTTTTCGATACCAATGTTGTCTTCGAGAACCTTCATGACTGGTGCGATACAGTTTGTAGTACAGGAAGCGTTCGAAAGGATTTCGTCAGTTTCGAGAACAGTATCTTCGTTAACGCCAAGCACGACCGTGCGAGCGCCTTCGCCCTTAGCTGGGGCAGAGATGACAACTTTGCGAGCGCCAGCAGTGATATGTTTGCGAGCGTCTTCTGGGTTGGTGAAGAAGCCGGTTGATTCGATCACGACATCAACGCCAAGATCTTTCCATGGAAGGTTGGCTGGATCTTTTTCGGCAAAAGCCTTGATTTGCTTGCCGTCGACGATAATAGCGTCATCATCGTAGCTGACATCGTGGTTGTAGATGCCGTAGTTGGAATCGTATTTGAGAAGATGTGCTAATGTTTTGTTGTCCGTAAGGTCGTTGATAGCAACGATTTCGGTGTCTTGGCGATCAAAAGCAATCTTAAAAGCATTGCGTCCGATGCGTCCAAAGCCGTTAATGGCGATTTTTACCATTGTTTCTCCTTGTTTTTATAGAATAGTTCTTATGATTAATTATAGCATAAACGAAATATGTTATAATCGGGTCGATCAAAATAGGGAATTAAAGAGGCGTTTCATGCGGAGTGTCTTTTTACGGCTTGGTTTTTTATGTTATAATTAGCTCACAAAAATAAAAGGAGTTATATCTGATGGCAGATTTTAACATGATTCTTGAGCCAGGAGACTACAAGAACAACCAAATTAACGTCGTAGTTGAAATTCCAACTGGTAGCAATCATAAGATTGAATGGGATCGTAAAAAAGCTTGCTTCATGCTTGATCGTATTGAACCTATGGCATTTGCTAAGCCATGCAACTATGGTTTTATTCCACAGACTTTGGACGAAGATGGTGATGAGCTTGATGCTCTTATTATTACCGACCAGCCACTTACAACTGGTATCTATCTGTCCGCTCGTGTCCTCGGTGTCATGAAGTTCGAAGATGACGGTGAAGTTGACGACAAGATTATCTGTGTTGTCGAAGATGATCGCAACAACGGCGACGCAATCAAGACGCTTGAAGATTTGCCAAAGCGCACGATTGAACAGATTGAGTTCCACTTCAATCACTACAAGGATTTGAAGAAGCCAGGTACAACCAAGGTTCAGGGCTTCTTTGGTGCAGACAAGGCTCAGGAAGTTATTGCCGACGCAATCGAACGTTGGAACAAGGCTGCTTAATTAAACGAATAGCTAATAGAACACCCCGCTTCAAGCGGGGTGTTTCTGCGTTTTGTCCAAAAACTGTTATACTAGATTTAAATCAAAATTAAAGGAGAAAACTTTTTATGGGTTTTATTCAAGCATTCAAGGGCGCTCTCTCTGGTAGCTTTGCTAATCAGTGGCTAGAGTACATGGTCCCACCAGCAAACATGACCGATCATGTTGCAATCGCAAAGGCAATTCCAAACAAGGTTGCTGGCAGTGAAAACAACGACGGCGAAGAAACCGCTGGTGTTATTTCTGATGGTTCCAAGTTCTTGGTTCCAGAAGGCACCTGTCTTGTTGTTGTCGAGAACGGTGGTATTGCTGCCGTTATCGGTGAAGCTGGTGGTTACGAATATCACTCACAGGATAACAATCCAGAATCAAAGAGCCTCTTCGCTAAGGATGGTTTCTTTGCAAGTACCTTCGGCCAGAGCTGGAATCAGTTCAAGTTTGGTGGTCAGGCTGGCAATCAGCAGTATGCATTCTATGTAAACCTCAAGGTTATGGGTGGCTTCATGTATGGTACTCAGAACCCAATCCGCTACAAGGATGCTAACTACAACAATGCTATGCTTGCAGTTACCAGCAACGGTACCTACTCGCTCCAGATCGTTGATCCAATCTTGTTCATCAAGAACTTTGTTCCTACTGACATTATTTCTGGCCAGGGCCGCAGCAGCTTTAGTCTAGATGCTACCGACGACGGTTCTAACCAAGACATGCTCTTCAGTGGCTTCATTGGCTCGCTCGCCGCAGCTTTGTCCGCATACACCAAGGGTGGCAAGTCTATCGACGAGGTTCAGGGTGGTACGGTTGAGTTCGCTCAGGCTGTCGACGAAGCTGTTGAAGCTAACTACCAGTGGGGCAGCAAGTTCGGTTTGAAGGTTGCTAGCGTTGAGCCACGCGGCCTCGACTGGGATCAGCCATCGATCGACCTTATCAACAAGTTCAATACCGGTATGCTCATGCAGGGTACAGTTGGTCAGGCTTACAGTCAGACTCAGATTGCAGAAGGTCTCAATGCAGCCGGCAACAACGGTGGCGCAAGCAACATGTTTGGTGTTGGTATGGCCGCTGGTATGACTGGTATGGGAGGTGTCTTTAACGGTCCTGCTGGTCAGAATCCTGTCGCTGGTGCACAACCTGCTCAACCTGCGCAGCCAGAACAGCCACAGCAACCTGAGAATCCTCAGCAGTAATACGGATTTGTAAAAATGGTGGACCAGAAAGACAATTCGAAAAAGATTGATAAAACTGTTTCCATCGCGATGCAACGCTGCCCCCACTGTGGGGCAAGCGATGTGTCGGTCGATGCCGGAGCAGGGAAGCTAAAGTGTAATTTTTGTCGCAATACTTTTGACGGCAAAAAGGCTAACGATGACACTCCGCTAAAGACGTTTGAAAATGCCAAAGGCGACGTCGTAGCTTCCGGCGCGAGCGATATTATTCCTGGCGAAGATATCGTAGAAACATTTAAGTGTCCTTCTTGTGGTGCAGAGGTGGTCGTAAATACTGCCAAAGAACTCGCCGTAAAATGTCACTGGTGCCGCCATGTCTTGACAGCATCGCATAAAATCCCAAATGGTGCTGTGCCAGATATTCTTTTGCCATTTGCCTTGAAGAAAGAGAAGGCTATCGAAAAGATGAAAGCCTGGCTCGAACAATACAAGGCCAAGGCCGGGGATGTGATTTCTGGTTTGAAGCTGGACGAGACTCAGGGCGTTTACTTCCCATATATGGTAGTGGATGCAAAGGGTCTATATACGGCCGAGGGTAAAGCTGAGCAGACCAAGAGTCGCGAAGGCTCAGCCTCGACGGTTGAATGTTATTCGATTTCGCGTGAGTTTAATCTTTTTGTGGACGATTTGACCTTGGAATCTTCGTCAAAGAGATTAAATCAGGATACCGCAGTAAACTCGAACAATGTCATTAACGCAATTATGCCGTTCGATACGGAAAACGCCGTGGCATGGAATCCGAATTATTTGCGGGGTTATTCGAGCGAACGTCGCGATACGAATATTGATGATTTGAAAGAAGTTGTAGCTCTGCAGTGTGGCGATATTGGTCGCCAGTGCGCAAAGGAAACGACCACGCAATACGATCGTGGCGTGCACTGGATGAAAGACCACATCAGCATGAAAGGCGTTAACTGGAAGGCGGCCTATTTTCCAGTATGGCTCTTTACGTTCAAGAACGAAAAGAAGCCAAGTGATCCGCGTTTGTATTATGTTGCTGTAAATGCGCGCACGGGTGAAACGGATGGTGTTTTGCCAGTTGAAGGTTTTATTTTCGATAAGCGTATTGGCGATAAGGCGCGTCATTTTCATGAGAGTGAAACAAAGCGTGCGATCCGTGATTTGAAGCAGACGGATAACTACGTCAAGACACAAACTGGTGTTTATTCGAAAGAAATCATGAACCGGAACGACAATCGTGAGATTGGTTCGCTTTCGGATGGTCGCAGTAATATGATCGCGGCCGAGAAGGCGCGTTTCAAGACAGGTGCAAACTATAAGTCGAATGGCCTGAGTGCAAACTCGAATAGCTTCATAAAAATCATTATCATTATTATCGTTGCCTTTATTCTTTTGCAGTTTGTAGGTGTTGTTAGTCTCGGTAGTTGTGTTGGTTGTTCGAGTGGCAGTGGTAGCCACGGAAGCAGTGATAGTAGTTATGATTACGACTACGATTACGACTGGGGCTCCAGCTCTAGCTCAGATTGGGACTCCGACTGGAGTTCTGATTGGGGTAGCGATTCCGGCTTCGATTATGACTACGATTATTAGAAAAGGGTTTAAATGGCTGAAACGGCAAAGATTAACGACAAGAATGGTTTGAATCGTTGCCCGAAATGTGGTGCGACAGACGTAAGACTCGACACGAAAACTGGTATGTTGAGGTGCCAGTTTTGCCGCTCCGAATTTAAGGGAACAGAAGTTAATGCGCACGGTGGCGTAGAAAATCTCAATACTAAGAATGTCGGTGCGGGCGCGCATGATATTGTGCCCGGCGAAGATGTAATTTTGACCTTTAAGTGTCCATCATGCGGCGCTGAAGTCGTTGTAAATACTGAAGAGAGTACGAGCTCGCGTTGTCACTGGTGTCGTCATATTTTCTCGTTGAACGAAAAGATTCCGAATGGTGCCGTGCCAGATATGGTTTTGCCGTTTAAGCTTGAAAAAGCGACGGCCGAAAGCAAAATCCGCGAGTTTGTATCAAAGCGTCAATTCTTTGCACATCCGAAGTTTAAGGCGGAGTTTACAACCGAGAATATCCTGGGCGTGTATTTGCCGTATATGATTGTCGATACGAATGCGCATTCGACGATGGAGGGCGAGGCAGAGCATCTCGTGCGCAAGTATACGGTCGGTTCGAAATACAAGAGAACTTATTATGATGCCGATGCTTACAATGTGAAGCGTGACTTTGATATGGTGGTTGACGATCTGTCGATCGAAGCTTCGAGTGATAAGTTGAATCAGAATGTGAAGCAAAATACAAACAACGTCATTAACGCTATTATGCCGTTCGATACAGAGAACTGCGTAGATTGGAATCCAGGATTCTTACATGGCTATGCGAGCGAGAAACGCGATACGAATGTGGGTGATCTCGAAAAGCAGATTCAGCTACAGGTTGAGGATATCGCGCGTTACAAGATGTATGAGGACATGAAGGAATTTTATAACCGCGGCGAAAAGTGGACTTCAGAAAAGACGGTAGTAAAGGGTTCGAGCTGGAAGTCGGCCTATCTGCCAGTCTGGCTTTATAGCTATAGGCAGGAAGATAACGGGCTTTTGCACTATGTTGCTGTTAATGCGCGCACGGGCGAGACAATGGGTAGCGTGCCGATCAACAAGAGCAAGTTGTTGTTTGTTTCGACGATTATTGAGATTTTTGGCATTATTTTAGCGGTTTTGTGGTTTAGGATGTGCCTTGAGATCGATGACGATGACAATCCGATTTTGCTGGGCCTCTTGGGCTTTACGCCTGGCTTTATCTTCTACTGGCTCAAGATGAAGAAATATCGCAACATGGATAAGCGCCATACTTACGAAAAGGAAACCAAGACGACGATTTCGAATCTGCAAAAGACAGATGACCTAAAAGAGCGTCGCAAGAGATTGTCTAATTCGCGCATTGCTGGCGAAAATGGTACGCGCATGACGGGCGTCGTAGCCAATAGCGGCGAAAAGATGATGGGCGAAAGAATGGCGAACTTTATTGGTATTGGCCGCTCGGCAGATTCGCCAGTGAATAGTACGCCAGTTGGCGCGAAGGCTGAAGAAGAAGTCAAAAAGAAATACGGCTTGTAGTTAACGCGGAAACTCTCCGAAAGGGGGAGTTTCTTTAATTTAAAACATTTTTGGGGAGTGTCAAATTTTTAAGATAAGGTGATATAATTAGCTTATTATGAAACTGTATAACACACAGAGCCGCAAGCTTGAAGAATTCACTCCGCAAAACCCTAAAGAAGTGAAGCTTTATACCTGTGGTCCAACAGTATATAGTTTTGCGCATATCGGCAATCTTACCAGCTATATCTATTGGGATTTGTTGGTGCGCACTTTGCAGGCCAATGGCTGGGGCGTGAAACGTGTGATGAACTTGACCGATGTTGGCCACTTGGTTTCTGATGCCGACGACGGTGAAGACAAGATGGAGAAGGGCGCACGCCGCGAAGGCCTTACTGTCTGGGATATTGCCAAGAAGTATTCCGATGCATTTTTGAAAGATTTTCGTGCTTTGAACGTGATCGAGCCGACGAAGATCTGCCCAGCCACGGAATATATTGAGCAGCAGGAAAAACTGGTAGATTTGCTCGACGAGAAGGGCTTCTTGTACGATACGGAAGATGGCTTGTATTTCGATACGAGCAAGTTCGATAAATATGCCGACTTTGCACATTTGGATCTCGATCATTTGAAGGCAGGTGCGCGCGTGGAGTTTAGCGTAGAGAAGCGCAACGCGTCGGATTTTGCTGTTTGGAAATGGATTAAAGAAGGCGAAAAGCATGCTATGCGCTGGGATTTCCGGGGTCGCCCAGGTTATCCGGGTTGGCATCTTGAATGTTCTTCGATTGCACATGAAGAGTTGGGCGAGCCGCTAGATATCCATACAGGTGGCGTTGATCACGTGATGGTGCATCATACGAACGAAATTGCTCAGTCCGAGGCGGCTTTTGGTAAGCAATTTAGCCGTTTTTGGCTGCATTGTAACTTTATTACAAGCGATGGCGAAAAGATTTCGAAGTCGTTGGGCAATGGCTATACCTTTGCAGATTTGGCCGAAAAGGGCTACTCGCCACTCGATTTTAAGATGTGGGTTTTGCAAGGTCATTATCAGTCGGAGCGCAACTTCACCTTTACCGATCTTTACGCAGCAAAGCAACGCTTATTGAACTATCGTAACTTTGCGGCTTTGCGTCATCAGGGCAAAGGCGAGAGTATGTCCGACGTGCGCGATGATATCTTGGCTAATTTGAACAATAACTTAAACTCGGCCGGAGCATTTGCGGCACTAGATAAGGCAATGACGGGCCGTGTGCCAAATGAAGAATTCATTAAGTTCTTGGATGAAGTGTTTGGCCTGGATTTGCTCGGCACGACGCCAGATATAACCGATGAACAAAAGGCAAAGGTCGAGCAGCGCAAACAAGCAAAGGAAATGAAAGATTATGCGTTGGCCGATAAACTACGTGATGAGTTGAGTCGTGAAGGTATTGCGATTCTGGACGGCAAAGAAACGATTTGGCAATATAAATAAAAATACCCCCTGTAAAGGGGGTATTTTTATTTGCTAGCTTTGATTTCGGTGGCGGTTTTGCGTTTGCGCGGGGCTTTTTCTGGGGCTGGCAGGAAGCCGTCGCCAAGCTCTTCGAGTAAGACTTTAATGCAGCCAGCGATTGGGATGGAGATAATTGCGCCGATTAAGCCAAACATATAGATGCCAATTGTGACGCTGGCGAGGACAATAAGGGCTGGAAGTTTGAGGCCTTTGCCTTGGATTTTTGGCGAGATAACGTTGGACTCAATCTGAAGATAGATGATGGTATAGACAAGGAAGATTAAGCCGGCTGGCCAAGTATTGAAGGCGAGTAGGATTGCGACTAAAAAGCCACCAATCAGGCTACCGAACATTGGGATGAGGCTCATGAGACCAGTAATAAGGCCGAGTGGCAAAGCTAGTCCAGAAGAGAAGCCAAAGCAGAGACTCAAGATAAAGACAGTGATAGTCGTGAAACAGGCATTAATTAGACTGACGGTAATGGCGTTAGAAACGTATTTGCTAACAACTTGACCCATGCGTGTAGCGACGGTGCGGACTTTTTCGGAGTGTTTGCGTGTGCGGAAATTGCTCCAGAAGCTACGCATAATATCTGGGCCTTCGACCAACATAAAGAAGCCAAGCACAAGGATAAGAATGGTGCTTGTGACGATATTGCTCACGGTGCCGAGCGTAGCGGCGAGGTTGTTGCCAAATTCGCGGATGAAGTTAGCAGAGAAATCGTTAATGGCGACGCCGATTTGTGCACGCAGATTCGAGATGCCGATATGTTTACCGATATTATCTAGGAAGTTTAGATTAAAGCTGGCGTTATTGAAGATTTCCGGCAGGGAGCTGACGAAGCGTTGAGTTTCGTTGAAGACAGTCGGAACAACGATGGCGATAAAACAGGTTACGAAACCGGCCACAATGATATATGATAAGGCGATTGGCAACTTGCGGCCTTCGCCAGGGATAATGTCTGCAAGTTTATTGACTAGTGGTGAAATAGCGAGCGCAAAGAAAAGTGAAGCGCCAAGAATCAGGAGCCCAGTTTTGGCCTTAAATAGTAAAAAGCCCACTAGAATCAGTCCGACCAAGACGAGCCAAAAACGCAAAAAGGTTTTGGTGTCGATGCTAAGTTTATAAGTTTTTTCCATGGCTTTATTGTAGCACGGCACAGGAGAAGTATTTTTAAAGAAAATGCTTGCGCTTTTATTGCTTGTGTGTTATATTGTCCTTACAAAAGGTCAAAATAAAAAATAGAAATACAAAAACAGAATATTAAAATTAGGTCATTTATATTTTGTTGGAAATATTTCGCTAGAAAGAGAGGTGAAATATGGCACATTTTGGTGTGCAAAAAGCAAAAAAGATGCTTGCCTTGGCGAGCGTCGCTGCCGTTGCTAGTGCTGGCTTGTTGTCAGCCAATAATGCTAGTGCAATCCGTATTGGTGATTTAGCACGTGGAACGGACTACGATTGTAGCCACGGTGATTCTTATGTGGTTAATTTGAAATCTGCAAATGCGATTAAATTAGCTGTCGAAAATCAAGAAGATTTCTATAAAGCGGATAGCGCCAACTGTTACGTTGACTGGGGTAGTACTTCTCCTGTCTCGAGCGAAGTAAAATTCTATATCAATAGCGGCGAATATACCTTTGATGAAGTCGTAAAAAGGGGCGAAAATTCGGCCAAATCCGATATTATTATTGGTACTGGTGCCGATGTGGTTTTCAAAGGTACTAATAATAATGTTGGTATCGTTGACGAGCAAGGTACATTTCGTGTCCCGTTCCGTGTTGAAGGAGGTAGTACTCTGAGGTTCGATAGCGGCAAATATGGTATCTATATCGATAATGAGGGCGGCGTTACTTTTAACGGCGGTACTTTTGCTGATTTGAATTTAGTCAGTACGAGCGGTAGTGTTGTTGTGAATGGTGGTAATTTTGTTACTGAAGCAACGCTGCCTGATAGTAATACTCCTGAGGGTACTTTCCATCTAATAAATGCCGCTAATAGTATCATGAACATTAATGGTGGTGAATTCGATCTCGAGTATCATAAGTATCCGATTAATATTAACCCTAGCCTTATCGAGAACTCCGGAACACTCAATGTTAGTGGCGGTGAGTTTATATTTGACTTTACAAATAATTTTGGGGTTGGTACCACAGATAAGCCATATTATGGCGACCCAGGCGCATTGATTCGCAACTCTGGTAAGACTGAAATTACGGGCGGTACTTTTAACGGTTTAGGTACTTTAGTGAACCAGTATGGTAGTTCTAGTGAAGTGTCCACAAAGATAAAGGGTGGTACTTTTGAAGTTGAATCAATGTATACTTCCTTGAAGTTGAATGGCGAAGAATCACCAACAACTTTGGAGGTTACTGGCGGTACGTTCAATACTCGCAAGACTTTCTATCTTGCAGACTACAAGGATAAGCTTCCGACCAGCCAGGCGCCTGGCAGCGATAGCAATCCATATGGTCTTTGGACGGATGGGACTGATGTGCGTTCTGGCATGGCCACTGGTCCAACAAGCAACTCTCCATATAGTCTCGGCAAAGTAACTCAAAATGGCATAAAGGGCGGTGATTTCTCCGATGGTACGCACGTAGGGCCAGCAACTGGTTATTCTGCCATTGATCTTGATACCGACTTTGACGGTGATGGTGAAAAAGATATTAGGGTTCTCGAAAATGCCGACCAAATTCCGTATGGCGTGTCTGTTGGAGTGGGCGAACAGCGTGGTCTAAATCTTGGCGATCCAAAAAAGGGCGCTTGGCGCATCTATTCGATCGAGAATGACGATCGTTGCTCGGCAGCAATCTCGAACGGTCAGATTGTTTTTACGGGTCTTAAGCCTACGAGCACTACTCCGTCTTATTGTAGTGTTACGGTAGTAAGCGATGCAAAGATTTGGAAATATAGTGTCAACGTAAATGCGGTCGATACATATACCGACGGCGAACCGCTAAGTATTTCGACGGGCGAAACGAAGACGCCAGAGGATTTCGAAGGTAATCCAGACGATTATGAGTGGAGTGTCATCGAGGGCGAAGAGTATTGTACTGTAAATGAGAAGGGCGAAATTACGGCTGTAAAAGGCGGCGGTAGCTGCACGGTCGAAGCTTACGATCCTGAAACAAAAGAGCACATTACTTGGGAAGTAAAGACGACCAATCCAATCGAAATGGAGATTGGCGATACGAAGAAGCCTGAGGATTTGCCAGAAGGTGCTGAAGATGGTGAATGGAGCAGTGATAATACCGAGGTCTGTACTGTTGCGGAAGACGGCACAATTACGGCTAAGAAGGCTGGCACCTGCCATGTCACACTAAGGCTCGATGACGGCTCTGTCTATACCTGGGCAGTCAATATTAAGGCAAACCCTGATACTGCTGATAACATGAAGGCGATTACCTTCTCGATTGCAGGCGCAGCAATCGCCGGTTTCGGTGCGATGGTTGCAGTTGCAAAGCGCTTTATTCGCCGCTAATTAATAACGAATAACCCCCGCCGATAAGGGGCGGGGGAATGACCTTTATCTTTTTAAACCTCTCAAAAAATCTCCTGACCTAACAGGAGATTTTTGTTTAGTGATAATATTTTGCAAGAAAATCTTGCATGTAGGCTTCGAGCGTATCGTCGAGGATGGCCTGGCGGATATTATCGACGATCTTTACGATGAAATGCTCGTTGTGAATACTGGCGAGGGTTTTGCCGGTGATTTCGTCGGTCTTGAAGAGATGGTGTAGATAGGCGGCAGTGAAGTTTTTGCAGCAGTAGCAGTCACAGCCTTCATCGATAGGATTAAAGTCTTCTTTGAATCTGGCATTCTTGATGTTGACGCGGCCATTTTTGGTATAGATTGCGCCGTTGCGGGCCTGTCTGGTTGGGCCAACGCAGTCGAAGGTATCGCAGCCGTAGAGTGCGCCATAGAAGAGATCGCGCGGCTCGCTACCCATGCCAAGAAGATGGCGTGGCTTATTTTGCGGCAAGATTTCGTTGGTAAGCTTGATGATATTTGGCGTTTCGTCCTCGGTAGTGTAGAGCGAGCCGATGCCGTAACCGTCGACTGGTAAATCTTTCATGAATTCGGCGGATTCGCGGCGTAAATCTTCAAAGACACCACCTTGAACTACGGCATAAAGCGCCTGGTATGGCTTGCCGTTTTGTTCGGCTTCTTTGGCTAGCTTTTGATGTTCGGCAATGTCTAGTGGGAGCCATTCGTGCGTACGCTTCATGGCCTTGAGCATAACATCATGGTCGCGTGAGTCGGCTACACAGTCGAAGGCCATATGGATATCTGCGCCGATCTTCCACTGAGCTTGCATGGAGCTTTCTGGAGTCATGCGCAAAGTGTCGCCATTGATATGAGATTTAAAGGTAACCCCGTCGCGGTCAACTTTAGCGCTTGGGAGGCTAAGAATCTGGAAACCGCCCGAATCGGTAAAGGTTGGGCCGTCGTAGCCAGTGAACTTGGCAAGACCGCCGGCTTTTTCGATTAAATCTACGCCAGGGGCAAGCAAAAGATGATAGGTGTTGGCAAGAATGGATTGAGAGCCGAGCTCGTGCATTTGGGCAAAAGTAATAGCCTTTACCGTAGCGCGCGTGGCAGCACCAACAAAACAAGGCGTCTGGATGTCGCCATGCGGAGTATGGATGACACCAACGCGGGCGAGGCCGTTTTGTTTTTGAACATCAAAAGAAAATTGCATATTACAGATAATTATATCATAGACCTTTGCTATTTCGGCCGTTTATGGAATAATATGTTTTTTCGGTAAAGGAAATAGCAGATTGTAATGCCGGCAGCAATAATAAGGCAGGCGATTTGATTAGATGAAATAATCGCTTGATCATGTCCGAAGCGTAAGAAATCCAGGAGGATTTTTGCAAAAATGCACGCATAGGTGGTAATGAGTGGCTTTTGGGTTTTGTGAGATAATACAAAGATTGCAGAGAAGACTAAAGTTTCGACCGGCTGGACAGGGAAGAATTGTCCGTTTGCTTCGGCTTTATGGTAGATCAGGCTGAATGGTCCAGAGTAGTCAAAACCGTGACAACAGCCAGCATAAGTGCAGCCAAGTTTAGCAATGGCGTAAATGAGTGGCGTAGCAATTAGGCACCTTTGGGTGAAGTAGAAGCGTGGAGTTTTAGTGGGTTTTTTAATGTCGAGGAATTTGTAGATTTTAGGATTATTGTAAAAAATATCAAAAAGCAGGGCGCAGAATATGAAGGCTCCGCCGCCGCACAAGGATGCTGAGAAAAGGCCTTCGGGTAAGATAAGGACGGTGAGATTGACGACCGACATAGTAAAAAGCACACTTAAAAGCACGAAAAAAATCCGTCCGAGTTTCGGAACGGATTTTAGACTACGAAAAACATAGATTTCGCCGGCTAGGACCGCAATGCATAGAAAGAAGGCGTAAAAGTTGAAGCCTAGATTTGGTATGACGAAATGCGGCCCAGACATGACTAATTAAGACCACTAGCGCAAGATGCAAGCAAAGCGCCAAAGAAGAGAATGAGCAAGATGACCAAGAAAATCTTAAGGATGAAGAGGCCGATATAGACCCACATCAAGACCTTGGCAAAGGTGTTCTTTGGAGCCTTAACGCGGGCGATGATCATGAGGACGATTGCGGCGATTGGCGAAAGAGCTAAAATGGCACCAATAGGCAAGATAAAAATATTGCCAGTGATGGAATTCTCGAGGGCGTCCTCAAAAATTCCCAGTAGTGGACTAAGAATAGTGCCTAAAACGGTCGGTGCAAAGTAACAAATCAAGGAGATGATACAGAGCTTGTTCGCGAGCTCATCTTCTGGAGTCTTTGTATTTGGTTGATTTGGCGCGGCTGGCGCTACAACCTCAGCTGGCTGTGGTGCTGGGTTGCTTTGATTGTCTTCACTCATAGTACTTTTATTTTACCATAAGGCTATTTAATAAGCATGGAGTCGCCATAGCTCAAGAGTTGGTACCCGTTTTCGACGGCGTGGTCATAAGCTGGTTTGAGCTTGTCCCAGCCCGCGAAGGCGCTAGCAAGCATCAAAACAGTAGATTTTGGTGCATGGAAATTGGTTAGGAGTGCGTCAACGATCTGAAATTCGAAGCCAGGGTAGATAAAGATATCGTCTTCGCCTTCGGTTTTGCCGGTTTTGGCCCAGAATTCAAGGGTGCGCGTGACGGTAGTGCCAACAGCAACAACTTTATGACCGGCTTTTTTGGTGGCTTTGATAGCAGTAATGGTTTGCTCTGGAATGTGGAACCATTCGGAGTGCATATGGTGCTCCTCGACCTTATCGCTACGGATTGGTAAGAATGTGCCGAGGCCAACGTGAAGAGTAAGATATTCGAGATTGATGCCTTTGTCTTTGAGCTTGCCCATTAGGCTGTCGGTCATGTTAAGGCTGGCGGTTGGAGCAGCGGCAGAGCCAAGTTGCTTAGCCCAGACGGTCTGATAGCGTTTAATGTCTTCTGGATCGGCATCGCGGTGCAGGTATGGCGGAAGTGGAACGGTGCCGTGGTCCTCAACGATGGCTTCGAGTGGGCGGGAAGAGCTGACGGTGGCAGTACCATTGCCGAGGATTTCGCGAATTGTAATCGTGTCTTCGGTGGCTTCGCCGTCGCGAGCGGTTTTGACGGTCAGAACATCGCCAGCGCGAAGCTTGCCGTGATACATGACAGAATTAAGATCGGCTTTGTGTTTTTCGAGGACGATAAGTTCGCGCTTGTAGCCGCCAGGGAGTTCAGCAAAAACACGGGCGCGCATCACGCGGGTGTCGTTCAGGATAACAAGGTCGCCCGGCTCAAGAAAATCTGCCAAATCGGCATAGTGCGAGTCGGTAAGATCGCCAGTCTTGCGGTCGAGTACTAAGAGACGGGTAGTACCGCGAACTTTCGGCGGATGCTTGGCGATATTTTCGTCAGGAAGATTATAATTGTAGTCAGAAACTAGCATGGATGATATTATACAATCTTTTCGGCGAAATAGCAAAAACGCTATGGAATATCTCGCGATTTGATGCTATAATTTCATCTTGTTGACCAAAATCCGTCAAAGTTTTTTAAGGAGGAAAAAGAGTGAATACAGATATGCATGATACTTTACAATTCGTTGCGCCAGAAGATGCGAATTTTATCACGCACAGTGGTAAATTCCATGCTGACGAAACGATGTCGACGGCAGTTTTGCTAATGATTCGCCAAAAACTGAGCACCAGGAGAAGTTATATTGCGCCGCATCCGGCCATGGAGCGTCTGCGCGGCGGCAAAGCCCTGAAGATTGCTCGTGTGGATAATTCAACGCTCGACGCACTGAAGCTTAGTCCCGATGTACTAGTTTATGATATCGGGGGTGGTGAATTTGACCACCATCAGCTGGGTCGCAATGGCAAGCGCGAGAATGGTATTTACTATTCGTCGGTCGGCCTGATTTGGCGTAAGTTCGGTAGAATGCTTTGCTCGAGTGAGCGTGTTTGGCAGAGAATTGATAACGAGCTAATTTCCGTCATTGATGCTGGCGATAACGGGCAGTTCCCGGAGATCGCGAATGATCTGCCGATTCTTAGCATTGGTGATATTGCGGAAGATTTTAATCCGCTTTGGAACGAAAGTCAGGATCTAGACAGCCAGAACAAACGCTTTGTAGAAGCTGTGAATTTCGTGTATGGTGTTCTCGAGAGAAAAATTGCCGAGTGCGAAGCGATCGAGCTAGCG
This sequence comes from Candidatus Nanosyncoccaceae bacterium, assembly GCA_045536655.1. Taxonomy (GTDB): domain Bacteria; phylum Patescibacteriota; class Saccharimonadia; order Saccharimonadales; family Saccharimonadaceae; genus UBA2834. Next base: position 15,785 of record JAZSOA010000008.1, on the reverse strand, counting down.
CGCAAGGAAATTATGAAGGCGATTGAAGATTCCAAGGATGGCATTATGATTCTGAAGAATTATCTGCCATGGAGAGATGTTTTGCTGGATTGTGGCTTAAAGAAGGCCAACGAGATTCGTTTGGTGGTTTACCCGTCGAACCGTGGCGGCTTCTATCTTGAAGCAGTGCGTGATGTTGATGGCAAGAATAAAATACTGCTGCCAAAAGAATGGCGTGGTAGAAACGCCGATCTCTCAGAGACTGTCAAAGGAGCATCGTTCTGTCACGCAACCGGTTTTATTGGCGGTGCTGATACTTTGGAACATGCTGTGAATATGGCAAGGATTGCCATTGATAAAAGTGCTTAATACTTTTTCCTAGGCCGCGAAGAGCGGCCATTTTTTTGTCACAAAAATATCCCCCCGGGCTTTGGCTCGGGGGATTTGTGGTGTGGCAGTGTCATCATCATGCAACGTGCGCATGTACTATAGAGTGCAATGCGCCTTCCGCAAGTAGTTCGATTGCTAATACGATGCGTGATACGTCTGCCGTTATTGAGAGAAATGCCGTGGGGCCGTCGCCGTCGAGTTCGCTGTAACGAACGATCGCCAGCTTGCCGTCCATGATGCCGAGACCGAACGGGATATTGCCGTTCTTGGCGTTGAGCTGGATGAAGTGCATCATGTCGGGATGCCATACAGAATCGCAGTTGTAGCCTTCGCCCTTGAGCAGTTCCTCAATTAGATTAAATCTCTCAGCCATGCGAATTCACCTCCTTTATTGTAGAATTCGGCAAAGAGTTGCTATCCCGCACCCTCCGCGAGATTAGCAGGATTTTAGCATAAAAAGTGTAAATTGTCAATATGGGGAGCGGAGGCAACAGGGGGCGCTCTCTGGAAAAAGATTTTTCAAAAAATCCTATATATTGTGTAGAAAAAGTATTGACATACGCTATATATAGCGTTTAGAATAAAAGCATAAGCACCATAAGTGCAAAGAAAAACGATAACTAAGACAATTTGAAAAGGATGGGGATATGAAGAATATCATTTATTTTGCTGCTCAAGACATGAAGAGTTTCGATCTGAGCCGTTTTGAGAAATCTTTGGGCACATATGCGAGTGTGCCGAAAGATGCCATTGAGAAGGCGCTCAAATCGGTTGAGCAGTACGAGAATATGCATGTGAGTGTTTTGGTAGAGCTTGGTGCGGCTTTGCTTGCGAAGTATGGTGGAGAAGATATTGCAAAGAAATACTATGAGGAGCATAGCCAGTATTTCGGCAATAAGTTTGAACGCTTGCGCCGTATTACTGGATACCTTGTAGGAACGCTTGACCGTTGGAATGATGGTAAAAAGGCAGAAGAGCACGATCGCGTAAAGCATTCGGTAAATTCGAGTATTGATGACGAGGAGCGTGCTGCTCGCCTAGAAGAAATGCGCATTGCGCGCAATGTGGCTTACGCGGCTTAGTTGTCTTGAAAACCGTCAGAAGTGGCGGTTTTTTGTTGTATAATGTTTGGTTATAAGGGTGAGTTCATTTATTCGAAAGAGGTGAGATATGAATGGGCAAACAGAAAAAGATCAAAAAGACCACTGCTCCGATTGAGCAGAGAGCGAAAGTTTTCTGCCAAATCTTTAACACAATGCTCGAATCCAACAGAGTGAACCGTATGGGTCTCCTGGCCCTGGGTTACGTGGAAGGTTCTGACCAGACCAATGTTTTTTCGGCAGCAGAGCATTGCGAATCCGATGGCGAGCATATGATTAGCTTTGTTTGGGCGGCATGGCTGATGGGGGCTCTTTTCAAGGATGAGCTTCCTGGCTTCAAGCCTGGCAAAGTGAAATACATTGGCTCATTGCATGACATTGCGGAGGCTCAGATTGGCGGAGATATTCCGGACGACGGCAACAATCGTTGTCTGGATAAAGACGAAAGGGAGCTGCGTGCTTTCAAAGCGCTTCTTAAGAATCTGCCGAAAAAGTCTCGCAAGAAAGCGATTAAAGCCTTTAAGGAGTTCCAGAAGAAGGACAGCTATGCTTACGTGATCGACAAGATGCTGTTTCCGATGGTGCAGCTTTGGCGTATCAAACAGGGCTGGCCTGGTGGCAGTATGAAGATTAAGGAAAAGCATGGTATGCTGACTGGTTCTGATGCGGAGTTTATGCGAGCTGTTGGCTCGGATGATCCGGCGGTCGTGACAACTGCGCATGCCTTAACGGTTACGAAGGGAAAACCTGGCTTTGCGGTGGCGAGCGCAATTCTGAAGGCGCAGTTCGCTGAAGCCAATGTGGAAATCCCTGAAACCCTGATGTGTTATTTCTAAACCTCACCCTATAACAATATGGCCCCTCCGGTTGGAGGGGCTTTTCTTTGTCCTGGATTATAATAAGGGTATGGGATACGTAGGAAGTTATTTGTGGAAAATACGTCAGAAATGTGAGCACGATACGATTATGTCGGCGACGACAGATGTGGTGCCAGTTCGTGACGGCAAAGTTTGTATGGTTTTGAATAGAGAACATCGCTTTTGGTGTTTTCCGGGTGGGCATGCGGAGCTTGGGCTGACTTGGCAGGAAGCTGCAAGAAAAGAATTAGTCGAAGAATCCGGCTTGGTGGCGAAGGACGAAGACATGAAGCCGTTCGCGAGCGTTTCGGGCTATACGATTACTTATGGCTATAATGATCCAGTGAGTCTTTTCTCGATGACCTTTGTCTGTGATAAGTTCGAGGAATATGATATCGAGGATGAGGAAGAGATTGCAGAGAAGCATTGGTTTGATTTTGATGAAGTTGATGGACTCGAGAAGTCTCCTTACGCTGGGGCAATTTGGAAGGCCTACAAGAAATATTTAGAGACGGGCGAGTTCCAGCAGGTAGTTTTGCGTAATGATTAAATATAAGCTTGAATCGAGGCTCTGATAAATTACGGGGTCAGCCTGATATAATGACCTCATGAAGTTAGAATTCATTCCAGTTAAAACCCGTGCATTTCTGCCCCCAAAAGACGAAATTTGGGAAGCCATAGATTCCTTAGAGGTCGGCGAAAAAGATATAGTTTTTATTAGTTCAAAAATCATAGCGATTCATCAAGGTCGAACCGTAAAGGTTGGTACGATCGAGAAAGAGGATTTGATTAAGCAAGAAGCTGATCGTTTTCTGAGCTATGAAAATGAAGCTGGTGGCTTTGGGGTGAATTTGACTGTTAGCCACGGTGTTCTTATTCCTGCGGCTGGAATTGATGAGAGTAATGCCAATGGATATTATATTTTGTGGCCGGAAGAAATTGACGACTTTTGCCGCGAGGTTCGCGAAAGATTAATGAAGAAGTTTGACCTGAAGGAGCTAGGCGTTGTTGCGACCGATTCGCATACCACTCTGCTGCGTTGGGGTGTGACCGGTTTGGCGATTGGTCTTTCTGGGGTCGAACCAACGAAAGATATCCGTGGCGAAGAGGATATTTTTGGTCGAAAAATGAAACTTACAAAAGTCGACATGATTGACCCGCTGACCGCGATGGCAGTTAATTTGATGGGCGAATCGAACGAAAGAACGCCGATTGTGATTGCGAAGAATTGCCAACATGTAGTCTTTTCCGATGAAGCCTCGATGGAAGGTTTTAAAATTGAGCCAGAAACAGATCTTTACCGTCCGCTTCTTGAGGCTATACCTCTCGTGAAGCGTTAGCAGTAAAGCTGACTACTGTTTTATCTCTGATTTGGGCATTTAGTTAAATCATTCGAAAGAAAAAAGGAGTAGCAAACCATATGAAACCAGAAATCACCAGAGAAGAAATAATAGAGTATTTGCGTATTTTTGCATCATCGAAAGACTACGTTTTTGCGATGTGGCTCGAAGGTGCGGATGGATTGGGCAAAGTTGATGAGTATTCCGACGTAGATTTTTGGTTTGATGTCAAAAAAGAACATCAAGAGTCGTTTCTCTATGAATGTGTTGAGGAGCTAAAGAAACTTGGCGAAATAGACTCACGGGACGACGAGATACGCGAGACTATTGCACAGAGCAATATTCATCTTGCAAACACTTCGGAATATCTTACGCTAGATATTTGTGTCCAATCTCATGAAATACGTGGTCTAGACGCGACTTGTTTTGTTAAGAATGACTTAGCCGAAAGGCCTTTGGTTCTTTTCGATAAAGATGGCATTATTTCTTACAAAGATGCTATGGAGCCAAACATAGAAGAGCTACGAAAAGTATTTAGTAATAACAAGAATCGTATTGCTCAATCGAGCAGGGTTACAAAGTATATAAAGAGAAACCAGTATGGTGAAGCTTATCTGAAGTATATTGAAAATGTTGCAGATCCATTAGTTGCCATTGCTAGGACTATTTATACTCCCCATCATCTAGGCTATGGTCTCTGCCATATCAATGATCATCTGCCAAAAGAAATAGTTCGGAAACTGGAAGATCTTTATAAAGTAGATTCCTTTGATGCGATTGAAAATAGCATTACGAAAGCCAAAGAGTTGCTTGTGGTTCTGGAACAGCAATTTACCGAGAAATATGGTATAATAACAGATAAGTTTTAAAGAAAGGTTGGTCTTGAGTTTAAAGATTGGAATCGTTGGCCTGGCCAACGTTGGTAAAAGTTCACTTTTTAACGCGTTAACAAACGCGGGTGCTTTGGCGGCAAATTATCCATTTGCAACCATTGAGCCAAATACTGGCATTGTTGGTGTGCCTGATGAACGCTTGAATGTTCTCGCTAAAATGTATGGTGCTGCAAAAACTATTCCGGCAACGGTCGAATTTGTGGACATTGCTGGTTTGATTGCGGGTGCGTCAAAAGGTGAAGGTCTTGGTAATAAATTCTTGGCTAATATTCGCGAATGCGAAGTGATCTGCCATGTTGTGCGTGCTTTTGAAGATAAAAATGTTACGCACGTTGCAAACGAGGTAAATCCAAAGAAAGATATCGAAACGGTTGAGCTAGAGCTTGCTTTGGCTGATATTGAAACGCTTGAAAAAGTCATTCCAAAATACCACAAAGATACCAAGAGCGGTGACAAAGATGCGATTAAGCGCGAAGCAACCGCGCAAAAGGCGCTCGATGAACTTAAGGCAGGGAAGATGCATGTCGAACCAGTTGAAGGCTTAAACTTGCTCAGCGCCAAGCCAGTTTTCTATATGTTCAATATGGACGAAAATGAACTTATCGACGATGCAAAGAAAAAAGAACTCGCCGATCTCGTTGCGCCGCAGAAGTGTGTTTTTGTAAACGCAAAACTTGAAGCCGAAATGGCTGACATGTCGAAAGAAGAGAAGCAGGAATTCTTGGATTCTTACGGTATCAAAGAGGATGGTTTGAGTCAGCTCGTGCGCGTGGCTTATGATACTTTGGGCCTCCAGAGCTATCTAACTGCCGGTGACAAAGAATGCCGTGCTTGGACGATTCCGCAGGGTGCAACTGCACCACAGGCGGCTGGTGTAATTCATACCGACTTTGAACGCGGCTTTATCGCGGCCAATATTTGTAAATACGATGATCTTGTTCGCCTTGGTTCAGAAAAAGCTGTCAAGGAAGCCGGCCTCATGCGTACTGAGGGCAAAGATTATATTATGCAAGACGGCGATGTGGTTGAATTTAGATTCAACGTTTCGAAATAATTTGAAGATTTCTAATTAATTATTTGTGAAATATATTGCGCTTATGGTAATATATTAGTATGAGTTTAAATGGTGTGGGTAGCTTCTTCGCATTAGACGTAGGAACGGACGCATTAAGAATGGTCGAATTGTCTAGCACTGGAAAACAGGGCTGGTCGCTTGAGCATTTCGCATATGTGCCTGTGAGCCGACAGATTTTGCAAGATAGCAGCGAAGCCGGCAAACGAAAACTCGGCGAAACAATTAAGAGCGCAGCCGAGCAAGCCGGTATCAAGACTAAGAAAATCGCGCTCGGTCTTCCATCGAGTAAGACCTTTACGACGATCATCGAAATTCCAACCCAAGACAAGAAGTCGATGGAGAAGATTATTCGATATCATGAAGATCAATATATTCCAATGCCAATTGATGAAGCGACGGTTGACTATGTAATTTTGGGGCCAAGCCCGAACGATCCACAGGTTACTGAGGTGCTTTTGAGCTCAACGGCAACAAAGTATGCCGAAGAGCGCATGGAAAGTGTTGAAGCTTTCGGCTTTGATTTGGTTGCAGCTGAACCAGATGCCGTAGCAATGTCGCGCGCTTTGACGCCTCCAGGAATCACGGATGCTCGCTTGATTATTGATTATGGTGAAGATTCGACGGACTTAACGGTAGTCTATAATGGCGCGCCTCGCCTTGTGCGTTCGTTGCCAGGTGGCCTATCGACGCTTACCCGCACCGTTGCTGGATCACTTAATGTTAAAGAGAGTCAGGCAAGGCAGTTTATTCTTAAATTCGGTCTTGCTCAAGATAAGCTTGATGGTCAGGTCTTTAAGGCACTTGATCAGCCGCTTGAAAACTTTGCTGGAGAACTTACAAAGTCTGTTAACTTCTTCCGCGCAAAGTATCCAAATATCAACGTGGGTGGAATTTTACTATCCGGTTTCGCTGGCGTAATTCCATTCCTCGGTGAATACATTGAAGCTAAAACACAAATCCCAAGTTCTGAAGGTCTACCATGGCAGATGGTACGCGTCACGCAACAACAGCAGCAAGCTTTGTCGCAGGTCGCAGCCGAATTTGCCGTAGCGATTGGTTTAGCGGAAAGGACAAATAGTAGATAATATGTACGAACTTAGTCTAGTCCCAGAGGTTAAAGCAAAGCTTCTGCGCCAGGAAAAGATGCGCAACTTTGTAATCTTTATTTGTATCTTGGTTGCAATTGGTTGTGGCGTAATTATCGCGGCCTTGTTCGGCGTGGTCGGTGGCCAGGAAATTGCTAAAAACAATGCTGATCACGAAATCGCTTGCCGCATTGATAGCTCGAAAGAGAAGGGTTGTACTGGTTTCGGTACGGCTGTAATGCAGACCGCAAACCTAAATGCCATGCTTTCGATTCAGAACGAGTTGAACAACATTGGTGAATTAAACGCAAAGAAGGCTAAGCCATCTCGCTTCCTTCCAAGCAACGAATCTTTGATTGCAGAGCCTGCAAAATCACCAGAAGTTTTCAGCTTCCTTGAAGTTGCACTTCCAAGCGATAGCGAGTATAGTTTCAAGACTTCCGAAATCTCGATTGATTTCGCAGAATCGACTTTGAACTACGATGTGATTGCAAAAGCTAAGAACTCTACAGTTCAGGCTACGGCTTACGCAAACTTCGTCTCGACGGTTAACGCTTCTTACTTCGACTACGGTGATTACTATGGTCAGGATAAAGATGGTAATAGCTTTAAGATTCCTACTTACTGTATTGCCGGCGAAAGAATCATCGAGGGTCATGTCTATGGTGAATACTATCGTTACTCGCCAGGCTGCGAAGCACAGATGGTTATCGATTCTAATAACAAGAGCGATGACGACGAAAACGAAACTCCAGTCAATACGAAGAATCCAGAAGTAGTCTTGATTCGCCGCACCTATGACAATAGCGAAGATCTCGAATCTTACAAGAAGGGCGGAGCTCGCTCGAGCAGTGCCGATGTTGCTAACGAAGCGCCAAACGGCTTCTACTTCGAAAGTAACTGTATTACCTATGGCGATGAAGGTAAGTTTGACGAAGACGCAACGCTTGCAAAGTGTCCAATCGCTACAGAAAAGGTTGAAGGTACTGACAAGGCCGAAGGTTATGTGAATGACGAACATGTCTTTAGCTTTTCGGTTGCAATGAACTTCTCGCCAGAGATTTTCAGTCAGTCTAGCCACAACGTGCTCTTCTATAGCCCATCACGTCGCAACGTCTCGGATAGCTATCGCGCAATTGAAGACTTCTTTACAACTTCTTTGGAAGACTCTAAAAATGGAGGGAGCAAATAATGGCAGATAAAGTAAGTGCAGCAGATGGCGCTTCGGTTCTTAAGAGAATTAAGATCACAAAAGCGCAACGCACGATGTTTATTTCAGTATGTCTGGCTTCGATTGCTCTAGGTGTTACCTTTGTGCTTTCGGTTTACCTCATTAAGGTAATCTCCTTCAATGGCAAACTTCTAACCCAGAAGGGCTATGTAGTAGATGCTTTGAAGCAGGATCAGTCGAATCTTTCGACACTTGCTGGCCAGATTTCGGCCTTAACCAAGAACGAAAACCTTGAATCCGTCGCTAGAACCCGTACAGTGACTGACTGTAGCGGTTTCTACGGCATCGATATGTCGCTTGAAGGCGTTAAGACGGCAGAGGAGCTAGAAAAGGTCCGCCGTTGCTCATCGCTTCGTGTGATTCCTGACGCTATGCCAGCAACATCTTCAACGATTAGCTTGGATGATGTTGATACAACGACTCGTATTCAGCTCGGTCTTATCATGGACAAGGCCGGTGTAGACTTGAGCGCAGATAGCGATTCAGCGGTCTCGCTTGAAGATACTGGCTATAGTGGCGGTTCACAGAGCACGACTTCTGGTTCGATTCTTGAGCCATATAGTATGCTCGAAGCTAATATTAATATCGACGGCGACCTTAGCAAGATGAAGACCTTCTTGTCGACAATTGATAAGACGATTCGTAACTTCGACTTGCAGCAAGCTACGATTGAAATGCCAGGTGATGGTAGCAACAACTTTAACTTTACTGGTAGCTACTATACTTACTATACGAACCCGGTCGATTTGCAAATTCAGAAGCGCGTGATTTGTGCGGATGCACAGAATGAAAAGTGCCGTGCTGCCGGTGGCGATCAGAGTGTTGAAAAAGGTCAAGGTGGTTCAAGTGGAACAGCCGCTCTTAATTCGACGAGTTATTAAAGAAAGGTATAAATGAAAAGTACTGACATAGCTTTAATAATCTTCATCGCAATCGTGTCGATAGGTATTTCCTACTTTGGCATGAACGCTTTCTTGGGTGATCCAAGCGATCGTTATGAAAAGATCGAATATATTAACGATATTTCTGGTGTTGTAGCTGAGCCGGATGCTGAAACATTCAACTCTACGGCTTTGAACTTGAACCAGGATGTTATTCGCGGTAAGTGTAATTACGGTGAAGTTTACGATGGTATCCGCTGTGTGACTCAAGAAGAGTACGAAAAGGAAATGAATGGCGGCGACCAGAATTCAGGGGATAACTCTGAGAATACTGAGGACAACTCAGGCCAAAATGAATAAAACAAATTAGATAAACATGTTATTAACGAAGGAACAACAAGATAGTATTGTAGACGTCCTCATTGACTACGGTCTTGTGGATATCAATGCAGCGAAGAAGGTCTATGCCGAGGTGGTGAAGTCTGGCCAGCCAATTTTGGCCGCTTTGAAAACTCGTGGCGTTGCGACAGATGACTGTATTCAGCACGCAACGGCGGTTGTTGTAAATTCACCGTATGTTGACCTTCGTAATATGCGTTTCGACAAGAAGGAATTGTTAAGAATTCCTCAGGACGTAGCGCAGCGTTCGCGTGTAATTCCTTTGAATGTCAAGGATGGTCAGCTCAATGTTGCAGTGCTTGATCCGACAAACATTCAGCGTGTCGACTATGTGACGAATATTGTCCATATGCCAGTTCGTGTTGTAATGACTTCGGATGCTGGTATCGACAACGCATTGATGCAGTACGTGGCTGACTTGAAGGATGTTGACCGAGCAGCTGAACGTGAAGAGAAGGAAGCGAAAGATCATAGCGGTGATGCGCAGACAATTACGCAGGACTCGCCAATTTCTAAGGCTTTGTCTTCGATTTTGGATTACGCTGCAAAGAGCAAGGCATCGGATATTCACATTGAGCCACTCGAGAAGTCTCTCGTGATTCGTTGCCGTATTGATGGTGTGTTGCGCAAGGTTATGGAGCTGCCAAAATCGATTGAGCCGGCTTTGGTTTCGCGCATTAAAATTATGTCGCGCCTGAAGATTGATGAGCATCGCATCCCACAGGACGGTCAGTTTACCGTGATTGTAAACGATAATGAAATTGACCTTCGTATCGCAATTTCTCCAGTAGTTTGGGGCGAGCAGGTGGTTATTCGTCTTTTGGATAAGACGGGTACTGCGATGGAAGTTGAGTCGATGGGTATGACCGGTCGTGCTTTACGTGATGTTCTTGAAGGTGTTTCGAAGCCGAACGGCATGATTCTGACTTCTGGTCCTACTGGTTCTGGTAAGTCTACCACGCTTTATGCGCTTGTTCAGAAGATTAAGAGTGAAGAGATTAATATTGTTACGCTCGAGGATCCGGTCGAGTATAAGATGGATGGCGTAAACCAGATTCAAGTGAACGTGGATGCTGGTTTGACTTTCGCTTCGGGTTTGCGTTCGATTTTGCGTCAGGACCCTGACGTTGTGCTCGTGGGTGAGATTCGTGATGGTGAAACGGCGGGCTTGGCGGTTCAGGCGGCTTTAACGGGTCACTTGGTATTCTCGACACTCCACACGAACTCGGCAGCAGGTATTTTGCCACGTTTGATTGATATGGGCATCGAGCCATTCTTGATTGCTTCGACTTTGAACACGGTCATCGGTCAGCGTCTTGTGCGCCGTGTTGGTGAGCGCCATGATGCAATTAAATCTTCAGATATGCAGACTCAGGAGATCAATGCCGCGATTGGTAATCTCTTGCCAAAGAGCGCGTCGGAAGTTGGTCCAGTCAGTGACGATCTCGGCTATGTGAATCTACCGATTGCAAATCAGCAGGGTTATACCTTGGTGAAGGGTGAAGATTCCGATCAGCAGCCAGGTGGCTTCAAGGGTCGTGCTGGTATTTACGAGACAATTACAGTTGACGAAGACATTCAGAAGTTGATTATTGCGCATGCAACCTCTGCAGACATTATGAATGTCGCACGAATGAAGGGAACCGTCACGATGCGTCAGGATGGTTTCTTGAAAGCTTTGAACGGTATTACGACGATCGATGAAGTAAACCGTGTGGCAAGCGATTTGGCTTAAAATTAGGCAATAAAAAATCCCGTACCGAGAGGTGCGGGATTTTTGGTGGAGGTTAGCTTACTGCGGGAATCAGGTAGCGGTAACATTCGGCCGGCGTTCCTTCGTATTCGGGGTTGATGTCTCTTTCGCAGTTGATCATGCTTTCTTCAGTGCCGATCATTGCTGTTGTTCCCGAGAGAATGAGCTTGTGGCCGTGGCCAATGTCGAACTCGAGCGGATAATCTGTCCTTGTTGAAGGAAAGATTTTTCCGTTAATGACGAGGTCGATTTTGCCGTTTTCGGACTGTTGTACTGCTCGGTAGCTGCCATTTTCGTCTTTCTGGAGCTTGTATCCCTTGACCGCAATAAAGTTGCAGCCTTTCAGGATGGACACCAGTTCGTAGGGAAGGACGATATAGGTGGAGCTGTTCTGGTTGTCGCTGTCTGTGCTGACGCTTGCGTGTGCCTGTTTAGCCTCGAGATAGAAGGCGTTTTTGGCAACGGCGCAGTCGTCGTCCATTGAGAGCTGAATGTTTCTCTCGATGATTTCCGGAGATGCGATAATAAGCATACAAATTTCCTCCTCTAAAAGTGCATATTTTACTCTCAGGCTGGTCCCCTTTGAGCAATACAATTATTCTAACATTTTATTGGATGTTTGTCAAAAATGACATTATGGCTGAGTTTTTTGGCAAGAAAAAATCCCCTGTCTCAGTTGCCTGAGGCAGGGGAGAGGCTTAGCCGATCAGAACCGGAATCAGGAAGAATATCAGGAACACGACAATGATCAGCGCAATTTCGATTCCGATATAGAAAAAGAAGATTGTGCCGAGAACGTCGTATCTGTCGCCGCGAATATTTACATTTCTGTAATCTCCGCCGTTCTTCTCGACCGAATCCGCCACCATCGCGATGGTAGCGCACTCTTCAAGCGTGCGAGCCTTGCCAGCAATTACGATCGGGGTAGCATTGGCAGAGTTGTAGCCCTCCCAAGTCCCTTTAAGGCCGCCGTTACCGTTGGTGCTGAACTCCATGTAGTATTTGCCATTGATGCAGATACTCTTCGGAGATACAGACATCTTTTCGCTTGTAGAAAGAGTGATGACAAGATATCCGTTTCCTTTCTGCATGGCTGTCGGGTCGATACTAAGGATGTCGGCAATCTGTGTGTCGTCGAGGGTATTGGTGTCAATCATGTACGCAGCGTCGGCCGCTTTCTGGTTCGCTTCGAGGTAGTTTTGATACTTCGAATTGACGACCTGCAGATAGCGGTCGTTGTCCTTTTCGATGTATTCCTGGGTAGTTTCCTCAGGAACATCGATGGTGAAGTGCTCGATCGCAGCCGCGATGCCGAGCAGCGCCGGTATAATCAGTCCGAAGACAACCAGCAACGCCAGGGATTTGGATTTACGCTTTTTCATATAAACCTCCTTAAGGTTCGATGGGGTACTCACTTTCGCCCAAACTCGTTGTATATTATAGCACGAATTAGGGAAAAAGTCAATGGAGAACAGGGGTAGGAGGGTGAGTCGAGAGAGCGTGCTAGGGATGCGAGTTGAGAGTGCACATTGCTTGGGGGCGAGTTGAGAGAGAGCGTGCTGCTAGCGCAGCACTTGCATTGGGCGTCGCCTCGGAAAAGCCGAAATGCGTGGCATTTCTTCGTTTTCGCTCGGCTCCTACAAAGCGCGAACTCTTCGAGTTCGCATCTCTCTCAGCTCGTAGCAGAAGCTAAAAAATAACGACCTTTGGTCGTTCTTTTTTAGCTTCTGGTGCGAGTTGAGAGAGTCGAACTCTCATGTTGAGTTTGGAAAACTCACATAATAACCGTTATATGAAACTCGCTTGTTTCAAATTATTTCACTTTATATATGGGGTGGGTAAGAGGGTTCGAACCTCCGACCTTCGGTGCCACAAACCGACGCTCTAACCAGCTGAGCTATACCCACCATATATACCTCAGTATTATATCAGATATTCTTGATCTTGGCAAAACAAAAGCACCCCTTTACAGAGAGGGGGCGCTAGTGAATTTAGAATGCGTTTTCTAGGACGCGATAGGCGAGATAACCGAGACCGCCGCCAGCTGCAATAATTAGCATAATGATAAGTGGCCAGATCCAGCCTTTAGACTTCGCCTGCCTGTTGCCGACAACCTTGGTTTTCTTAGACTTTGTAGCCTTAGTTTCGTTTTTCTTGGCTGCGTAGTTAGTTTTTTCGACCTTATCGTCAGAGACGTAGTCGCTTGTATTGCCGAGTGGGCGCTTTTCTACCTTGGTATCAGTGCGAATGAATGGGGATTTGACGCCGATGGAATAATTATTTGCGTTTGGCGAAGACGGTTTCTTTTCGAGTGTCTTAACAGCGGCTTCTGCGGCAGCAGCGGTACTTTTGGCCTGAGCTTTTTCATGTTCGTCCATTGCAGCTTTTGGCGCTGGCTTTGCGGCAGCGAGAGTTGCAGCAGGGCGCTCAACAGGCTGTGCTGGAACCTTGGTAGCCGTTGTTGGCTTAGCAATGCGAGCGACTGGCTTTACGGCAGTAACCGGCTTGGTGGTTGCGACGGGTTTTACGGTAGTAGTTGGAGCTGGTTTTGCGACCGGCTTAGTAGGAATAGAATGCGGTTTGGTTGCAACATGTGAGCTCGCTACGCGATAATTTGGCATGCCAGCTGAAGCAGGAGCAAAACGTGCAATGCGACGTGGTGCCTGAGTAGCTGAGGCGCTCGATTCGCTTTGGGTAGTTACCTGAACTGTCTTTGGTTCGGTGTTTTGGGAAGCCTTTTTGTGTGGACGCGCAATAAAATCCATATAGCGCGTACGTGGCGGGTAAGCTTGTTTTTGAGCAATGAAATTCTGTGGTTCGGTTTTAGGGGTTTTGGCTGTTTTTGCCCTAGAGGCTTGCAAAACTGCTTTGTCTAACTCGTTGTAATCGATTTTACCGCTCATTATATTTACCTTTTGCTGATTCTACGATAGCACAAAATGAATCTGCTATCAAACTTGCGCCCCCGATGAGCAAGCCGTCAATACCAGCAATGTCTAGATAACCAGGCGCAGTGTCTTTGTTGACGGATCCGCCGTAGAGAACAGGGATATCCATGGCGACTGCTTCGCCGTAAAGCTTGGCGATTTGGCGGCGAATGACGAGCTGAGCGGCTTCGATGTCGGCCGGGCTGGCTGGACGAGCGTTTTTGTTGCTAGAGATAGCCCAAACTGGTTCGTAAGCAATGATAACTTTATCGATGTCTTCCTCGCTGACTTCGCTAAGACCACCAAGAAGCTGGGAATAGATGGCGGAATTGGTTTCGCCGTTGCGGCGCTCAAGAGCGGTTTCGCCGATGCAGAGAACGGGGGTAAGGCCGTTGCGGATGGCGGCAGCGACCTTCTGCGCGATGTCTTTATCGCTTTCGTTGAAGACGTAACGGCGTTCGGAATGGCCAACAATGGCATAATCTACGAAACCACGAATCTGTGAAACGGAGACTTCGCCTGTGTATGCACCATAATCGCGCCAATAGAAGTTTTGCGCGGCCAGTTTGAACTGGCGACGATTAATCTGGAGCGAAAGAGTCTGCAGAGAAATAAGTGATGGGGCTAGAACCACCTGAACATTGCGCATGGCAGGAATCCTGTCTGCTAGGCGATGCAGATATAGGCTGGCTTCGCCAGGGGTAAAGTTCATTTTCCAGTTTGCAATAATATAAGTTTTTCTAGCCATCATAAGGATATTTTAACATAAGTAGAATGGATTTTCTCGGCACCAAAAAGCGCAGCTCTGAGGCTGCGCTGAAGGATTTTGGATTATTCGCCGACAAGGCCAAGGATGCCGCGGAGGGCATAGGCGGTGTCTTCGTGGCTGCGAACCGTAATGGTGTCGATGCCCATTTGAACGACTGGGTAATCGTTGCCGCCAGGCTGGGTCATGTCGCCGAAGTAAAGAATGTCTTTCTTTTCGACTTTAAGCTCTTCCATGAGGTGAGTCATACCGAAGACCTTGTTCATGCCAGGAATGAAGGCGTTAATTGAGGTTGTACCGCCAACTTCGTATTCGAATTCTGGGGCGAGCTCTTTAGCGCGGGCAACGATAGCATCGCGTTTCTTGTGATCTGGATCCCAAGCATATTTGACTTCGGTGCCGGCTTTCTGGCCAAGGGCAGAGAAGGTAACCTGAGAGAGGCGGTTTTCGATAATTTCGTCGCCGTCCTGAAGCTTATCTTCTTCCCAGTAGCCGAGTTCGCGTGCGGCAGTTTCGATGGCTTCAGTAATCTTTGCGACCTGCTCGTCGGTGAGAGGGTAGTTGTATACTTGTTCCCAATCTTTCTTTTCGACGTTGTAGCGGTAATACTGAGTCCCCTGAGCAACAAAGAGATGGAGATGAGAAAGCTGTTCTGGTGTAGCTTTTTCGAGGCGATTAACAATTTGAATCAAGAACTGATCGAACTTCTGGCCAGAAATAGGGCAGATTTCGAAGTGGTCAAGACACTGGGTTAGAAGATCGGCAATCTCGTCTGGGATTGGCGTCTTGGCGATATTGAGGGTTTGATCGATGTCAAATGCTAATACTTTTCTCATTTAAAAGCTCCTTTTATGAAGATATTTTACAAAAATACCATAAATCTTGCAAAAGTAAAATTTTTTAAGCATGAAAAGACCCCGCACTTTTCGGGTGCGGGGTTTTTCGGTTGTTTTTTGCGGTTGGGTGGGATGGGTGGAGCGCCGTAGACTTGGATTACTTCTTGCCGAAGATGTCCTTGTCCACGTGTCTGACCATGGCCCAGTAGTCGTCGCAAGCCTTCTCCTCCTCAGCCTTGGACATGCCCGGCCAGAAGAGGCTAGGATAGGACT